>JBHPGJ010000006.1:0-69404 GCA_042570545.1 Patescibacteria group bacterium | reverse complement strand
TTAACGGTGGAATTGGTGTTACGGCTTACTCTGACTATCCTAATTCAGATACTTATTATCGGCTACGTCGGTATTCCGGTGTTAACTTCCAGATGTCAAAACATCCTGACTCACAAAGCAATGACCTTGGAGGTATAACCGAATCCTCAGTTGCGATGACAGCTAATACTTGGTATTCCTTCAGAATAAAGGTAGAAAATGATACCGATAACAATCGAACTCTCATAAAGGCCCGCATCTGGCCGTCCAGTCAAGCTGAAGATACCAGCAGTTGGGATATTGAAGCATATGATTCATCTGCTCGGCGGATCACTAGCGGTACCGTCGGCGTGTGGACCATGCGAGCCGGTACGAAGTCTTTTGATGACTTCTTAGTTACTGAAATAATAGATGATAATGGTGGCGGTGGAGGCAGTGGAGGTAAGAAATTGCCCAGACCAACAATCACACCCGGAGAATAATAGCTCGAGATCCTATAATTAAATATTAGTTAGTATTGACAAAGTAATTATTATGTGATAGTTTATCTTGTTTATTATTAAAATATCGATGAGCAAGTATTTAATTTATACATTAGTAATGGCGGTCGCTTTTCTGGCCCTACCGTCACAAACCACTTCTCGAATAGCCACGCCCGAGTATTTTACCTTTGTTGATCGAGAAAATCCTGAAACAGGTGAAATTGAAGGCACAACGATACCCTCATATCAGTTTTATTCTTCATTAAATGAAAGTAATACTTTTGAAATACCGCTGCCACGTAAACAGCCACTTACGTCGGACAATTGTACTGAGCTAAATGTTACTGGTGATTCAGAGAATAGAATGGACATTATTTTCATCGCCACTCACTTTTATCCTGATATCGGTCCGGACAGTAAATTTGCCAGCGATGTGGAATTGATGAAGAGTAAATTCAACACCTTTCCTAAGTTTGCAGGTAGTTTAGATAAGATTAATTTTTACCGGGTAGATGATATTGATCCTAATGACGAGTGTTATGAAATTGGTATGAATCCGGTTTGTTTGAATAAAACCAAGTTAATTAATATGGCTTCTCAATGTGCCGGCTATGATCAGAATAATAATGATCAGATCGTGGTTTTATTTAACGGTGACGTAGCACCCTTTGGCGCTGCTATTGCCGAAAAAGGATTTGCTTATATGCCTTCAAACATGTATCTGTTTATGATCCATGAATTTGGACACTCGTTTGCCGGGTTAGGTGATGAATATGACAAGCATGTCCCGCCAACAACCAATTTGGAACCAGAGTATCCAAACTGTGCCAGCACCACCCCAGGCTTTACCTGTAGTGACAAGTGGGGCGATAAAATGGGTAATGGCGTTGGTTGTTACAACACCTGTGGTTACACCAACTGGCAGCGGCCGACATTTAACAATAGTGTTATGCGCGATCACCGCACTGACCATTTTTGCCCGGTCAGTGAAGAAGTTGTGTCTGACTTTCTAAGTATCTATAAAGATCCGCCACCGCCAAAAAAGCCGATTAAACTCCGGTACCGCTATAAATCTTTTTAATTATTAAACCCGCTCAACGTATTGGCCGGTATAACAAAAGACCCACAGAAACATCACGTGGGCCTTATTGATTTTTTGCTAATTTGTGTTAAAATACATGAGTAGCTGAAAGAATTATCGCTTCTGTAATTAATGTAGTTAACTATAAAAAAATAAATCCATGCCAAATACCGATACTGAGGTTAGTACCTCAATACCCACTCTGCATAAAGTGGGGATCTTATTTATGATGCTCAGCGCCTTAGGAATTGCAATTGCAGCCATTATGGGCCTGCCTGGCCTGATAGATCTGGACGAAGAGACGCCGCCGATTATTAAGCAAACAATCGTTACATCTCAGCCACACCCGAGACTATTTGGCGCGGCTGAAAGAATGAACCGGTGGCGACTAGATGCTTGTAGAGAAACAGACGGTAGTGTGACGCCAAATTGCACTACCACCAATGATTGGAATACATTTTCCAGTCAACTAAACAAAACCGGAGCGGCAGGATACGCGGTAGCATATTATCTTACTAAAGACGAAAACTATGCTAACGAAGCTTATCTCGAGGCTGATGATATTGCTAAAGACTATGGCGGAGCAGATATAAAAACATTAGTGTCTCCAGACGAAAGAGCTGATAATTTTCTTACTTCCCGTGACCAAGTAATACATATTGCTACGGTATATGACTTTATGAATGATCATCCGTCCATGGATGATCCTTTTCCTCATGATCCCAGCAAGACTCGACGTATCTGGTATGAAGATTATATGAAACAGTTACCACAGGAGATATGGAACGGTAATAATGTTTGTTTTTCTCACCCCGAGTGGAGTAATGACAATCCAAAAAATAATTTCTACTATGCCAAACTTCTTACTACGGCATATGCGGCCGTTGTGCTTGACGGAGAAGCCGATAATTCCTTTAGTTATATCGATTGTGCCGCAACTACTGGCCAGTCGGATACGCTGAGTTTGCCCATGGCTGACGGCACCATACACACAGAGTTGCGAAGTTTTGTACAAGCAAAATTAGAAGAACAGGGTATCCCGACCGTAATGCAATACGAACAACCGGGTGGAGGTTGGCATGAAGGGTCAAACTATTCTGAAGAAAGTAAGATGTTTATGTTTGAGATCTTCTTGCATTTTCAGGGCGTTAACTATGCGGATTACTTTAACTGGCCCGGTTTTACGTTTCCTTCAGAATCAGTAGCCTATCATCTATACACGATCCAGCCAGGTAGTAAGGTGATATTACCGGTGGGTGACATATCACGCGACACCTCTATGAGTATCAGTCCATATTCTAGGCGCAACTTTTTACTGCTAGCAGAGGGTTTGAATAGTATCTCGCCCACGGAGAGCTCTTATGCGCGCTACTGGACAAATAATATCAACGCTAATGATTATACCTGGGGTAATATTCTAGCTTATCGATTTCTATTAAATGATCCCGGGGCCCCGCAAAACGATCCTCATGAAGCATTGCCAACCGGCTTCTTGTCGGATGGAAATGATTTTGTTAATAGTCGTAGTAGCTGGTCTGATGACGCTGTATCAGTGTCATTTTCATCTCCCGATCGCACCGAGGGTCATCAACATTCAGATATAAACATGTTCTGGATATACAAAGGTGGGCCTGGATTAAATGGCTGGAAAGTTACCTTAGAAGGGTTCAGCAGGGGCTTGCCGCGCCATACTAAATATCACAATACTGTTCAAATAGATGACGCTTGGCAAAGAAGAGGTGATGGCACCGGAGATATTGTACGATTTCAACAAACAAATGAATATACATATGCCGTTGGCGACGCAAGTGATGCATTCTATACCAATGTAAATGATTCTCATGCGGGTGACGAAAAAATGACGGAGACATATGAGCGCGAACTTCTTCATATATTGCCAGGCTATGTGGTGGTATACGATCGCTTTAAGACAACGCTAAACTTTACCAGCTCTGCTGTGCAAAATTATTTCCACTATCGGGGCGGCACTAATATTTCACCCATACCACCAGCCGATCTTGGCAATGGTGTATTCCAACACACTAGTGATAATGAAACAGTGTACCAGTCAGCATTGTTGCCAACTAATGGGATAAATACCATTATCAGCGATGAGGATCTAGGAGATCCGGCGTCCTTATACGAATGCATCCGAGTATCATGTCCGCCCGATGATGGGTCATGTACTTGTGCAGAACGATACACAACATTCCGCATAACCGAGGTTGATCCGTCACCAGATACTCCGGGTGATTATCGATTCCTTAATGTTTTTCAGGTGGGTGAAGTAGGAATGAGCCATACGCCAATAAGCTCGATTATATCAACGACAAATAACTTGGAAGGCACCTTAATTGAGGACCTGGTTAATAATTACTTAACGATGTTTACCAGGTCAGTAGACTCAGTCACTCAGTCAGTCTACACGCTACCCACTGGTGTAAACGGAGAGAGTACAAAAAATATCCTCACTAACCTACTACCATCCACCAATTATACCGTTACTGGGGCAGGAGTTAATACAGTTATAGCAACCTCTGATCAAGGAGTCTTAGAGTTTACCACCACTACTGATGGACAAGTATCTATCCAGTCTTCTGGTGGTCCAATTTGCACAGATATAGACCAAGATGGTTATGGTATTAACGATGGAGTATGTTCTGCTCCTTATGACTGTAATGACAATAATAAACTAATACACCCAGGTGCGATAGAGATATGCGATAATGAAGATAATAACTGTGATGGTAACGTAGACGAAGGACTCCAATGCAGCGCGGCACTAGATGAAGACTTTGAAGGCTATAGCGTAGGAGTGGACCCACCGCTTTGGATGTCTACCGGAGAGAATAACAGCACCATCGAAGTACCGGGACTGTTTACTGTTAACCTTGATGGGTCTAACAAAGTGTTAACCTGCAGTCCTGATCTGACGGATATTCATACACATTATTCTGATCCACTTGCTGCAAATTGGACTAACTACAAATACACCGGGAAGATTAAATTTGGCAATGTTAGTTCTGGCGCTGGCATAACCTTCTTCTCAGATTATCCAAACAGTGACATGTATTACCGTATAGGCAGGGATGATGCAAATCGTAATTTCCATCTTACCAAACATCCGGACAACCAAAGCGGTGACCTGGCTGGCACGCTGGACACGGGCGAATTAACACTTAGAGACACCTGGTACAATTTTGAGATAATCGCTATTATCGATATTGGTAGTAACTTAACCACTATTAAGGCCAAGGTCTGGCCCGAATATCTTGGCAAGCCCGCACAATGGCAAATAGTGGCCACCGACAGCACAGTCAGACGACTGACCAGTGGAACAGTGGGCATCTGGAGCACTTCTGGTACGAATACCATAATGCATGACAACATAGCCGTTACTGAATACGATTATAAAGATTACCTAGATGCTTGTATGGCAGACTATAATGATGATGAACAGATAACATTAATAGATCTCAATAAGATTGCTCAACAGAGAGTACAAGGCACCTGTCACGAAACAAGGTGTATGGACTTCAATGGGGATAATAAAATCGATATTGTAGATATTTCAATATTTGCCAGATACTGGCCACCCCACCCATTACCATTCCCATCAGCTCAAGCGATGGAAGACTGGTGTGAAGCCAGGGAACCGTTAGTTAATGATAAGAATAAGTCATATGCCCGGCCCAGATATAGAACAGACGACTAAGACAACCAAGACAGCCACGCCAACCCCACTAGGTTTTTACTAAACCCGCTCGACGTACTGACCAGTTTCGGTATTCACCCTGACTACATCACCTGTTTTTATAAATAAAGGCGTCTTTACGGTTGTGCCGTTTTCCAGCTCTACTTCTTTGGTTACTGAGCCCTGTGCCGTATCACCACGTACTCCTTCTGGGGCGCTGGTTACTTTTAACTCAACTTTATTTGGCAATTCGATCGTTACCGGCTTGTCATTAAATAAGAGAACATCAACATCAGAGCCCTCAATTAAATATTTTTCTTTTTCACCAATTACGGTTTTATCTATGTTGAACTGGTCATAAGTCTCATTGTTCATGAAATGCAACCCCTCATCGTCGGCGTATAGGTAATTGGCTTTACCATGAAGCAGATCGGCCACTTCCACGTTATCGCCGCTTTTAAAAGTTTTTTCTAACTGATTACCGTTAACCAGATTTTTCAATTTAGTTTTAAGTACCGCACCGCCACGACCCATTTTTACATGCTGTGCAAAAACCACCTGACAGGGCTGGTCCTCCAGGTCGATTACCGTACCAAGTTTGAGATCATTCATCCCGGCCATATTTTGGGATGTTAGCGGTTAGTGTAAGGTATCAGGGCCATATAGCGGGCTCGTTTTATGGCTTCAGCCAATTTGCGTTGGTGTTTTAGACACGTGCCCGTTCTACGCCGCGGCAGGATTTTGGAATAAGACGATAAAAACCGAGTAAGTAAACGCGAATCCTTATAATCAAGCTCCCTCGATATATTATTAGTACAAAAGTAGCAGACTTTGACTTTGGGACTGTTCATAATTTAAAAGGGTATATCTTCCACGTTAATTTCTTCGGAATCATTGGCTGGGGTTTGCGGCTCAGGGCTGTCAGCTGATTCAGTAGGAGCACCAGCTCGGTCAAGTAATATTAAATTCATCGCCACTATCTCTGTGCGATTACGTTTGTTGCCGGCTTGGTCTTCCCAGGTGCGGGTTTGCAGACGGCCCTCAATGTAGGCTTTCTTGCCCTTTTTTAAATATTGGGAACAAGTGTCGGCTAGCTTGCCCCAGGCAACGATATTATGATACTCGACAGATTGCTTACGTTCATTAGTTTTTTGATCTTTCCAAATACGATTGGTGGCGATACTAAAATTGCAGACATTTTGTCCATTAGGCGTACTCCGGCTCTCGGGATCGCGTGTTAGGTTGCCAATAACCATGGCTTTGTTTAAATCCATAATATTTTACTTAATGATATCGTCTTCTAAAATTTCGTCTAATTTTTTATCAAGCTCTTCCTTGCTAATCATTGGCTCCTCAACTACTGGTTTTTCTTTGGCGGCTGGCGGCGACTTGACTGGCAATTCTTTTTTAACTGGTTTAGGTGTTTGTTCCTCTTCCGTCTCAAACTTGGCTGGTTGCCGATCAGCTTCGGTCCGTGGTCTGATTTTTATTATTTGGTAACGGATGATGTCATTGTCGAGCTTAAGAACTTGCCCAAGTTTAGTTAAACCACCGGTGGGCAAATCAAATTCAACCACATTGTATACACCCTGCTGCAGTTTATTGACGGGATAACCCAGCTTCTTGCGTCCCAGGCTTCCTTCATGAACAATATTGCCCTTAACTTCGTTTATTAAATTTTTTATACGTCCCGATATAGTTTCTAACTCATTGTCCGAGGGAGGGACGTCGATGAGGTAAAGTAGTTCGTATTGATTCATTAATGGTATTGATTGTTTGGTGAGAAAAAATAATTGGGGACAGCCCCAAATTAAGTCGTCCCCAATTGTACCATGTGTCTTTTATTCGTCAAGGGTAGTTGCTTGATTCGCCGAACGGGCAGATTTTGGCTATACTTAGTCATATATGAAGCCTAATTATTTTTTCATTTTTGGCCGTCTACCCACTTTGTCGGTTGGTGAGCTGGTCAGGGTTGTACGCTATGGCCAATGGACCAAAACCAGATCGGCTGCCTTGTTATCTGGAGGATCTTTGGAGATAGAAAAGCTCGTCCAACAACTTGCCGGTATAGTAAAGGCGGGTAATATTATTGCGGTAATTGATAAAAAAGATTTTACTGATTGGCTTAAAAGCTGGCCCTGGTCAAGAATGGTTAAAAAATCAGGTAAATTTTTATTTGGCCTGAGCGACTATACTGATGGCATTTTAGGTGATACTAAAAGGCAAGGACTGGATATTAAAAAAATATTTAAAAGTGAAGGCATTAATAGTCGTCTAGTAACTAGTCGAGAAAAACAGTTGTCATCGGTGGTGGTGACTAAGAACAAATTAATATCCGATGGTTTGGAATTATGTCTTTTTAGTGATGGTGACCTGGTCTATGTGGGGCAGACAAAGGCAGTCCAAGATTTTGAATTTTATAATAAAAAGGATTATGGACGTCCGCAAACACAAGTAAAGTCAGGTATGCTGCCGCCGAAACTAGCTCGTATAATGATTCACCTGGCGGAAGTCAGGGGTAATGATTCCTTAGTGGATCCTTTTTGCGGTGTCGGCACTGTTCTGCAGGAAGCTTTGGATATTGGCGTGGCCGAAGTTGTGGGCGCTGATATGGACGAAATAGCGGTAGCTAAAGCCCAGAAGAATCTGGAATGGTTCCGCCGTGAAATCAGACCACAAGCAGCCCAACCCAAGATAATACAATCTGATGTAATGAAACTGAGCCGTCGGTTATTAAATCGTACCTTCGACCGAATAGTGACTGAAGGTTACTTGGGCCCACCCTTATCACCGCGAGTGACCACCGCCAGGAGAAAAGAGATAATATCTGAACTAGAGGGATTTTATGAACGTATCATGCCCAAGTTAAAAGGCTTACTAAGTCCCAATGGACGGATGGTACTAGCCTTGCCGGTTATTAAACTCAATAATATTTGGCAGCAGCTTAAGCTTGATCAGCTCTATGACAAAACCGGACTTAAGACCGTTCCTATCATTCCGGCTGATTGGGCTGAGTTTCTAAACCACGACGGCGACTCAGTAGTCTATAACCGTCCGCAGCAGCAGGTTGGGCGCGAGATCGTTATACTTATTAATAAATAGATAAAAATAAAAGAGGCCCCCACGAGGCAGGCCTCAGCCTTCAAAACCAGTAAACGCTCCTCCCGGACCAGTTTCAGGCTCGGGAATACTTTGTTTTTGTTTAACGCATCACTCCTTTCGATGCTCATGGGCTTGGGATTTTATTCCCATGAGGCAGGGTGATTAGCCCTGCATAGACATGATCACCTCCTTTCAATACCGCGTGTGGTAGTATCTGCGGGGAAGGAAAAGGGTAAAGAAAAACCAATTTCCCGCTCGACGCAGCGGAGGCGCTTTCATATACTCTCCTTTCACTGAGACCATCGATTAGAAATTGATGTCATGCTAAACGACCACCCTCCACAATTTTCAGGCGATTTTGAAGAAACCACTGACAGTTTATCTTATATTTTACCGATAGTCAATTTATTAATTGGCGTGTATAAAGATTACATCACCATCTTGAACGACATAATCTTTACCCTCAGTTGCGATTAAGCCTTTTTCTTTAGCTGCCTGTTCGGAGCCGGCAGATATCAGCTGCTGCCAATTAATTACATCGGCTCGGATGAAGCCCGTCTGAAAATCGGTGTGTATGACTCCGGCCGCTTCAGGTATAAGAGTATCTCGTTTTACTGTCCAGGCGTGAGCTTCTTTAGGATTGGCGGAGAAAAAGGTAATTAAATCAAGCGCTTGGTAGCTGGTAGTTATCAGTCTTTCTAGGCCGGTTTTTTCCAAGTGGAGATCTTTTAAATATTCTTGAGCATCGGCTTCATCCAGCTCAGACAACTCAGCTTCAATTTTAGCGGAAATGGGCACCGTCGGCTGGCCAGCGATGCTGTCGGGTACTGACGCTTTAGATAGATCTTTGAAGTATTCTTCGCCCACGTTGAGCACGTAAATAGTTGGCTTTAAGGTTAGTAAATTTAAATCATTGATTTGCAATAATTCATCATCGGATAAACCCAGCTGACGAGTTAACTGGCCCTGATTAAAACCTGCTTCGACCTTCTCCAACACCGGCAACAAAGCCTGCATTTCTTTTTCGCCACTATTAGCTTTAGGCACTACTTCAGCCAATTTATTTTGTACCGTTTTAAGGTCAGCCATAAGCAGTTCAATGTTTATAGTATCTATATCGTTTTGTGGCTCACTTTGCCCGGCCACATGAACCACATCAGGATCGCTAAACGTTCTAATAACATGAGCAATAGCTTTGACTTCCCGAATATGTGACAAGAATTGATTGCCCAAGCCTTCGCCCTTGTGAGCGCCTTTTACTAAACCAGCAATATCAAGGAATTCTATTGTGGTTGGCATGGCTTTGGCTGAATTGGTTATCTGGGCAATTTTATCTAATCTCTGGTCAGGCACTGCCACCACCCCGACGTTGGGATCAATGGTAGCAAAGGGATAATTAGAAACATCCACCTGTTTCTTGGTCAGGGCTTGGAAGAGAGTTGATTTGCCGACATTAGGCAGGCCGACAATGCCGATTGAGAAAGACATTATTTAATTTTTTTCACTAAGTCTTTTAAGGCTTTACTGACATTGGGAAAAGCAATCTTGGCTGGTAGTTTTTTTAAGGAGTGCCATTTTACTCCGGCCACGTCACTTGATGCTTTTGGTGAACCACTGGCAATAGTAGCGGTGAAATAAATGTTCATCGTATACGAGGTAAGCTGGCGATGATAATAAGTATCCATATAGATATTAAAATACTTAATATCTTTAAGGGTGACGTTTATTTCTTCTTTGATTTCTCTCTTCAGACCGGTAATTGGATGCTCGCCACCTTCAAGAAAACCGCCAATAGCATCCCAATAGCCGGGATTGGGCGGGCCATTGCGCTTAGCCAGCAAAACTTCTTTTTTATTGTTAAGTATAAGGGCACTTACGGTTGAGGCCGTGCTTTCATAAAGTACGAACTGGCAGTTAGTACATAGCTGTCTTTTAGGTTCTTTTAGGTGGTGTTTAGATTCATGCTGCCAGACCAGTTTGTGACCACAAATGGGACAATAGTTGTATTTAGTTTTCATTTTAATCATTGATATGATGGTATCCCATTTAGGTATCTTTTGATTTTATAAGATCATTAATTGATCGTGTAATATAATTGAAATAAATCTCTAGTGGCAATTTTGATAATGAATGCCAGTCAACAGCTGAAGCGTCGGAACCAGCATTGGGCAGGCCACTGATATCGCCGACAAAACCAATATTGATGACAGAATAATACAAACCTTTATGCTCATACCAATCATGATAGGTGCCTAATATTTTAGCTGGTCGAAAGACCACATTAATTTCTTCCTTGATTTCTCTAATCACCGCTTTCTCGGCTTCCTCGCCAATTTCAATAAAACCACCAGGAACATCCCAACTGTTTTTATGGGGCGGGAAACGTCGTTTAACCAGTAGTAGTTCATCCTGGTTGTTTGTAATTAATGCAAATACCGCAGCGGTTGGATGTTGGTGAAATACAAATCCGCATTTTTGACATATTAGTTTAGCTTTTTCCTCATGATGGGGCTTTACCGTTAACTCACCACCACATCTGGGACAATGCTTGTAAAACTCTAACGGATCTTTGGTTGCTGTCATATTATTTACTACTATTGTAAGTTCTTTCCAACAGCATGGCTACCGTCATTGGTCCGACGCCACCAGGGACCGGAGTAAGGTAACCGGCAATTGGAGCGACTGATTTTTGATCAACGTCACCGAGTGTTTTACGACCGATCTTCGTAATACCGACATCGATAACTACCGCCCCTCTTTTAATGTGGTTAGCGGTGATAATTTGCGGCAGACCCAGCGCCGAAATCACAAAATCAGACTGGCCGATGACCGGATTATCAGGCGGGGTAATTTCTACTAGAGCACCCTGAGAAGAGAAATAATGCATTAAAGCCCTGGAGAATACGCCTATTTTAGTAGCCAGGGCCACTCTTTTATTCTTGAGTGGTTGTTCGGTAGAATCGATTAACTGGTCGATAACACTGATCAGCAGAGGCATCTTATTTACCCGGCCAGCCAGATATTTATTAATATTGTCAGGCTGAAAACCATCTACATCCTTAGCCGGATCCAAGCTGGCGATGATAGCATTGGTATCTTGACCAGCTGGTAGAGGTAGCTGGACGACTATCCCGTGAATTGTCTTGTCATGATTAAGCTCTTTTATTGTACTAATTATTTTATCGCTAGTAGTGTTACTTGGAAAAGTATGTAACTTAAAATAAATCCCAACCTCTTTGGCTGCTTTTTTTTTCAGCGACACGTATAGTTTAGATGACGGATCATCACCGACAATTACAATAGCCAGGCCAGGAGTTTTATCCGATCGCTTAATTTTGTTTTTCAACTCAGCCAATTTAGCATCGGCTAATTTTTTACCATCAATGATTTTTGCCATATTATGTAAGCTCCGAGTAGAGAGGAAACTTTTTGACCAGATCAGCTACTTGTGACTTGACCTCGGTTAGTACATTTTGATCTTCGGGATTTTTCAGTACCTTGACAATTAACTGTCCGACTAATTCCATATCTTTTTCAACCAGACCACGAGTGGTCAAGGCTGGGGTACCTAAGCGTAGGCCTGACGGGTCAAACGGTTTACGCGGGTCAAAAGGCACGCCGTTCTTATTGGTGAAAATACCGACACCATCTAATACGGTCTCGGCAGTTTTGCCGGTAATATTTAAATTACTTAGATCGAGAAGCAACAAATGATTATCAGTACCGCCACTGACCATAGTAAGGCCTTCTTTATTAAATTCAATTTCTAAAGTTTTAGCATTGATGATCACTTGCTTTTGGTACTCAACAAATGACGGCTCTAAAGCTTCTTTGAAAGCCACTGCCTTAGCGGCAATGACGTGATCTAGGGGCCCGCCTTGCGCACCTGGCATGACGGCTGAATCGATCTTCTGAGCTAAATTCTTTTTCCCCTGAGTATCAAGTCGATCATTTTTTTTGCACAAGATCATAGCCCCTCTTGGTCCGCGAAGTGTTTTATGGGTAGTGGTGGTTATAATATCAGCAAAGGGCACTGGATCAGGATGAAGCTTAGCAGCTATTAATCCGGCCACATGAGCCATATCAACTAATAAATAAGCGCCTACCTCCTCAGCCACCTTTAGAAATTCTTCCCAATTGATAAAGCGGGGATAGGCCGAAGCGCCGGCAATAATTAACTTGGGCTGGTGTTTTTTGGCCACTGCTTGTACTTCATCGATATCAATTAAGTGAGATTTCTTGTTCACCCCATATGATACGGCCTGATATAGCTGGCCGGAAAAACTAACCTTAGAACCATGAGTGAGGTGCCCACCCGCCGCCAGATCCATTCCCAAAATTTTATCACCAGCATTTAATACGGCTAAATAAGCGGCCATATTGGCAGTTGAACCCGAATGCGGCTGGACATTTGCATGCTCAGCTCCAAAAATCTTAAGCGCCCGTTCAATGGCCAAATTTTCTGATTGATCAATGTATTCATTGCCACCGTAATACCGGCGACCAGGATAACCCTCTGAGTATTTGTTAGTCAAAACTGTACCGGTTGCTTCTAATACCGGCAAGGAGACAAAATTTTCTGAGGCAATCATCTCCAGGCCATTTCTCTGCCGATCTAGCTCGCCTTTGATAACAGCTGCTAATTCGGGGTCATATTGGGATAAGTTTTCCATCATAATAGTGGGGCTATTGTAGCATATTGGATTGTTTTTTCCAGTTGGTTTTATTGACTTTGGGCTGCTATCAATGGTATTTTCTGTAGTAATAGCAATCCAGAGATATTTAACTAGTAAAATAAATTTAATATATGAAAGTAAATCCTTTAATATTTCGTGGCTACGATTTAAGAGGATTGGTCGATGAAGATTTGAGTCCGGAACTGGCCGAACATTTAGGCAAAGCGTTTGGCACTTATTTAAAAAGACACGACATAGCCAAAGCAATTGTCAGCCGTGATTGCCGAGCTACCAGTCCGGCTTATAGTGAAGCATTGATCAAAGGCCTAAGCTGGGCCGGCATTGACGTCGTTGATATTGGTATGAATATGGTCGGCACTTTTTATTGGGCCCAGCATTATCTAAAACGGCCAGGCGGCGTGATGGTTACCGCCTCACATAATCCAGCTCCCTATAATGGATTTAAATTTGCCAACGGCTTATCGGAAACTTTAGTTACTGACGGTATGCAGGAATTACTTCGGATGGTACAGGCAGAGGATTATGAAAAAAGCGAACAGCCAGGCCCGGTAACCAAGCAGGACATTAGACAGGTATATTTTGATGATATTTTAAAGCGTCTGCCTATAAAGAAAAAATTTAAAGTGTTGATTGATCCAAGTAATTCCACCGCTGGTGAAATTGCCCCGGAGTTTTTACGACAAGCCGGTTGTGAAGTAGTGGAGAAAAATACCAATATTGATCCCAGTTTTCCCCTTGGTACTCCTGATCCCACCGAAAGGGACGTAATGGAAAGGTTAAGAGATGAAGTAATAGACAGCCAGGCCGATATCGGATTTACTTATGATCCTGACGGTGATCGGATTGGTATTGTTGACGCCAAGGGCACTATTATTTGGAATGATATTCTGGTGGCTATTTTTGCCATGGATGTACTTAAAGAACATCCAGGACAGAAGATAATGTTCAATACCCTGTGTTCGAAAGTGGTCTCAGAAACTATCATCAAGCACGGCGGTGAGCCATTTATGTGGCAAACCGGCCACTCTTTCTTGAAGAAAAAGAACCAGGAAGTAAAAGCGGCTTTTATCGGTGAGCTATCAGGCCACTTTTTCTTTTCGGCCGACTTCTATAATCACGACGATGGTCTATACTCAACTTTACGGTTGCTGAAATTTCTAGCCGAGAACGGACAAACTCTAGATGAAGTATTAGATACTTTACCCAAATATATCTCCAGCCCAGAAATAAAAATATTTAGCCAAGATGATAAGAAGGTAGCTTTGATGAAAAAAATTAGTCCACTACTAGAACGGGATTTTCCCGAGGCCGAAGTGATCGATGATGGTCGGGCTGGTGATGGAGTCAGGTTGGAATTGCCTGATAGTATGCTGGTGATCCGCTACTCACAAAATGGCCCCTATCTGACAATCAAATTTGAGGCTAAAGAACAGAAGCAATATGATGTGTTGAAGAAATTTCTATATGATTTGTTGCATAAGTTTGATGAAATTGACTGGTCGTCGGATATTAACGTTAATACTGAGGCGTTGTCGTAATATGATTGGCGTATTTGATTCCGGTATTGGCGGCTTAACAGTAGTCAAAGAGATATTTCAGCAGCTACCTGATTACCCGGTAATATATTTTGGTGATACTGCTCGTACCCCCTACGGTACCAAAAGCGAAAAAACCATAAAACAGTATGCTCTGGAAGATGCTAATTTTCTGTTGCGGCAAGGCGCTTCAATGATCGTGATTGCTTGCAACACCGCCTCGGCAGTGGCTGCCGAGTTTCTTAAAAAGGAACTCAAGGTACCGGTTTTTGAAGTCATCTCTCCGGCTGTATTAGCGGCAGAAAGACTGACCCAAAACAAAAAAATCGGCGTCATTGGCACTCGAGCCACGATCAATAGTCATATCTATAAACACGAACTGAGAAAACGGGATAAGGATCATGAGGTTTATAGTCAGGCGGCGCCATTACTGGTTCCTCTGGTAGAAGAGAATTGGCTTAAACGCTCAGAGTCAATGATGATTTTGAAGCGATATCTGTTACCTTTGAAACAAAAGAATATTGATACTCTGATCCTTGGCTGTACTCACTATCCACTACTGCACGATGCCATTGCACGCAAAATTGGCTACGCCGTGTCTTTAGTTGACCCAGCATCAGAAACAGTAGGACAAATAAAGGGGTGGCTAAAAAACAATCCGGAACAAGCCGATAAAGCCCGGCAGCAGAATGGTCAACATTTTTTTGTGTCTGATGTTACGCCTCATTTTCAAAATATCGCTGAGAATTTGTTGGGCCGCAAAGTAAGACTAGAACTAGCCAGCGTCGATAAATAAAGAAGTCTTCCTCGATGCGGCGAAAAAGACTTCAATGTTTTTTGGCGTAGGCTTTGGCAGCAACGCCACCCTGCTGGCTGATGAAAGTATCAGCCTCGATTCTGGTAAAGAATCCGGCACAGGGTATTTTATCGTCCCAACCGCCCAGCTTGACCACAAATATACCGCCATCAATTTGGGCGAAACAAGTATCTTTTTGTTGGGTCGATTCTGACAGCCGGTAAGCCCGTTCAACTGTTAGCTCATCGCTCCGAAAGACTACATATATAGTCGGTTTTTTCATCGGCTACTCCCGAGTTGAGACAAGAACAACGCCGTAATATTATGGCGTCATATCATAATTGTCAATTTGGTGCTAAACCAGCCCCATTTTTTCTTTTACTTCTTTTAGGGTGGCGGCAGCTATTTTCTTGGCTTTGACCGCACCATCAGTCAGGATTTTTTTAACTTTTTCTGGTTGTTTTTCTAGAGCAGCCCGTTTTTTACGGAAACTAGTAAAATGGTCGGCGATGTCTTTGGCCAGCTGTTCTTTTAGTTCAGAATATTTTATAGTACCGGCTTTTTCTTCAATTTCAAATTTATTAGCCGTATGAGGGGCGGAAAATTCTTTGGCTAAGAGTAGTAAGTTTTGGACCCCAGGATTGTTACCACCACCAGAAGTTGCCGTTACGGCCTTATTAATTTTACTCTTTATTATTTCCGGACTGTCATTAAGAGCTATGTAGGTGTGATTACCGTCAGTTTTGGACATTTTGCGGGTTGGATCAGTTAAAGACATTATCCGTTTGGCCGCAGTAATCTTCGCTTTTGGTTCAGTGAAAACCTGGCCAAATTTATTGTTGAATTTTCTGGCAATAGCTCGAGTAAGTTCAACGTGCTGGACTTGATCTTCGCCTACCGGTACAGCAACTGGCTTGTATAAGAGAATGTCAGCCGCTTGTAAAACCGGATAATTCAGCAGGCCAGTATTTATATTTTTTTGATGCTTGGTCGATTTTTCCTTAAATTGGGTCATGCGCTGCAATTCCGTAATTGGCGTAACGGTACTAAGCAACCACATTAATTCAGAATGCTCGGGTAAGTGTGATTGGATGAAAATAACACTTTTTTTGGGATCAATACCACTGGCCAAATAATCCATAGCCGTATCAAGGATATACTGTGGCAGCTTTTTAGGATCATAGGGAATAGTGATAGCGTGCAGATCAACTATGCAAAAATAACTTTCATACTGATTTTGCAGTTCTATCCATTGTTTTAAGGCGCCTAAATAATTACCAATATGCAATTGGCTGGTTGGCTGAATGCCTGACAAGATGCGCTGTATCATATGTTAATTATACATCAATTACTAGCGGCAGTACCATTGGCCGTCTTTCGGTCATGCTGTATAGCATTTGGCCGACATCGTCTTGTAGGCGTTTTCTTATTACTAATTCATTAGCCGGGTTGCGAGAATCGTATTTAGACAATATCTGCTTAACCTTTCTTTCGATCTTAGCTTTGATTTCTGGCTGTTCTTTCATATAGACAAAACCCCGGGATAGTATTTCCGGCTTATCGATGAGACGACCAGACTGTTTATCAATGGTCACAATGATGACTATCATACCTTCGTTGGCCAATTGCTGGCGATCACGCAGGATAATATGGGAGACATCACCAATACCCAGTCCGTCAACATAAACATAATCGGTCGTTACTTTTTTGGGTAAAATTCTGGGCCGGCCGCCTCTCATATCTAGAACATGACCATTTTCCAGCACGTAAATATTATTTTTATTAAAACCATGCTTGGTGATTAGTTTCTCAGCTTCCTTAAGAAAGTAATAGTTAGCATAAACCGGCAAGAAGTAGGTCGGTTTGATCTGCTTAACCACCTCTACGATATCAGCTGCCGAACTGTGACCGCTGGAGTGAACGTCCATAATATCACTATGAATAACATTATCGCTCAGATGGTAGAGGTTATCCTTCAGGCGTTGAATGGTACGTTCGTTTCCCGGAATTACTGATGAAGAGAAAACTACCGTATCGGTCCTTTTAATTTGAACAAAACGATGACTGCCATCAACAATACGGGAGAGCACCGCTCGCGACTCGCCCTGGGCACCGGTGCAGATAATCATTACTCGCCGATCAGGATAATCACGTATTTTATTTATCGGTATAAAGGCATCCTCTTTGATTTTGATATAACCTAAGCGACTAGCAATTTCCACGTTAGTCTTCATGCTGTAGCCATCAAAAGCAATTTTGCGGCCGTACTTTTCGGCCATAGAAATTAGATAATTGATTCTTTCAATTTGTGAGGAAAAAGTACCAATTATAATCCGGCCGCTGGCTTCGGTTATAAGTTTCTCCAAATTACGATACATCACCTTTTCTGGTACGCGCGGGGACATATTGGTAGCCGCTAGACTTTCCAGCATCAGCAGAGTCGGTCGTCGCATTCTTGCTAAGTGATGATAAGTAAGCGGTTTACGGCCAATCGGATCTTTCTCATAATTCCAGTCGCCAGGATGGATTACTGTACCACGCGGAGTTTCTAGGGCCACACCAATAGCATCCATAATTGAATGGTCAACAGCAAAAAATCGGGCAGTGAAATTACCCAGACTTACAGTATTGTTGATTGATTTTATTTGTTTGATTTTTAGCCGGCCAGTGGTACCTTTCTTATAGTTTTCCTGACGATTTTTTATCAGCTCCAGAGTAAGCGGGCGACCAATAATAAGCGGATAACCTAACTTCTCCAACAAAATCGGCGCCGCCCCGATGTGATCGAGATGACCGTGGCTAAAAACTACTCCCCGAATACGTTTTTCTTTACCTTTAAGATAAGAAATATTGGGAATGATATAGTCTATGCCCGGCATATCCTCCTCAGGAAACTGTATGCCCATATCTAAAATGACGATATCGTTGCCATACTCAAAAATGGTCATATTACGACCAACTTCTTCTTGGCCGCCAAGAGGAATGATACGTAATGATTTTGGTTGTTTTTTTCTTTTAGGTTTCATGTTCTTTTTGGTGCCGCGGGGGAGAGTCGAACTCCCATGAGCTTACGCCCACAGCGCCCTGAACGCTGCGTGTCTACCAATTTCACCACCGCGGCTTACTGCCAAGCCCGTTTGGTCTTGATATACCAATCGTTAATGTTTGTAAAGCGGTCCGCTGGCACGGTTATATTTCGCAGCTCAAAGCCTTTTATTTTATCAGCTAAGCCGTATATGTATTGGGGACTATTAATAAAAATTGCAGGTATTTCCTCGGCTAAGATGTTTTGAAATTCTAGGTATTTAAGATTTCTTTGCTCCTGGTCGCTAGTTTGCCGAGCTTGCTCTAAGACTTTATCGGCTTGTTTGTTAAAGAATATGGCTAAGGCTAGTCCGGGATCTGTCTGTTGAGAAGAGTGCCAGAAGGGGAAAGGATCAGGATCAATACCGATAATTTCGCCATATAGTAGTATGTCATATTCCCGAGTCTTAATTATATCACGTTGAGCTTGAGAGCTGGGAACGACTATTAGCTCCACCCTGATACCAACTTCTTCCCAATTGGTCTTAATTAGTTCGGCGGTAGCCAGAAATTGTGGCTGATCAACGGTGGTCAATGAGAAGGCCAGCTCGCTATCGTCTTTAGTTCTTACTTGTCCCTCCTCGGGCAGTGTCCAGCCAGATTCGTCTAATAATCTATTGGCTTGTTCTGGGTCATACGACCGCACGTCCAAATCAGGATTATATCCGATATAACCCGGCAAGATTGGTCCATCAACTATAACACCATCTCCGCCCAGCACATCGTCAATTATGACCTGTTTATTGATAGCTCTGTCTAAAGCGCTGCGGATATTAAGATCAGTAAGGCGTTCGTTTCTCTTCTGGTGAAAGAATAAAGCCGAGTATTGTGGCAAACCAAGAGCCTGAATATTTATGCCACTTTTTTCTAATTCTTCCTTTTGGTCTTGGGTGATAAAGCTAATACCTTCAACATTTTTATTTTTTACCGCTTCTACGGCAGTAAACAAATCAGGGTATAAGCGAAAAGTTAACTTTGATATATAAGGTGAATGATCATGATAACGATCATGAGGTATCAAAGTGTATGATTTGATAATTCCAGTTCGATCTCGTGTCAATGACTGAAAAGCATATGGTCCCGATCCAATTGGTTTCAAGTTGTATTCAACTAGTAGGGCGTTGGCCGTATCAACATCAGACCACAAGTGTTCCGGTAAGATACCAAAGATAAGATTTGATAAAAACGGTGCAAACTGTTCTGGCAATGTCAGGGTAATGGTGAATTCATCGACTTTATGTGTTTCTACCCCTCGCAGATTGGTGAACAACGGACTTTTATATTCTGGATTCTGTATAGCACCGATAGTAAATAAAACGTCATTGGCTGTTAGCTGTTCGCCATCATGCCAATAAACATCCTGTCGCAAGGTAAAGGTATAACTTTTTTGATCTTCAGAAATTTCATAACTGGATACCAAATCAGGAGCCAATCCCTCGGCCGGATCAATAGTAAAAAGACTGGAAAAAATTAAGGCCACTAGATCCTGATCGACGTCATTTGTCTGGGCGAAAAGCGGATTTATATATTGGGGAGCGCCGATTAGGGCCTCGGTATACTGTCCGCCAACTGTGGGCACGGCTATGACATGACGCTGATAAAATCTTATACCCAATACAATCAAGGCGATGATCGCTATCGCTAAGAAGATTTTAATAATTCTTTTTTCAGTTCGATTTAATACTTTGGGTAAATATCTAAGCTGAGACCGTGATGGTAGTCGGGATGAACGCAAATCAAAAACCAGCTTTTTGTCTAATTCATCGGCTTGTCCGGTAGTCGATTGTCTAGCTGAATTATCTTGGTCCTTTTTCTTAGTAAACCAGTTTTTTATTTTCTGAAATTGTTGGCTGATAAAGGTAGGCAAGCTAATTTATAATCCTAGCCCAATATATGTTTAAAATAATAATACGTTGGCTAAGGCAGCACCAAGGAAGAACATGGCGGTGATAATAGTGCCGACAAATAATAATTTCTCCATACCTCGTTTGGTCGTGTAGGCATTGCTGCTGCCGCCGAAAATGCCCCCCAAACCTGCTCCGCGACTCTGCATCAATATAAATACAATGAGCACCACAGCTGATACCACCTGTATGATTAGTAATATATTTTTCATTAAATCTTCTGTCTTTCCATGAGAAATCTAGCCTTGAATCTAGCAAAATGACTTGTTTTTGTCAATTACCGACTTTTAGCCCTTTTTTTAATGATGTTTTTTAACTGAAATACTTGTCGCCCAGAAACTTTCATTATCGGACGTTTCTTACGTTGACGTCTTGTGGCTTTATTTTCAACTTTTTTTTCTTCGGCTTCGATCTTTTTAGGAGAGATTTTCATATATTTTTTTTACAATTTTTTCATTGACAATTTTTGTTAGTTCGATCGTGCTGGCCTTAAGCACTCCATCCAACGAACCAAATTTGGCTAACAATTTACGTCTAGTCTGTGGCCCGATTCCGGGAACATCATCAAGCTTAGAATGAATTGTTACTGCCCGATGTCGCCTTCGATGACCGCCAATAGCAAAACGATGAGCTTCATCGCGTATACGTTGAATAAGAAAATAACTAGGTGATTGGCCGACCAGCCTTATTGGCAGTGATCGATTACGCCGATAAATTTCTTCGTGTCTTTTAGCTAGGGCCACTAGGGGAATATTTTTCAATTCTTTAGGAATATGTTTATCAACTACTGATAGTTGTCCCCGGCCGCCATCAAGTATTATTAAATCAGGCCGGGGTAAAGATTTTAACTTATCAGATGCAAAGCGTCGGCGCACAATCTCAGCCAACATAGCTGGATCATCTATCCCTTTAACTGTTCGAATATTAAACTTTCGATAATCTGAATTTTTTGGCTGGCCTTGATGGAAAACAACCATTGAACCAACCGAGTTAACACCTTGAATATTGGATATGTCATAAGCTTCTATACGAACAGGCAGGTTGATATGTAAGGCCTCAGCCAGATCAGATAAGGCTAGTTGGGCTTGTGATTGACGTTTTGCTTGTGCTTGCTGACTGCGTTGCAGCCAGTCGCGGGCATTGGTATTGCCCATGGCAATTAATTTTTTCTTTAAGCCGCGTTGAGGTACGGTAATCTTTGCACCAGTTAATTGTTTTAAGACCGCTTTTTCTTTGGGCGAGACGGCCACAATTATTTCTCTAGGCCAATCCGTAGTTAATGGGTAATAACGCATGATAAACTCACTGATCAAATTAGGCATTATCATATCGCTGGCCCGTTCCATAATGAAATTCCTTTTTTCAACCATATAACCATGTCTGATTTTAAATAAGTTCACCGCTGCCAAGCCGTTTTGCTGATATATACTAATTACATCTTGGACTGATTTTTTGGTGCCGATTACTTTTTGCCCGATTTTCAATCTGTTGATAGCCACCAGCTGATCGCGTAACTGGGCCGCCTTCTCATAGCGCTTGCTTTTGGCTGCTTGTCGCATCTGATCTTCCAGATCTTCAATGACCGGCTGCATTTGACCTTTAAGAAAAGAGATTATATTTTTTATTATTTTTTGATACTGCCACGGCCCGACCGCTCCGACACAAGGACCAGCACAGCGGCCGATAGTATAATCAAAACAAGGACGTCCTTGTCCCGGCTGACAGGTGCGATAATGAAATATCTGCTTCAGCATCTTCAAAGTTACCCGAACCGAGCGGGTTGAAGCATAGGGCCCAAAGTAACGACTGCGATCACTGCCTATGCGGCGTACTGTTTCCAGGGTGGGGTACTGGTCGTCGGATATTTTGATGTATAGAAAATGTTTATCATCTTTAAGAGCGACATTATAAGGCGGTTGGTGTCTTTTGATAAGCGTCGACTCCAGTAAGATCGCTTCAGTCTCGGTATTGGTTAGAATGGTTTCGATGCTGAATATTTTCTCGACCATTAATTTCTTGGCTAATGTAAATCCGGCTGATCTATTAAAATATGACCGAACCCGATTAATCAGATTTTTTGCTTTGCCAATATATAGTATTTTTCCCCGCTTATTCTTAAATAGATAAACACCGGGATTGGTTGGCAGGTCTTTGAGTAAATTATTTACTTCAGGCATATACTTGTTGATAGTATAACACGGTAAATATTGATATTTATACCTCCTGGATTGACAATAGGGTGATTTTGTGATAGATTTTACGGTCTGTATTATGGATTTATCAATATTCATGGTATAGATTCTTTGACAGCCTTAGCTTAGACAGAGACGAAAACTGAATTCGTAGTAGCTCTCGTATCAACTCCAACCAGTACCAGCATGATCGGAGGCCCAAAATGGGTAAAGTAGTCTTGGTTCGTCTCAAGAATTTTGAACCACCGGATGAGTTCGGCGTGCCCACGCTGGATCGCAAGAACGACGTGATCGCCCAACGGCGGTCGCAGAAGCGCACCCAGCCGGGCAAGATGGTGGCCCAACCGATGCCCTGCCGGAGCGATCAGCTCTACGCTGACTTGATCCGCGCCGGTCTGTACCTGCATTTCTGCTACGTACAGATGGCCGAGCCTCCCAACAAGACCGACAAGGTGCCCTATCTGTTTCTCTGCTTTTCCGAGACCAAGGACGACTTCGTCCCGGTCGTGGGAGGCGAAGAGAAGCTCGAGGCACTGATGAGCGGCGCGCTCATCGACTGGGCCATGCGCACCCTCGAAGGATCGTGGGCAGCCTGTCAGCTCTGGGACAACGATCATACCATCTGCGTCAACGTCAATGGCGCGATGAACCTCGATCCCAAGCACCAGCTCATCCCGATCTTTACGTGCGTCAAGCCGCAGGATATGGCGGTCGGAAGCACCAAGAGTTCTTCGGCACCGCCGCCGGCCTAAATCCGCTGTCACCTCGTACATGTTTTCCAAGCCCTCCCGCTCTGCGCTCGTAGAGTGGGAGGCATTTTTTTATTAATGTATATAAATGATATAATGTTGATATGAAAAAAGTAATACTAATATCAACCATATTTTGCCTATTTCTAGCCGGTCCAGCTCTAGCTCAGACTTCTTTTAGCATTGAAGATATTGGTTCATCAGTGGGTTTGGGATCCACCGACTTGAAAGATACGATAATAAATATCATCCAGTGGGTACTTGGTATATTGGCTTTAGTAGCGGTGGTCATGATAATATCAGCCGGATTTGTTGCCGCTACTGCTCAAGGTGAAGAACGGGGCGAAAAAGCAAAAAAGGTTATTATCGGGGCCATAGTAGGTTTGATTGTTGTGCTACTGGCCTGGGCGGTCGTAATATTTGTAGCTGGTACGACGGCTAATGTAACCCAATAATCAGCAGCCAAGCCTTAGCTCTTGACCTATCTTGACTGAGGGTGTAAACTATCACCCATCTTTGTAAACTAGATGGGGTAATTTTTATGCCCGAAGAGGCGATTTCGGTACGCGGTGCTCGCGTTCACAATTTAAAAAATATCAGTTTAAAGATTCCACGAAATAAATTAGTGGTGATAACCGGGCTATCGGGCTCCGGCAAATCATCGTTGGCTTTTGATACCATTTACGCCGAGGGACAGCGCCGCTATGTTGAATCATTATCCGCTTATGCTCGGCAGTTTTTAGGCTTGATGGATAAACCGGACGTTGATCAGATTGAAGGCCTATCACCGGCTATATCAATTGATCAGAAATCTACCTCGCATAATCCGCGTTCGACAGTTGGTACAGTAACTGAAGTTTACGACTATCTGCGTTTATTGTACGCCCGCGTTGGTATCCCACATTGCCCTCAGTGTGGCCGGCAAGTATCAAAACAGACAGCTGAACAAATAATTGATCAAGTTCAAACTCTGCCCCGGGGTACCAAGATTGCTATTCTAGCCCTGGTAGTGCGGAGCCAAAAGGGTGAGCATAAAAATACTCTCCAGGAGATCCGTAAAGCCGGTTATGTCCGGGTAAGATTTGATAACGTGATTTACGGCATAGAAGAAGCCGAAGACTTACGGGTTGATAAGAATAAAAAACATAACTTGGAAGTTGTCGTTGATCGATTAGAACTGGGCGTTGATGATATGGAGAAACAAGATTCAGACAAAACTCGCATTGCCGATTCTATTGAAACAGCTTTAGAACTTGGCGATGGAGTTATAGTAATACATCAAGAACAAAATAAAAAAGACACTATCTACTCTGAACATTTTTCTTGTGAACATTGTCATATAAGTCTGGCCGAGATCGAGCCCCGGACATTTTCTTTTAATAATCCTCATGGAGCATGTCCGGAATGCACCGGCTTGGGCACCCGGCTGGAAATAGAACCCTCACTGGTAATACCAAATAAACGACTAACCATTGCCCAGGGAGCTATACGGCCATGGTCACGTACCTCGTCGAATCAAACTTGGTATATACGCATGTTAGGCACGGTAGCCGAAGAGAATAAATTTTCGCTCAATACCCCGGTTCAAGATTTGACTAAAAAGCAGTTAGATCTAGTTTTATACGGTAGTCGAGGTAAAGAATATAAAATGGACTACTCCAGTGATAGATTTGAGGGCAACTTTACAACTACCTATGAAGGCGTCATTCCAAACTTGATGAGACGCTATAAAGAAACTGAATCAGATTATGTCCGTTCAGAAATAGAACGTTATATGCGTATACTTCAATGTCCTGTCTGCCACGGCAAACGTTTGCAGCCAGAAGCTCTGGGCGTGACTGTCGGTGGGAAAAACATTTCGGAAATAGTTGATATGACCATTGTTCAAGCCAGAGAATTTTTTAAGCAGCTTGCCCAAGTCCGAAGTAACCTTGAACACAAGCTGACAAATCGTCAGCAAATAATCGCTAAGCAAATATTCAAGGAGATCCAATCACGATTGGAGTTCTTAAATAATGTCGGTTTAGACTATTTATCGCTGGATCGAGCCGCTGCCACCTTAGCTGGCGGTGAAGCTCAGCGCATCAGACTGGCTACTCAAATCGGCTCGTCGCTGGTCGGAGTTGTTTATATCTTAGATGAGCCGTCAATTGGTCTGCACCAGCGTGATAACGATAAGCTTATCAGAACACTAAAATCACTTCGCGATCTTGGCAATACTGTCATTGTGGTTGAGCATGATGAAAATACGATCATGTCAGCTGATCACGTAATTGATATCGGGCCAGGCGCCGGTGAGCACGGAGGGAAGATCACCGCCGAAGGAACACCAGCGGCTGTTAAAAAAACAGCCAGATCAATAACCGGACAATATCTATCGGGCAAGAAAAAGATTGATATGCCTAAAAAATATCGTCAAGGCAACAACAAATACGTAACCGTGGTCGGAGCCAGTGAATTCAATTTAAAAAAGATAAACGTCAAAATCCCACTTGGAAAATTCGTCTGCATTACCGGTGTATCAGGTTCGGGTAAATCGACTCTGATGACCGATATATTAGCCAGAGCCCTGTCGCAGCATTTTTATAACTCTAAGGACCTGCCCGGCGCTCATAAAAGAATAGATGGTCTGGACAATTTAGACAAAGTTATTAATATTGATCAATCACCGATCGGCCGAACTCCACGATCTAATCCGGCCACTTATACCGGTGTGTTTACCTACATCAGAGATTTATTTACTCAAGTACCAGAAGCCAAAATCCGCGGCTACGGACCTGGTCGGTTCAGCTTTAATGTCAAAGGCGGACGCTGTGAAGCCTGCGAAGGTGACGGACTGACCAAGATCGAAATGCAATTTCTGCCAGATGTTTATGTTGAATGTGACGAGTGTAAAGGCAAGCGATACAATCAACAAACACTAGAAATCCATTTTCGAAATAAAAGTATAGCTGATATATTAGCCATGACCGTAGAAGAGGCAGCTGTATTTTTTGAGAACATCCCAGCAATAAAACAAAAATTACAGACACTCGGTGATGTGGGTCTGGGTTACATACACCTGGGTCAGTCAGCCACCACCCTATCAGGCGGTGAAGCTCAGCGGGTAAAACTGGCAACAGAATTATCCCGTCGGGCTACGGGCAAGACCTTATATATTTTAGATGAACCAACTACCGGACTGCATTTTGAAGATGTTAAACGGTTGTTGGATGTCATTAATCGGTTAGTTGACAAGGGCAACACCGTCTTAATAATTGAGCACAATTTGGATGTAATAAAATCAGCTGACTGGGTCATTGATCTGGGTCCTGAGGGCGGGGACAAAGGAGGAGAAATAATTGCCGAAGGGACGCCAGCCGAGGTAGCCAAAATGACCCGCAGCTATACCGGCAAGCATTTAAAAAAATATTACCGTAAGTAGTCAGCCAACAAGTAAACAGGTATAATCAGAGCTAATGAAGTTAACGTTCAGCCTACTAGACAAAGCTATTGTTTCAACTATAGCTTATCACGATATCCATAATTATCCGCTGAAAGAATCGGAGATTTGGCGTTGGCTATATTTTAGCTGGCCCGCAATTGAATCCAAGCCAGACATCATAAATCACGAAGAATTTCTAAGTAATCTAAAAGAACTAGTTGACAAAAAATTAATTGAGACCAAAGGCGGCTATTATTATTTAACCGGCCGCGAAGAACTGGTCATCTTGCGCCTGGAAAGAAATGAGATAGCCCGACACAAGTGGGAAATTGCCAGACAGGGAGCCAAGATTTTGCGTACTTCTCCTTTTATAAAATTAATCGCCGTCTGCAACACATTGGCGATTAATAATATCCGACGGGAAAGTGACATAGATTACTTTATTGTGACCAAAGACAAGCGTTTATGGACCAGCCGTTTCGTCGTCACCGGTGCATTGGAAGCTCGTGGACTGCGCCGTCATGGTAGTAAAGTTAAAGATCATATTTGCTTAAGCTTTTATTTGACTGAGACAGCACTTGATTTCCGACCGTTATTATTACCCACCGCTGATCCATATTTTGCTTTCTGGATAGCTCAGCTGGTACCGCTGTATGACAATGGCGGCTGGCAAGAGTTGCGACGTCGTAATTCTTGGCTGGAGATTATAATGCCCAATGCCTTCAGTCAGCGGCCAGAACCAGTGATAAAAGATACGCCCTGGACCTATACGTTTCGCTATCTTAGAGAATTTTTTCTCTGGAGCTGGTTTGGCGATCAAATAGATAATTACTTACACTCAGCCCAGAAGATCAAAATGAAGTTAAATAAAGACACCCTGTCCAGTGAACCCGACAACCGGGTGGTAATAGGTAAGTCGGTAGTTAAAGTACACGAAGCTGACCGACGTGAGGAGTACCGGGAGAAGTTTAAATCCAGACTAGAGAAAATATTGCGATGATCAATGGTTTATTTCGCAAACATAACAACCTATTAGCAGCAATATCGGAAATTATCGACGGCCCAATGGGCATAAGTACAGCAATTAATGAAACTAACCGTCAACGATTTTTTGACAAATTGGGAATTTCTGATACCCAAGTGGCGCGAGCTCATCTAACACACGGCTCTACTATTGTCCCAGTGACGGAGCCAGGCTCATACAATGGCGACGGATTAGTTACTAAAAATAACAATCTTTTTCTAATAGTTACGGTAGCCGATTGTTTACCGATTTTATTATATGACCCAGATCATAATGCTCTAGGATTGCTCCACGCCGGCTGGCGCGGATTAGCTGCCGGTATCGCTGAGGGTAGTGTTGGCGCAATGAAAGAAAGCTTTAGTACTCTACCGGAACAATTAGTAGTTGTTGTAGGTCCCGGTATTGGTGCGTGCCATTACGATATTAATAATGAGGTAGCAGAACAATTTGATAAGAGCGTTCTTGAGAAGCGTGATGACAAGATATTTCTTGATTTAGGCGCCGAAGCAGTCGGGCAGCTGAAAAAAGCTGGTGCCATTGAAAAAAATATAACTGTTATGCCAGAGTGCACGTATGAAAAAACTGACAAATATTTTTCCTGGCGTCGCGATAAACCGGGGGAACTACGAACGATGGTGGCCGTGATAGGAAAGCGATAGTTGTATATTATTCGTCCCAACTCAAATTGCCGCCGGTTTGGTATTCAGTGACCCGGGTTTCAAAGAAATTCTTTTCTTTCTTTAGATCAATTATCTCACTCATCCAGGGGTAGGGGTTTTTAGAGCCATAGATAGTAGGCAGATTGATCCTTTCCAGACGCCGGTCGGCAATGTACTGCACGTATCCTTTTATGGTTTCAGCATTCAGACCCAGGATACCCTTGGGCAGACAGTCTTTAGCGTAGGCGTACTCCAGCTCAACCGCTTCTTTGATATTATCGGTGATAGTCTTCTTAAATTCATCGGTCCAGATCTCTGGATTTTCTTTGACGATCTGGTTAGTAAGATCGGCGCCAAAAGCCAAATGGATTGATTCATCACGCAAGATAAATTGGAACTGTTCACCAACCCCAACCATCTTATTCTGACGTAGAAGCGACAGCATCATCACAAAACCAGCATAGAAGAATATACCCTCCATAATGATATAAAAACCAACCAGGTCGTGTACAAACCGTTGTATGTTCTCTGTCCCCTCGGTGGAGAAATTCTTATCCATCAGAGATTTTGTCATATTGACCACAAAGTCATCTTTGGCCTTGATACTGGGAATGTCATTATACATGGTATAGACCTCATCGGGATCTAATCCCAGGGTATCGCAAGAGTAGATGAAAGTGTCAGTATGGATTGCTTCCTCATAGGCTTGACGCAGAAGGTATTGCCGGCACTCGGGATTTGTCACGTGCTCATATATTGTCAGCACTATGTTATTGGCCGTTAAGCTCTCGGCTGTAGAGAAGAAGCCCATGTTCCACATGATCATGCGGCGTTCATCTTTACTCAGGGCATCAGGACTCTTCCACATCTCAACATCTTTTTGCATATTTACTTCTTCTGGTACCCAATTATTAGCAACGCCATCCTTATAATGCTGCCGGGCCCAATGATATTTTATCGGCAGGATCTTATTGGGATCAGTTTTACTGGAATTGATAATTGTTTTTACTTCTTTGTCCATAGGTTATAGATTATTTTTTATTGACAAGCCTCG
Organism: Patescibacteria group bacterium; assembly: GCA_042570545.1. Lineage (GTDB taxonomy): Bacteria > Patescibacteriota > Patescibacteriia > JBHPGJ01 > JBHPGJ01 > JBHPGJ01. Next base: position 39,948 of record JBHPGJ010000006.1, on the reverse strand, counting down.
CAAGTGAGATCGTCGGGATGTTCATCGGTTGAGCTTGCCGGTACAGCTACCGCTATCGGCTCTGTTTGCTTGGCCCCGACAGTTGATGGTTGAGCAACGACTGGTTGGTGCTGATGATGTTCGTGGGCGTGGTCATGATCGTGATCATGCTTAGCCTGCTTATTATCATCGTGGTCATACTTCTTATTAATATCTACGGTGCTTTTTTCGATTGTGGTTGCACCGAGAGTGCGCAGGTAGTAAGTGGTCTTCAGTCCCGATCGCCAAGCCTGCTGGTAGATCTTTGATAGAGCAGCGCCTGATTGGGTATTAGAAAATATATTGACTGACTGACTTTGGTCGATCCATTTGGCACGCCGAGCAGCGTGTTTGATGATATAAAGAGTATCGATTTCGAAAACCTCACGATACAGCTGCCGAAGCTCAGCCGGGATCTCAGTTATCTTTTGTATACTGCCGTCATAATGCTTGATCTTCTCAATCATTTCTTGATTCCACAGATCTATCTTTTTCAATTCCGCTACCAGATATTTGTTTAAGACGGTAAATTCACCACTAGCATTTGATTTTACATAGAGGTTCTTATAGATCGGTTCGATAGTCGGCAGACAACCGGCAATATTGGATATAGTAGCCGTCGGAGCAACAGCCATGGTATTTGAATTTCTCATGCCGTATTGCTTAACGTGCTCTCGGACTGGAGCCCAATCCATTTTACTTTGGCGATCAACCTCTATATCTTCTCCACGTTCTGCTGCCAGTAATTCAATTGTATCCAGCGGGAAGATGCCCCGGTCCCACTTGGAGCCCTTATAACTTTTATAGGGACTTCTTTCTTTGGCTAATTGTGAAGACGACAGAATAGCGTAGTAAGAAATATATTCCATCATTTCATCCGAGAATTCAACCGCCACATCGCCGTCAAACTCCTGCTTCATCATAAAAAGGGCGTCCTGCAAACCCATGATGCCCAGTCCAATTGGACGGTGCTTTAGGTTGGAATTCTCTGCTTCTGGGGTGGGGTAGAAGTTTAGATCGATTACGTTATCAAGCATTCTGATGGCGATGGTAACCGTGGCTTTTATCAATTCTCTATTTAACTGACCATTGCTCATGTGCCGGGCCAAGTTAATTGAACCAAGATTACATACGGCCGTCTCATCAGCCGAGGTATTGAGTGTTATTTCCGTACATAAATTTGAACTATGAACTACGCCGGTGTGGTCCTGAGGTGAGCGGATATTGATGGGATCTTTAAAAGTGATCCAGGGGTGACCAGTCTCAAACAACATAGTGATCATCTTACGCCACAAGTCCTTGGCTTTGATCTTTTTGAACAACTTTATTTCACCAGCGGCAGCTTTGGCTTCATACTCCTCATAGCGTTTTTTGAATTCCTGACCATATATGTGGTGCAGCTCAGGCGTTTCATCGGGTGAGAAAAGAGTCCAGTCCCGGTCGTTGATCACTCTTTGCATAAACAAATCAGGGATCCAATTAGAGGTATTGGTATCATGAGTACGGCGCCGGTCATCACCGGTGTTTTTTCTAAGTTCTAAGAATGATTCAATATCATAATGCCAAGTCTCTAGATAGACACAAGCTGCTCCGCGTCTTTTACCGCTGCGATTAATGGCACCGGTAGTAGCGTCAGCGATCTTGAGAAAGGGGATGACGCCCTGACTGCCGACGTTGGTGCTTTTAATAGCCGACCCGGTGGCTCTGATGTTTGTCCAGTCACCGCCCAGGCCACCCGACCATTTTGATAATTGAGCGTTATCGCCGATCGATTTAAAAATATGAGCCAGATCATCTTCTACTGTTGTCAGATAGCATGAGCTCATTTGCGGATGGTTGGTACCGGAGTGAAATAGAGTTGGCGTAGACGGAACATATAGTAAAGCCGAAATCGTTTCATAGAACTCTAAGGCCTTTTCATTTCGATCATCTTCTTTCTCATTTAAAGCCAGGCCCATAGCCACACGCATCCAGAAATGTTGCGGCAACTCCAAAATATTTTGATCAGCATCACGGATAAAATAGCGGTCATAAAGAGTCTGGGCGCCCAAGTAGGTGAATAGTTTATCCCTCTCTATGTCCAAGGAGTCGGTCAGAGTTTTGATGTCATAATTCAGCATAGCTTTGGCTAATCGACCAGCCTTAACGCCGGCTTTTATTTGATTGGCAAAAGCGTCTTTATATATTTTCTTAAAATCTTTGTAAGATTCATCATAGCCTAGAATATCTTTATATAAATCATTAAATAATATTCGCGCTCCGGCCTGAGAATATATCTGGTCTTTTTCTACGCGGCCGCGAACAGCAATGCCGACTAGCTTGGTAATCTCCTTGGTCGATATACCGTCAAACAAATTAAACTCAACCTCTTTTACTATTTCATTAAAATCAATCTGCTTAACTAAGTCCGGTAACTGTCCTTTAAGAGTGTCAATGATTTCTTGACCGTCAAAAGAAACCACTGAACTATCACGTTTAGTAACGGTAAGCTGTTGCTTTTCAGCCCTTTCTTTTATTTCACTTTTTCTTACCTCGCGAAGCTCCTGCTGCTTTTTTCGGTAGAGTATATAAGCCTTGGCCACTTCAAACAATCCGTTTTCAGCCAGTTGCTGCTCAACGGCATCTTGGATATCTTCAACTCCGGGTATGGCCTCGGTAAATTTTATTTCAATCAAAGACAGCACCTTATCGGTGATGGCGGTAATGGTTTCTTCTTTTACCTCAGAATTTGTGGCTTGACAGGCCATGCTGATGGCATTGGCAATCTTATTACGATCAAAGTCGGCAATTAATCCATTTCGCTTTTTTATTTTTGTGAGAGCCATATTTTTAATAAGTTAATTATATAAATTAATACCAGATCCATATTAAGCGGGCACAAAAAGTACCCCTCATGTCCTAGGCGAGCAAATTTAAATTTAATTGGGCTAATTCAGAGATATCATGACTGGTAGCAACAATTCGAGGTATTCAGATTATATGGGTTTCGGCAGAACCGCTCAGGACTAATCAATATTTTTGTTTTTAAGAGCGCCGCCAAGTGCGGCTAGGCTATTATAGATTATTTGTTAGCTGGCTCCAAGTGTGGATAACAGCAATTTTACGAATCATTGATAAACAAGCAGAAGTGTTTTAACAAATAAAATCAATATATAGTATCTCTGCACCTAAGTATACTACTAGATGTTGTAGTTGTCAATATTAGAGTCATTATTAGTCAGTGATATCATTATATTTTCTTTGTTTTTCTAATTTTACTTAATAGATTTTGATAAACATCATTTTTTTATATATTTAGGCCATACTTGACAGTAAATAGCGGATTGTTATAATACCAAAACATTTCAAATTAGCACTCTAAGATAGGGAGTGCTAAAAATGAAGATTTAACTTAATAATTAATAGTTAATAATTAATATATGAACTTAAAACCACTAGCCGATCGAGTGGTCATCAAGCCAATTGCTGGCGACGAGACCACTAAAAGCGGCATTATTATTCCTGATACAGCTGAAAAAGAAAAGCCAGAACAAGGTGAAGTGATTGCCATTGGTCCGGGTAAATTACAGGATGACGGGCAGCGTACGCCGGTGTCAGTACAGGTTGGTAATAAAGTATTATTTAAAAAATATAGTCCTGACGAGGTCAAAGTCGACGATCAGGAGTTTTTAGTAGTTGAAGAAAGCGATATAATCGCTGTAATAGAATAAATTAGGAACTAATAAACATATGGCAAAGCAAATAATTTTTGACGAAAAAGCTCGAACCGCCCTTAAAAAAGGAGTTGATCAATTGGCTGATGCGGTCAAGGTAACTCTTGGTCCGCGTGGGCGTAATGTGGTTTTGGACAAGGGCTTTGGTTCGCCCACCATTACTAATGACGGCGTAACTATAGCCAAGGAGATTGAGCTGGAGGATAAATTTGAGAACATGGGCGCCCAGCTGGTACAAGAAGTTGCCAGCAAGACCAACGATGTGGCCGGAGACGGAACAACCACCGCCACTGTTTTAGCTCAGTCGATAGTATCTGAAGGTATTAAGAATATCGCTGCTGGCGCTGAACCAATGAGCGTGCGTCATGGTATCGAAAAAGGCGCGGCTACGGTTGTGGCCGAACTTAAGAAAATCAGCAAAGAAGTTAAGACCAATGATGAAATTGCTCAAGTTGGTTCAATCTCAGCTGCCGACGACGAAGTTGGTAAACTAATTGCCGAAGTGATGGATAAGGTCGGAAAAGATGGCGTGATCACCGTTGAAGAGTCGCAAACCTTTGGTCTTAGTAAAGAAGTCGTCGAAGGACTGCAATTCGACAAAGGTTACATCTCACCCTATATGGTTACCGACACTGATCACATGGAAGCAATATATGAAGATGCACAGATCTTGATCACTGATAAAAAAATATCGGCTCTATCAGACATCTTGCCCCTGTTAGAGAAACTATCACAGACCGGCAAGAAAGAATTAGTAATTATTGCCGATGAGGTAGAGGGCGAGGCCCTGGCTACCTTTGTGGTTAATAAATTACGAGGCACTTTTAGTGTCTTAGCGGTGAAAGCTCCTGGCTTCGGTGACCGGCGCAAAGAAATGCTGGAAGATATTGCCTCTGTTACCGGCGGCAAGGTCATCTCTGAAGACGTTGGTCTAAAGTTAGAAAACACCGAAACCGACATGTTGGGACACGCCAGAAAGGTTATTGCCACTAAGGAAAATACCACTCTCATTGAGGGTCAGGGAGACAAAGGAGCCATCGACGCCCGGGTAAAGCAGATTAAACAGGAAATTGAAGAAACCGATTCTGAATTTGATAAAGAAAAATTACAAGAACGCCTGGCTAAACTAGCCGGCGGTGTAGCAGTGATCAAAGTAGGTGCGGCCACTGAAACAGAAATGAAAGAACGCAAATACAAGATTGAAGACGCCCTTAATGCAACCAAGGCAGCTATAGAAGAGGGTATTGTACCTGGCGGCGGCGTGGCCTTGATCAGAGCGGCCAAAGCCCTTGATAGTGTTGAGATAACCAATGCTGATGAACAAATTGGTGTTGATATCTTACGCCGAGCCCTGGAATGGCCCTTGAAACAAATCGCTGAGAACGCCGGGCGCGAGGGAGCGGTAGTCGTCCAGCAAGTAAAGACCAATGATGGCAACTATGGCTATAATGCGGCTGATGATAAATTTGAGGATTTAGTCGAAGCTGGAATTATCGATCCGACTAAAGTAACCAGATCAGCACTGCAAAACGCTTCTTCAATTTCGTCATTGTTACTAACCACCGAAGCTGTAGTCACTGATTTACCAGATAAAAAGGAAGATGCAGCCGCTGCTGCGGCTGGTGCTATGCCACCCGGAATGGGTGGAGGCATGGGTATGGGCATGTAATCATTACTAGATTTTTGGAAAGCCGGCCACAATGGCCGGCTTTTTGGTATTCTGTTTCCCAGATGTCTGATCTTATTTTTAATAAATAAATAAAAGCTCAATTTGCCATCCGGGTGGATTGTCAACATATACTAAGCCTGTTATAATTTTAATTGCCATGGAAGAAGGAAGGGGCGAAATAAACGAACATAAAACAGAAAAACAGCCGCCCTTGGCCGGCAAGGACTTCTTGTATTACTGGAATTTATTTCGCTGGCCCTTTTTCATAGCCCTGGCAGTAAACATTATTTTATATGTCACCATCCAACCGATGGTCTACATTATTTTTACTGATTTCTTGTACTTCGTATTTCTTGGCTGGATGATGGCCAAGCGCGAAAAGGGCACGCAAATTCAAACAGCTACCCTGGGGACCATTGCCGGTCTAGCTTTAGGATTTTTTGTCTCTGTCTTCAAATTGATTTATTACTGGAAAGTATATTTGTTTTTCAATATTATTACCGAAACACTTGCTACTGGCCTGGCTGGTCTGCTGTTTGGCGCCGCTATATATTTAATACTTCATCGCAAATCACACATTCATAAAGCGATCGTACCGGGAAGTGGTTTGAATACAGATAAAAACAAGAAGGCGAAGGGGGGTGAGCAACATGGCAGATGAACCAAGCGCTAATCAAAATGATGTTCAAGACAACAAAGTAATGGCCGCCATATCATATATCTGGGTAGTCAGTTTGATTATGCTATTAGTCAAAAAAGATTCTAAATTTGTTCAGTTTCATGCCAAGCAAGGTTTTGTCTTATGGATAGCGTCAATTATATTCTGGTTTATTCCCGTTTTGGGCTGGCTGCTAAATTTGGTTGTACTGGTACTAGTTATTATTGGAATTATTCAATCCCTGAACGGTGCCTGGTGGAAGGCTCCCTTAGTAAGTGAAGTAGCTGAAAAAATTAATTTTTAAGAAATCTTTTAAAAACAAAAGCTCCGAAAATCAAGCGGAGTTTTTGTTTGCCAGCCGAGTCTAAATTATCTATACTGAAAGTCAGTAACATTATTTATATGCGCCCGAATAGTTCGGCGCCTGGATTATACTAATATGACTAAAAAGAAAGTTAAAAAAGCTAAAACCCGATCCAAAGTGAATCGTCGGCGGGCATTAGTTTTGTGGTTTAAAGATTTGACAATTAAGGACGTGCCCTTGGTCGGTGGAAAGAATGCTTCCCTGGGTGAAATGATTAGAGAGCTGGGAGCTAAAGGGGTAGAAGTGCCAGATGGCTTTGCAGTCACCGCTTCTGGTTATCGGTTGTTATTAAGTAAAACTGGATTAAAAAGAAAAATAAAGAAGATCCTGGCTGATCTAAATACCCATGACGTAAAAAACCTTCATGAAAGAGGCCAGAAAGTTAGAGCGCTGATCAGAGAAGCTGAATTTCCAGTAGAATTAAAGCGTGAGATCATCAAAGCCTATAAACAAATGCAGCATCGCTATGGTAAGAACGTTGATCTGGCTGTTCGTTCATCGGCTACTGCTGAAGACCTCCCCGATGCCTCCTTTGCCGGTCAGCAGGAGACCTTTTTAAACATCAGAGGAGAAGAGGCTTTAATAAACTCTTGTCACAAGTGTTTTGCTTCGTTGTTCACCGATCGAGCAATGTCTTATCGTCAAGACAAAAAGTTTGATCATTTCAATATTGCTTTGTCGATCGGCATACAGAAAATGGTCCAGTCAAAGTCATCGGGAGTTATGTTTTCCATTGATACTGAGACCGGTTTCAAACAGGCGGTGCTGATTGACGCTGCCTGGGGACTGGGCGAGAATATTGTTCAGGGAGCGGTGACGCCGGATGAATTTTATGTACATAAGCCAACGCTCAAACAGGGCTTTACTTCGATCATTTCTAAGAAGCTGGGTACGAAGAAAATTAAGATGATTTATAATCGGCAGGGCTCAAGTCCGGTGAAGAATGTGCCGGTATCCGAGACTGATCAGCATAAATTTTCTATAACCGATAAAGATGTCATTCAGTTAGCTAAGTGGGCGGTGGTTATTGAAGATCATTATGGCAAAGCAATGGACATGGAGTGGGCGAAGGACTCTAAGGGTCTTTATATTATCCAGGCTCGTCCGGAAACGGTGGAGTCACAAAAAGATCCCAATGCCTATGAAGAGTACAATCTCAAGCGCCAGGGCACCGTCTTAGCAACTGGCTCGCCCGTTGGTACCAAGATTGCCAGTGGAGTGGTGAATGTCATTAAAGACACCAAGCAGATATCTAAGTTTAAAGCCGGCGAAGTACTAGTAACGGACATGACCGATCCAGACTGGGAACCAATAATGAAGATCGCCTCGGCCATAGTTACCGATAAGGGTGGTCGGACTTCTCACGCGGCGATTGTCTCGCGTGAACTTGGCTTACCAGCTATAGTTGGTACAGAAAAGGCTACAAAAGTATTAAAAACTGGCGATCAAGTGACTGTTTCTTGTGCCGAGGGCGATGTTGGCAAAGTATATAAGGGCAAACTGCCATTTAAAGTAACTAAACATAATTTGAAGGGTTTCAAACGACCAAAAACTCAGATTAAAATGATATTTGGCACACCGGAGCTAGCTTTTAAGACATCACAGATTCCTAACGACGGAGTTGGTCTGGCTCGTCAGGAATTCATTATCAATTCCTATATTCAGATACACCCGATGGCCCTGATCAAATACCCTAAACTTAAAGATAAACAGGCCAAAAAGAAAATTGATACTTTAACCGTCGGTTATACTGATAAGAAACTATTTTATGTCGATCGATTAGCTTATGGCATTGCTATGATCGCGGCTGCTTTCTGGCCCAACGAAGTGATTGTACGCTTGTCAGATTTTCGATCTAATGAATACGCTGAGTTGATCGGCGGCCGGGAATTTGAACCAACAGAAAGAAATCCGATGATCGGCTGGCGGGGCGCATCACGTTATTACGACGAAGCCTATGCCCCGGCTTTTAGATTGGAATGTCTAGCGCTCAAACGAGTACGCGATAAAATGGGCTTAACTAATGTGAAGGTAATGGTACCTTTCTGCCGAACAGTTGATGAAGGCGAGAAAGTTATCAAAGCTATGTCCAGCTACGGTTTGCGTCGGGGTAAAAATGGATTGGAAGTATATGTGATGTGTGAGATCCCATCCAACGTAGTGCTGGCCGATAAGTTTGCTAAAATATTTGATGGTTTTTCTATTGGCTCAAATGATCTGACGCAATTGGTATTAGGACTGGACCGTGATTCAGAGCTGATTGATCACGTGGGCAATGAATCGAATGAAGCAGTTACCAGAATGGTGGCTCAAGTAATAAAGACGGCCAAAGAGAAAAAACGACATATTGGCATTTGCGGCCAAGCGCCATCAGACATGCCGGAATTTGCTGAGTTCTTAGTCGAGCAAGGCATTGATAGCATTTCTCTTAATCCTGATACGGTTTTAAAAACAACTAAAAAAGTATTAGAAACAGAAAAGAGACTTAAACAGAAAAGCTAGTAAAGCTCTATAAAATCAAAAAAAGCACCGGTCAGCATGGACCGGTGCTTTGCGAATTATTGTGTATTTATGCCAAATATAATATGGTATAGTGCCTGTATATAGTGAGGAGAGGTCGCATAGCGGTCTAGTGCGCTTGCTTGGAAAGCAAGTAAGTCTTAACGGGCTTCGAGGGTTCGAATCCCTCCCTCTCCGCCACGAATGATAAAGATATTAATTTTTGGAAATAAAAAGCATGGATAAAAAGGTAGTTGCTTACATAGCCAAACAAAAATCTCCCCAAAAGGAGATTTGCATGAAGTTAAGATCTATAATTCTAAAGACCTTTCCTGATATTACAGAGGAAATGAAATGGGGCGTGCCAGTATACGGCGGTGAACTTTTTTATCTTGGGGCATTGAAGGATAAAGTTAATCTTGGTTTTAAAATCAAGGGGCTGACAAAAAATGAGCTTGAACAAATTGAAGGGGACGGTAAAACAATGCGGCATTTAAAGATATTTACTACTAAAGAGGTTGATAAAACCAAAATTACAAAACTATTAAAAATAGTTTATAAAAAAGCTAAACATTAATTAATCTTACTATGAGCGACGAAAAAAAATGGAGCTTAATAACAATAAATAAGACCACCACTTCCAGTGCCATTTATGGCATGGGCTTTGTAGGTGCCGCAATTTATTACATTAGTGAGGCCACCACTTTCTGGGTTGGTGTATTCGGAGTTATAAAAGCTATTGTCTGGCCGGCCTTTTTGGTTTTCCATATGTTTCAGCATGTTATTTAACCGCTATCGTAAGAAAATATGATAAGAGCAGTAATCTATGATTTAGATGATTTAATGGTTAATTCTGTGGGCCTGCATCAAAAGTCTTGGGATGTGGTTCTTAAAGATTTTAATCATAACATCAGTGAACTGCCAGAAGAGTTAAGTTCCAGCTTTATGGGTATTAGAGTAATTGATGCCCTGAAAAAGATCATAAAATATTTTAAATTAAGTGTTGATATTGATGACTTTAATAAAAAAAGAGAGACTGCTTTTTTAAAACTTGTTACCGACGAACTGGAGAGTATGCCCGGCTTGCTTGAATCACTTAAATTATTTAAAGATAATAATTTTAAAATAGCACTAGCATCTTCGGGTACTGGTAAATATATTGATTTGGTCCTGGATAAATTTAAAATTAGGGAATATTTTACTATTATTGTTTCTGGAGATAGCGTAAAAAAGGGAAAACCAGATCCGGAAACCTATATCGTGGCGACTAAAAAACTGGAATTAAAACCGGAAGAATGCCTAGTTTTAGAAGATGCAACAAACGGAATAGTATCCGCTAAAAAAGCCGGCTGTAGATGCGTTGCTGTCTTCAATCCATATTCTCCCCCGCAAGATCACTCAAAAGCTGATATGATGGTTAAGTCACTAAATGATATAAGTATAAATTTAATTATAACTATTTAAAGTATAATTTAAGTGTCAAAAGAATCCAAACATAATGGAACTGATAGGGAAAAACTTTCTCAGGGAGAAATTGATGATGACTTAAAGCAAGAGCACTTTGCTGATGAAAAAATGTCGGTTGGCAAAGCAGTAATTGATCGTGAAGAATTATTAGCCAGGTATTTAAGATAGATTAAAGCAAAATGTGATGACCAAATGGCAATGCCTTAAGTGTAAAAGACGGTTTAAGAATAAAAACCAGGTTCACTCTTGTACTGTATATCCTCTAAAAAAGCATTTTAGCAATAAGGGAGATTTAACAAAAAGTCTCTATAAGGATTTACAGTCCAAGATAACGAAGAATATTGGCTCGTTTAAGGTACGATCGCTTCCCTGTTGTATCCATTTTGACCGTACAGCTACCTTTGTTGGAGTATATGCCATGAAAGATAAAATTCGTTTACACTTCTCCCTTGATAAAAAACTAAACAGTAAAAGAATAAAAAAATATTCATCAATGTCAGCCAAGCGCTTTCTTTTTGAGTTGGATATTATAAATAAAAAGGAAATTGACAAAGAATTAATTGGTTGGTTAGGAAGGGCCTATCAGTTGAAATGATCAAACACAACAAACTTACCCCCGAAGAAGAAGAGGTGATTGTTCACAAAGGTACAGAGAAGCCTTTTTCCGGAGAATACGACAAGCATTTCGCTGAAGGAGTTTATATATGCAAAAGATGTGAGACCCCGCTGTTTCGATCCGAGGATAAGTTTGATGCTCATTGCGGCTGGCCCAGCTTTGATGACGAGATCAAGGGAGCAGTTAAAAAAGTTACGGATACTGACGGTCAACGAACAGAAATAATATGCAATAATTGCCAGGCTCACCTCGGTCATGTTTTTATGGGTGAAGGCATGACGCCAAAAAACACTAGACATTGCGTTAATTCAATATCTCTTAAATATAGTAAAAGTGAATAATCTTGATAAGGACACCGAAAATAAATTAAAAGCCAAAGCACTGTACTACACTAAGAAAGGTCGTCCTGGCTGGAATTACCCGCACCTGCTAACAGCTGTATATTATATGAAAGAGCTGCTTAAGTCCGAACCAGGTAATCCAAAGATATTGATTCCCGCTATATATCTTCACGATATTGGCTATGCCGGCATGCTGGCCAAAGGCTATTCTTATAAAGAAGTTAGTGAGGTTAAGAAAAGACACATGATTATTGGTGCTCAAATGTCTGAAGAAATATTGAAAGAGATGGGTTCTTTCACTAATGCCGAAATAAAGGTAATATCTCATTTAGTGGGTATTCATGATAATTTGACGGAAATAATTGATGATCAGGCCCAGCTAGTATTTGAAGCTGATAGTTTGGGACAAATTGATCTGGATAAAGTCAAACCAAGTTTTGATAATGAGAGTTATAGAAAGTTTTTCCAAAATTTTGTTGAAGAAAGAGTGCCGCTATTTAAAACAAAAACTGGTAAAAAGTATTTGACAATACTATTATCAAAAGTGAGAATTTATGTTGAGAATTTTTAACCTATGCCCACACCAGTAGAAGAAATCAAACAACGGCTGGATATCACAGATATTATCGGAGAGTATATAAAACTGACACCAGCCGGTACTAATCACAAGGCCCGCTGTCCGTTTCATAATGAGAAGACCCCGTCTTTTATGGTGTCTAAAGATAAGCAAATTTACCATTGCTTTGGCTGCGGTAAGGGTGGCGACCTGTTTTCATTTGTTCAAGAAATGGAAGGCCTTGATTTTCCAGAAACTCTGCGCTTGCTGGCTAAAAAAGCCAATGTCCAATTACGGGCCGTTGATCCAGAAATGCAAAGCAAGAGGACCAAGCTGTTTGATATCAACAAAGCAGCCGCTGGTTTTTATCATCAAGTATTAATGTCGTCACCGCACGTTGAGCTGGCCCGGAAGTACTTTAAAGAACGGGGAGTTGACGAAGATATGATTGATAAATTTCAGCTTGGCTATAGCTCGACTGCTTGGGATACGCTGAATAAGTATCTGGTGCAAAAAGGTTTTTCTGAAGATGATATATTCCAGGCCGGCCTAACAATTAAAAAAGAACGAGGGGTTGGATATTATGATCGTTTCCGCGGACGGATTGTATTTCCCATCCATGATACTCACGGCAATGTCCTCGGTTTTGGCGGACGGATATTAGAACAAGCCGAAGGTGAGAAAGAATTAGCTAAATATATAAACTCTCCACAAACAATTATTTATGACAAGAGCCGAGTATTGTATGGAATCTGGCAGGCCAAGCAACCAATAAGGAATAAAAAAGACATAATTATTGTTGAAGGTTATATGGATGTATTGGCATGTCATCATGGCGGCACTGGCAACGTGATTGCGTCATCAGGTACGGCCCTAACCGAGTCACAGCTAGATGCCCTTAAGCGCTATACGAATAAATTATTATTTTCTTTCGATCAAGACTCGGCCGGTGCGGTGGCTGCTCGGCGCGGTATTGAGCTGGCCCTGGCCAGATCATTTGAAGTAAAGATGATCGAACTGCCTTTTGGCAAAGATCCGGACGAAGTCATTAATAAAGATCCGGCTGCCTGGCAACAGGCGGTCAAAACTGCTCAACCATTTATGGAATATTATTTTGCCAAGGTAGACAAGGAGCATGACCTGACAAAAGTTGAAGATAAAAAATCAGCAGCCAAGGAATTAATTCCTTTAATCGCCAAGTTGGCTGACGGTGTTGAACGCACGCATTACGTGCAGCGGTTAGCGGCCATGTTATCCGTAGACGAGTCAGTCATCAGTGAACAACTTTCTAATATTAAAACTGCTGATAGCTCTGAAATCCAGACCGATAAAAGTCCCGAGACTTCTCAGCCCGAACCGGATCGGGAAAATAAAATGCTGGAATTAATCATCGCTCTGATACGCAGTTATCCAAATTTAGTACCCCAAGCAGTTGGTCAGGTTGATGAAAAGGGCCTAAAGGACAGCCCAGTAACATCGCTTTACAAGCAAATAGGAATATACTATAGTGAAAACCAGCGATTTACCAATGACGACTTTAGTGCTTACTTAAAAAAGAATAACAAAAAACTGCTGGCTCCTTGGGATTTAATGGGGCTTTTAAGCGGTAAAGAGTTTGCCGGATTTGATCTTGATCAAGCCGAGCGAGAACTAATAATTTTAATAAAAGATTTAAAAGGAAGTGTTATTCGTCGTCAGTTGGCAGCCGTGACAGCAGAGATTAAAAAGCTCGAACAAGCCGACTCTGCTGATAACAATACGACAAAAGAGCTAATTGGACGTTTTAATTTACTCACAAAAGAATTAAAGAATATATCTTGATCACCTTCCATATACTTAAGCAAAATGTTATGGACTCAAAAGGTGAAGAAGTTTAGTGTATGCTTAAATCTAAGACCACGAAAAAAGCCACAACCAAACCCGCAAAAAAGTCCGTTGCCAAGACCAAGAAGGCAATTCGCCGAGTAGTAAGATCTGCTGACAGGAAGGCTAAGATTAAAAAAACTGCGACTAAAGCTGTTTGGCCGGAAGCCGAAGCCCAAGCCTTACTGCAGAAGGGACGTTTACGAGGTTTTGTAACTGAAACTGAGGCCTTGTTTATATTTACTGAACTGGAAAACTATTTATTGGAGTTTGAGGACTGGCTGGACCAGCTTGAAGACAATGCAGTAAATATTGTTGAAACCACTGGCAGTGTGTTGTCGCCAACCCTACCGGAAAAAGAAGAACTAGATAAAAAAGGCAAACCAAAGAAAAAGACCAAGACGGATGAAAAGCGTTTTGATCTGGGTGATATTTCAAATGATTCTATACAGATGTATCTACGGGAGATTGGCAAGGTAGCCCTACTGAAGTCAGAAGAGGAAGTGTCGTTGGCCAAGAGGAAGGAACGTGGAGATGTCGAAGCGCAAAAAAAACTGGTTGAAGCTAACCTGCGTTTAGTTGTATCTATTGCCAAGAAATTTACCGGAAGATCATTATCGTTACTGGATCTGATACAAGAAGGCAACATCGGTCTATTCCGAGCGGTTGAAAAGTTTGATTACCGCAAGGGCTATAAATTCTCAACTTATGCTACCTGGTGGATTCGCCAAGCAATAACTCGCGCTCTGGCTGATCAATCTAGGACGATAAGAATACCGGTCCACATGGTAGAAACTATAAATCGCTTTCAGCAGGTGGAAAGACGTCTTATACAAGACCTAGGCCGCGAGCCGTTACCTGAAGAAATCGCGGCCGAGATGGGCGAGGAAGTAGATAAGATAAGACATATCATTAGTATCTCTCAAGATACGGTCTCTTTGGAAACATCGGTCGGTGAAGAAGAAGAAGATTCGACCCTGGGAGATTTTATCGAAGATGTAAAAACCATCACTCCTGACCGAGTGGCGGCCCTGCAATTGCTCAAGAATCATGTTAAAGAAATAATCAGTGAACTAAGTCCCCGCGAACAGAAAATTCTTGAAATGCGCTTTGGTTTAACCGATGGCATATCGCATACTTTAGAAGAAGTTGGTAGGGAATTTGGAGTAACACGTGAGCGTATCAGACAGATAGAAGCCAAGGCCCTGGAAAAAATTGAGCAAAATGAAGGCATGAAAAAACTTAAGGATTATTAATGTAGTTGGCTTGGTATTGAATATTTATTTTTGTATTATATAAAAGAACAAGCCAAAGGTAGTCTAATTTGCTCCGCGATAGCTCAATTGGTAGAGCAACTGGCTGTTAACCAGTGGGTTGTCGGTTCGAGTCCGACTCGCGGAGCCAAGAAGATTACCAAAGCTAATAAGGAGAATTCCAATGGAGGATCTAACTAATAAGGTATGTGTCCCTTGCGAAGGCGGTATCCCGCCTATGCTTCAAGAGGACGTTCCCAACTATCTAACCCAAGTGCCCGGTTGGGAGATTGTTGAAGATGGCAAAAAGATAACCCGTGATTTTACCTTCAAGAATTTTAAAGAAGCGTTAAAGTTTATTAATGATGTGAGCGCAATAGCTGAACGCGAAGGGCATCATCCCAATCTTGATTTACACGAATACAAATATGTCCGTATTACCAACTACACTCATGCCATCGGCGGCCTGCATGAAAATGATTTTATATTGGCCGCTAAAATCAACGAGTTAATAACTAATTAAGGAGGCACTATGCCATACAAATTACCGGAACTAAAATATAACTATGATGCCCTGGAGCCGTACATCGATGCCCAAACAATGGAAATCCATCATAGTAAACATCACCAAGCTTATGTCGATAAATTAAATGCCGCGCTTGAAGGAAGCGAGGAATTGCAGTCCAAGCCAGTTGAGGAACTGTTGAAGGAACTAGGCAGCTTGTCAGTTGATGAAAAAACCAAAAAAGCTATCCAAAACCACGGCGGCGGTCATGCCAATCATTCATTGTTTTGGCAGATTATGGATCCAACAAATGAAAAGGACGTACAATTGGTCAAAGACATCGAAACTGAATTTGGATCAGTGGAAGAGTTTAAAGATAAGTTTAACGAGGCAGCAGCTACTCAATTTGGCAGCGGCTGGGCCTGGTTGGTCAGGCACAACGGTAAGCTGGAAGTTTACTCCACTGCCAATCAAGACTCTCCCTTGCTTCAGGGACATGAGCCGATCCTGACCCTCGATGTCTGGGAGCATGCTTATTATCTGAAGTATCAAAATAAGCGGCCGGAGTATATTGAGAACTGGTGGAACGTAATTAAGCTAATATAAGATAAAAGCGGTGGACTACCCACCGCTTTTTGGTTTACAAACTCTAAAAACAGATTTATAATAAGCCCATGAGTGTAATTAAGGTGGAGGGTTTAAAAAAGTATTTCGGAAAAATCAAAGCGGTTGACGGCATCTCCTTTGAAGTAGAGCAGGGGGAGGTTTTTGGCTTCCTGGGTCCGAATGGTGCCGGCAAAACCACCACCATCCGCTGCATGATGGATTTTATCAGGCCCACCGACGGTAAAATTGTCATTTTAGATAATGATAGCTACCGAGATACGGTTAAGCTAAAAAAGAAAATCGGCTATTTATCAGGAGCAGTCAAGCTTTATGGAAAATGGACCGGCAACGACCATATTGAATTCATTCGCCACCTCAACGGTAAAGATGACAACGCTGATGAATTGGTCAAGCGCCTTGAATTTGATACTACGCGCAAAGCAAAGCATTTGTCATCAGGCAACCGGCAAAAACTAGGCATCATAATGGCGCTGATGACCAAACCAGAAGTGATGGTTATGGACGAGCCGACAAATGCACTTGATCCTTTATTACAACATGAGATCTATGACCTCCTTAAGGAAATGAGTTCAAGTGGGTCAACCGTCTTTATGTCGTCCCATAATCTTGCTGAAGTAGAAAAGGTGTGTACTAGGGTTGGGATTATCAGAGAAGGTAAGATGGTGGCAACGGAGAGCATTCAAAGCCTAAAAGAGAAAAGAATATTTACCGTTAATGTTTCATTCACCGATAAATTTAATAAAGAGGATCTGATTGGTGGTGGTATAACCATAAAAGAGGAAATGCCAAGCGGATTGATATTAAACGTGACCGGTGACTTGAATCCAATATTAGAAAAATTGGCCCAGCACAAAGTGCGTGACCTCTCAATTATTCATGCCTCGCTGGAAGAAATATTCTTAGAATCATACGAATAATATGCTGACATTATTTTGGCGAATTTTAAAAGACCGCAGAATCTCACTTATTATATTTTCAGTGTCGGGGATATTATTACTGTGGATGTACATCGCTATGTTCCCAAGCTTTGCTGGACAGGCTGAAGATTTTAATAAATTATTAGAATCCTATCCGCAAGGATTTTTAGAAGCTTTTGGTATTGATGAATCCGCAAATATCTTCAGCTCGGTCGAATCCTTTATTTCGGTCGAACACTTTAGTCTCATCTGGCCGATAATGATGGTCTTTATGATGATCGGACTGGCCGGCTCGGGTTTGGCGGGACAGATCGAGCAGGGGACGGTAGAAATACTGCTATCACGACCGCTGTCACGATTTAAGATATATTTGGCAAGATACTTGGCTGGTGTATTCTCGTTGGTGGTATTTGGAATATTCTCGGTTTTTATGGCAATGCCATTGTCAAATTTGCATGGCGTTGAAACAACTTTCATGCCCTTTCTCACTATATTTATATTGGGGATGATGTTTGGGTTGGCGGTCTTGAGTATGGCCATGTTTTTCTCGGCACTCTTTTCGGAAAAGGGCAAAGCCAGTATGACCATGGGCGGAATTATTATTGGCATGTATGTGCTGCACCTGGTAGCTGTTCTGCAGGAGCACCTGGATGTTTTGAAGTATTTTTCTTTCTTCTATTATTATGACTTTAATGCTGCCGTACGAGACGCCACCATTTCCATTGAATCAATTGTGGTTTTCCTGGCGGTTATAATTATCTTCGGAATTGCCGGAGCCTGGTGGTATAATCGACGAGATATAGCGACCCCGTAATATTGCATTTTCCCTTAGCTTTGTTAGTATGAGCAAACGATGAAGCTGATTTTAGCACAACCTCGTGGATTTTGTGCCGGCGTAGACCGGGCAATTGATGTGGTAGAAATAATGCTGCGATCTGTAGGCGCACCGATTTATGTAAAGCACGAAATAGTTCACAATCAGCATGTGGTAAAAGGTTTTGAAAAACGGGGGGTGAAATTTATTGAAGATCCTAATGATGTACCTGAAGGTTCGGTTTTAATATTTTCCGCTCATGGTATATCACCGGAGATCAGAAATAAGGCCGCCACTCGTAAATTACGGGTGATCGATGCTACCTGTCCCTTAGTAACTAAAGTTCACATAGAAGCTGCTCGCTATGCCAAAGAAGGCTACTCAATAATATTGGTTGGTCATCGCGGTCATGTGGAAATGGATGGCACTATAGGCGAGGCCCCGGAAGTAACACAATTAATAGAATCCGTCGAAGAGGTTGATTCGCTTACTGTGCCAGATCCAAATAAAGTAGTATATCTGACGCAGACCACCCTGAGCGTAGATGATACAGCCGCCGTGATCAAAGCTATTAAAAATAAGTTTCCCAACATTAAGGAGCCAGTTAAAGAGGATATCTGTTATGCTACCACCAATCGTCAAGCGGCTGTTAAAGAATTGGCTCGGCAAACTGAACTAGTGCTGGTGGTAGGATCACCGCAAAGCTCAAATTCCAACCGCTTGCGTGAAGTAGCTGAAGCGACCGGAACTAAATCTTACCTAGTGCCCAGCGTTGAAGACATGCAAACAGATTGGATTAAAAATATTAATACCATAGGCATAACCAGCGGCGCTTCCACTCCCGAAGATGTTGTCCAGGAAGTAATTAAATGGCTGCAAGATCATGGCGGACAACCACCGCAAGTGCTAAAAGTAACGGAAGAAAACGTCTATTTTACTTTGCCGCACGAGCTTAAGGATCAGGGAATTAGTACTGCCGAAGTTGATGAAGTAGTAAAAAAACACCAAATTAAGTCTAGCGATAAGTTGTACACAAAGAAGTAGTTGACAACCTAATAATTTGCTATAATGAGTGGATAAGATTATTAATTATCAAAATAATGATTAATCCCTTTTTAAATAACCGTGGCCAATCATCAGCGGTGATTGTTTTAATCGTCGTTGTTATTGTGCTTATAGGCGTAGGCGCACTATATTTATTTACCTACGATAAGGAAGAAACCAACACTAACACAACTACAACCACGGCCAATACGGCAACTACCAATACAACCAATGCGAATGTGGCTGTAGAATATACCGAGATACCCAAAACCTACAACTCGGAGATCACCCTACCGGCACCCGACACTATTGGCACCGTAGCCTTAGAAACCACCTTACAGAATCGCCGCAGCCGGCGTACCTATGCCGAAACTCCGTTGACCCTGGCCAATGTATCGCAATTGCTCTGGTCAGCTCAAGGTATTACCAATGAAGAGTTCGGCGGACGGACAGCGCCGTCGTCTCATGCCGTTTATCCATTTAATGTTTATTTAGTGGTGGAGAATGTCGAAGGGTTAAGTGATGGTGTATATCATTATATTCCCCAGGGACATAAATTGGGAATGCTGCTAGACGAAACGGCCGTTACTCAATTCCGTGAAGTGCAGTTTCAGGAAGATAAAGCAAAAACTGCTCCAGCTGTAATTGTCTTAGCCGGTATTTATGACAAAATGGCTGTTGACTCACCAGATGATCCGCAAACCCCAGTATTAGAAGAAGCCGGTCATATTGGTCAGAATCTATATTTACAGACTGAAGCTCTTGGTTTAGGCGGAGTAGTAATGGGTGGCTTTCCCGAGGCCGGTGTAAGCTCAGCTCTGGGCCTACCCAGTGACGAAACAGTAATCTATCAATTTCCCGTCGGTAACCGAGCAGCCGAAGAGGCTAGCGAATAAATATGAGAATAACTGACAAAGATCGGCCTAAGATTTTCTTTGCCGCAGTTTTTGTAGGGTTATTATTTCTAGCCAGATTGTTTATTCCCGTATCAGCCGAAGAGGGCGAAACTACAGCTGATGATCCACGGGCTAGCCGTGTATTTACCGAAGAGGAAATAAAAGCTTTTGACGGTAAAGATGGTGCCCCGGCTTATTATATCTACGAGGGTCTAGTTTATGATGTAACCACTAGCCGACTGTTTGAAGAGGGCGAACATTTTGGTCATGATTCTGGTACCGATCTTTCAAATGCTTTAGAGGGCGCACCGCATGGCACGGGTGAGTTTGCTGGTTTTCCAGTTGTTGGAGTGATTGCCGGTAGTGAGACCGATGGCACTTCTACAGATAACACAAATACTACAGCCACTACTACAACCAGTGCAAAAACCAGTTGGCGGCCGATCATTATTCTGAGTAAAACCTTAACCGCTTGGACGGGATATATCTTAGCCATTTTCTTTGTTCTAAACTTTGCAACCTGTATGGGCATGCCCTGGCGGACTAGGCATTTGCCCTGGAAGGGCAGCGTCCCCGGTCCGGACAAGCTTGATGAGAAAGGCTTCTTTACCTGGACCTATCCGCACAAAGAAATTGCCTGGCTGACTATCATTTTTGGTACTATCCACGGCGTCTTGGGTATCCTACAGAGCTTCAATATAGTTATCTAATGCCGGAAGACAATAATAATAACTCAAACTCAATAATATTTGTGTCAATAATTGTCGTTGTTGTTATATTTATTTTTATTGCTATCGTATACCTGGTCAATTCAGACTCTGAGAATAGTAATTCAGTCGTTGCTAATACCACCGGTAACACTAATACAACTGCAACGGTTAATGTTAACAATAATAATGTTAATACCAGCGGTGTTACGGCCGTCACCGGCCAGGTATTTATTCTTAGCGATGTGGGGAGCATCCCTGACACAATCTATACAGATGGTGTAGTAGCGATACTGACAATGGATCAAGCTATCGCCACGCTGAATTTTTTGGGCCAAGAAACCGGGCGGCCATTAATAGCACCAAGTAGTATCCTAACTGATAAGAATATTGAAGAAGCTGGTTTTGAGTCAGTGGGGCTAAATAATTTAGGTGAATATTATTATGTACTTATTCCTGATGACTACGTGGTGTGTGTAGCCGATCCGTTTACTGAGATAGACGGTGTCACTGTTAGTGGTATAACGATTTTAAGTTGTCAGGAAGCAACTATTACTCAGGGAGAGCAGCTTCAGCTTGATTTTGAACTAGGGTTTTAGCTAATAGATGACCGGCTTTATTGTAATAAATAAACCAAAGGGAATAACCTCTCACGACGTCGTTAATAAAGTAAGACAGTTGGCGAGTGAAAAAAGAGTGGGACACGGAGGGACCCTGGATCCGATGGCGACAGGAATTTTAGTTATTGGGATTGGGCGAGAAGCTACTAAACATCTCGGAAAATTTTCGGAGAATACCGAAAAAACGTACCAGGCTATTATACGCCTAGGGGCAACTAGCGAAACTGATGACGCTGAAGGTATGATCACAGAATCGGAATTAGTCACTCCGCCCAAGAAGTCCGATGTGACACAAGCTTTAAAAAAATTTAAGGGCAGTATAAAACAAGCCCCTCCGACTTATTCAGCTGCTAAAGTAAGTGGTGTTGAGTCATACAAACTGGCACGCCAAGGAACGGTCGTTAATCTCGGTACTCATCAGGTTGAGATCAATAGTCTGCACATAGAGAAATACGTATGGCCGCGCTTATCAATAGAGGTAGAGTGTTCGTCAGGTACATATATCAGAGCTTTAGCGCGGGATATTGGCGAAGAGCTTAAGACCGGAGGCTATTTAGAAGAATTAGTTAGGACCAAAGTTGGCAAAATTACTCTTGATCAGTCTATAGGTTTAGATGATTTTAGCGAGAAAAAAATTATTCCAATTGACAAACTGGATACTTTGATATAGGATGCCTTTACTATGAAATTCACAGCCAATAATAATAACAATAATAACCACCCAATAGCCGGGTAGGTCTGCTGTGTAACTCATAAGATACAGCCCCGCTCGGCGGGGTTTTTTGATTATCGTTCCGGGGTAGTTGAGTTGGTACAACGCCGCGCTGTTAACGCGGATATCGCAGGTTCGAATCCTGCCCCCGGAGCCATTTACATTTCTAAAAAAAACGCCCCCACCGCTTCAACAGTGGTGGGGGCACCTGGGCTCATGCTAGAACTCAGGAAGGGGGTACGGGAGGCTTACTTGGTTTGAAGAGAGTGAACTCTCCAGCCACGATCTCAACGATGGTGTCGGGACCGTGATAGCGGATCACAGCCTCAAGGAAAAGGATCCGAGAGTCTTCCTCTGCCCTTCTCCATTTGGCTGCCTTGAGTTTCCGTTCAGCGATGTCCAAGACTTGGGCACCATTGATGAAGAAGTTTGCACCCGCTTCCTTGAGCATGGCTTTGCCTGTCTGCCAAGCGCGTGTAACTTCTCGGGTAGGTTCAATTTTCTTACGCATCAGAATCTCCCTCTTGTAAGGTTGTCCGATGAAATCCCAGAACGGCTGGGGTACCGTGTCTTCTTAAAGAAGAACATTGGAGTCTACTACGAAACACTCTGTTTGTCAATGTCGAACTCCTTTGCCCAGGTTCGAAGATAAACAGCCCAGGGGAGCCAACAACTTTTGTGCTAAGATACTAGTATGAAAACTTACCAGCAGAAACAAGAACAACTTTTTGATGAGCTTGAAAATCAATTTAGAAAAGGTTCTGCTCAAACATCAGTTGTTGAAGCAACTGATGATTATGTTGATGATAAACGTATATGTTTAACTGGCGTAATCTTTTTATCAGAAAATCTTCAAGAGCAAATTGTCAAGAAGATCATTGAGCCGTTGCAGCAAGCTGATGGCAATCAATACTACTATGAACCTGCCGCGCTGCATCTTACGATACAAAACATCAGAACTGTAAACTATCCACCTCTTTTTAATGATGAGGATATTGAGATAGCAAGGACAGTATTTCGAAAGATAATACCCAGGTTCAAACCATTTACATTTGCCCTGAAGGGGCTATTTGAATTGCCAACAAGTCTTGGGATACGTGGTTATTCAGATAAAATGCTGGGGACACTAACTAGGAAACTTAGAGCTGAATTAAAAGTATCTAGTGTTCCGGATAATAAAAAGTATGCTTCTGATAATGTTATATTTGGTAATGTAAGCATTTGTCGTTATATAAGCAATCCAAGTAAAGATTTCATGAGAGAAATACAAAAGTTAAAAGATATTGATATTGGGGATTTAATCATTGATAAAGTCTCTCTAATTACTACCAATGCCGTCTGCCACTCAAGTAAAACGGAAGTCTTGGAAGAATATTTGTTGGGCGGGTAAAGTTCGAAGATAAACCGCCCAAGGGAGCCATGTTATAATTAATTGATGAAATCAAACGAGTTACGATCTACATATGATCGTATAGCTAAAGACTATCAGGCCGATCATCTTAGCGACACTTGGGATGATGATTTTATTCAGTATTTTATAGAAGCTCTATTTAAGGGTGCCTATGTGCTTGATTTGGGTTGCGGGCCGGGCACAGACACTAAGAAATTAATTCAGGGTGAATTAAAGGTAGCTGGGCTAGATTTGTCTGATGAATTGTTAAAGATAGCAAAGAAAGAAAATCCGACAGTGGATTTTATACAAGGTAATTTGTTTTCGCTGCCATATGAAGACCAGGTATTCGATGGCGTTTTTGCCAAAGCTTCATTACTGCATTTTCCTAAAAAAGACATGCCCAATGCCTTGCGGGAAATTTCACGAGTTACAAAAGACAAGGGGATTGTTCACATAGCTGTTAAGCAGGGCCAAGGCGAGAAGGTTGTTACCGAAAAAGACTATGGCTATACATATTCTAGATTTTTCTCCTATTGGGGATTAGATGATTTTCAAAAAGTATTGATCGAGAACGGTTTTACCGTATTGAAAGCGGTTGATAAGAAATATTTTAAAATTCGTTGGTTAAAACTGCTTGCTAAAAAAGTTCAAAAATAAAACGCCCACGGAAGCTAGGCTTTAATATCCGGTGATATTATGATATTTTAATGATATGGGGTTGAAATCATCGCTAATAATAATATTTGTAGTAGCCGTAGGTGCCGTTGTTTTTGTGGTTATTTATAATCAGGAAGAAATTTCCAATAATACAAATACGCAAAATGTTAATACCCAAAGTATAAATACAAATGTCTCAGTAAATTTAAATACCAATATTCAAACCCGACAATTGCCTGATGAAGAGCTGTGTAATAACAATGAAAATGGCTGGCAGTGTAAACTCGTTCCCGATGATTATATTGGCAACTTTAATGACGACTGGGAGATGTTTCGGCAGGTAGATAATGATTATAAAAAATCTTGTGAAAATCAAGACGGCGAATGGACCTGTTATGGTCTTTGTATGCCGTCGTATGATCACTACTGTGATTTCCCATATACTGACGTCGGCAGTGAGTGTTCAAACTCTGATCAATGTGCCGGGAAATGTATAGTTGGTACAGAATATGTAGATAATACCTTTACAGATAGAGAGGGTTTTGAAGATATAATCGTTGGCACAGATTTTGTCGGCAGCTGTGCTGAGTATCCGCTAAGAGAGTGTGACTGGTGGTATGAGCTGAATGACGGAAAAATTGAAAATCATACCGGTATACTTTGTGATTAATCACAAAGAATTAGATTATGGATTCAGATAGTGAACTGCAAAAAATAATTTCACAAAGCTCCTTCACTGTAAGTGAAGGAGCTTATGTATACGCAAAAGTGCGCACGCTTCCGCAAAATGGTGAACATTTTTTAGTCACTCAAGATAATGATGAAATAACGGTGGTGACCCTGGCGGAGAAGCTAAAAGAACTTGATCTAATAGAGCGGAATAAAGACGATTATACATTGATAGCCCTGAATGTGAGCATGCCTTTTTATAGTGTTGGACTTTTGGCTACGGTCAGCTCGGCTATCGCTAAACAGAATATGGATATTCTCATTGTCTCAACATATTCAAAAGATTATATTTTAGTGAGACAAGATCAGACAAAAAAGGCCACCAAAGTACTGACGGCTATAGGTTTTCGAGAAGTATCCTAATACATAACTAAATACTTTTTCCCTTGACGTAATCACCAAAATACTATAACGTCTTATCGTTCTCGGACTAAGGAGGTGAGACCGATGGAACAGTTGTATTTAGTTGGCGAGCCTTTGTTGGAGACTGAAGAACAAGCAAGAAAAAGTTTTAGGGCTCCATACGGACAGCTCGCTCTTTGTCAAACAGTTTTGAGGGAAACGCAGGATAAGCAAACGGTTCTCAAAAAATTGCAAGAGGAATACCTGGCGATCATCTATACCTTGAAGTCGATGGGAATTGACTTTCGTATTGTTTATTCTCATCCCGATAGTGCTGACAAGACAGTTCTCGGCGCCTGTGTTGAAGCACTAGACTGCCGGCTGGCCGGGTTTGATAAAGGCTTTTTTCCGCCTTCAGTAGCTTACCCGCGTGATTTCGCAACAGTTTTGCCGAATTTGTTGCTTGTGAATCCGGAGATCGCTGAATTGCTGGTCGAGGAAAAAGACGGTTACCGTATATTTTCTTCACCTTGGGGCATTGGCGGCAGGGTGCTGCACTCTGGTAAAAGTGTACTGGTATCGGAAAGGATTGTGGAAACGGGAGGACATTCAGTTAGTGCAGCTAAAGCTAGCGAAGACTTGATTAACCAGCTGAATGTTGCATTCTATCCGTCACCGGTTGTGGGGACGTATACGGCTGAGGTCATCGATAATCGGCCACGCTTCAATGATCACATTGACCGTGTCGGTTGTCTCCTGCGTGGCCGTGATGGCAGATTGCACCATATTGCTGATCCGCACTGCTGCGTAATCCAGTGGCGCGGGAGAAGCAAGACTCCTTGTTGGTACGCACTGCCGGAGTTCGAATCAGTCGTACTGCTTCGTCAGAGATTGCGCCCGTTAGGAATCGTCGATCATGCTCCGGACAGCTTGGCCGTTCCCTATTCGCTGAATCTTGTGCAATTTCCCGATGGACGTGTACTGATGACCAGCGGTGATCCGGCAACGGAGATGTTAGTCGGCGATATCGTCGGTGCTGATAAAGTAGTCACGACACCAGTACCAATCCGTTACTTTCCGGTCTGGAAATACGCCGGTATTCGCTGTCTGGTCAGCGAAGCTCCGACGCCACTGATGAAAAGTGTGTAGTTGCCGACTTCTTTTTGCGAGGAAGTCGGTTTTATTTTATTCAGAAATAGATGGCTCAGATAAACTAATTTGGTATACTTAAATTATGAAAATTTTATTTATTGCTACAACCATAATCATCATTATAGTTGCTGGTTATTTTTTATTTAGACCAGAATCTTCGAAGCCTGACGCTTTATCGTTTGAGCAAGGGCAAGCGGAGCAAGCTAGTAATGGTAATATTGAAGACAAAGTAATTAATTCAGGCTGTGTCAGCAATCCCGATCCTGTTTTTACTAGTGCCTTTATGGAAAACGATAAGATAAATGAAATTGGTCCAATTGGCGCCATTGATGGTGGCTCTCACGGTAGAAGTTATATTGGTGTTGCCGAAGGTAGTCAAACAGAAGTATATGCTCCCACTGATGCGACACTTGAGGCGATTGTATATGCCAAACGTGGCCCTGACGTAGACTATGGAGAGTATGGTCTATGGTTTCGTGCCAGTTGTGAAGTGACGTTCTTGTTGGATCACCTAGACAGAGTCAGTGATGACATATTTCAGTACGCGCCCACAGAACCTTCAGAAAGTTCAGCGGTAGCTGAATATGTCTCTATATCGGTAAAGGCTGGCGAGTTGATCGGTTATACTGATGGCACTGAATTAGCCAGAACATATGATTTTCTTTTATTAAATACCGCTAAGCTGGCCAGTTACATAAATCCGGCTAGATGGAATTGGGACCAAAATACGGTCGCTGACTGTCCGTATGATTATTACACTGATGAGCTTAAGTCTTTTTATTACTCCAAATTGCGGCAGCCCAATGCTGATGATGGCAATTGTGGCAATCCTAGTTATGACGTTGCTGGGACAGCAGCTGGTGGTTGGTTCCAAGATAATGATACCGATACCAATGGCCGCTGGCTAACCTTTGGCACTTATACTAGTTTTGTCGGGCTGGCGATTAGGCAGGATGGCGCGCGTGATTTTTCAGTAAGAGATTACGATAATATATTGAAACCCGAAGACATGAAAACGGGTGATGAGCAATGTATTGCTTATAACGATAACTGGGCCTATGCCAAGCTGGTCAATGAAAATCAGCTGGATGTGGCTACTGGCGCTGGAGCCTGTCCGTCTGTCTATCCAAATATAGAATCCTGGACACGATAGGGGGCTTTTAACGGGCTAATAATCCCAATTATTGACTCAATTATTAATTCGGAATAGGATGAGAATAAGTTTGATGTAGATCAAACAGTCCTTTATAACTGTTCACGAAAGGAATCATTATGTCTCCCACCGCTTTACGGGTTGTTTTGTTAAAACCCAGTAAATATGGGCCTGATGGCGCGGTGGAGAGATTCCGCCGTGGCTTCATGCCTAATGCTACTCAGCGTCAAATAGAATGTATAACGCCAGCAAAAATCGGTGATGTCCCTGTTACTGTCCACTTAGTGGATGAGTATGTTCAGACAAACCTCAACTATCTTGAATTGTTGAGACCGGAAACGTGTTCGCTACTGGCCCTGGTAGGTGTTCAATCACACCAATTCCATCGGGCCCTTGATCTAGCGGCCCTGGCTCATTCACGAGGAGTTCGAAATGTGGTCATGGGTGGTCCGCACCCAATGACCTGTGTAACCGAGCAATTCCAGAGACCGGGTATGGCCTTTTCTCTGTCCGAGGCAGAAGTTGTGTGGGAAACCATACTTGAAGATGCCTTAGCTGGAGAAGTACAGCCGGTCTATGGAGCTGGCCAGCGCTGGCAACACAAGCTGGTAACTAAGCCCCTACTGCCACCCAGCCAAGAGGAGATGCGTCACTATGCCTTTCCCTTTATGGGCGTATATCCGGCGCGGGGTTGTACTCAGATCTGCGATTTTTGCTCGGTCACCGAGGTTGCTGGCAGGATCATCAGAAGCGAAGCGATCGAAGTGACACTAGCTAGTCTCCGGGCGGCTAAGCAATCTGGAGTGAAGATGATAATGCTCACCTCTGACAACTTGAACAAGATCCCGGGAGTGCATGATCTACTCAGAGCGATCATCGCTGAAGATCTTGGATTGGAGTACTTTGTGGAGTGTGACGCTCAGGTTCATCACGACGAAGAGCTCTTTGAGCTGCTTGGTCGGGCTGGCTGTTTCGACATGTTTGTTGGTGCTGAATCGTTTGACACTAAAACTCTGAAAGAAAGGAGAAAGACCCATAACCGGCCCGAAGTCTATGCCAAGATCGTGAGACTGTGCGAGCAATACGGGATAGCAGCCCATTTCAGCAATATCATTGGTTTCCCCGGTCAGACAGCAGCCGATGTTCGCGAACATCTACGCCAACTGATTGAGCTAAATCCGATGATTGCCTGGTTCTACATTCTGTCTCCATTCCCAGGAACGGTGCTGTATAATCGTTTTTTGGCGGAAGGGCTGATTGATGATGAGAATCTAGATCGGTTCGATGCGACAACTTTGGTCTGGCAGCATGAGAATCTATCGCGGGATGATTTACAGCAGCTGCTGTTTCAGTGCTATCGGGAATACTACGATCCACAGCTGGTAGCGGCTCGTGTTGCTAAACCGGCCTGGGAGCGTATGTCTCCGTTCAATCGCACTGCCGTTGATGCTTTTAGTCGATTTTCTTACGGCTCGGCTAAACGGGGAATCCATCCCATGTCTGGCGGTGTAGGAATAGTTCGTCTGGACAGGGCTCAGGACTATGCTGACTTGCGACGAAAGCATTTTGGCATCGATTTGGCCCCATTACCAGAGAATTTGCCCGTCAGTACAGAAGAAGCCGAACTGATGAAAAGTATGCGGTAGGAGGACCGCTTCGTTCAACCACAATGCCTCGACGTTTACCAAGACGCCGAGGCTTTATCTTTTTTATAATTAAAACTGGGACCTCGCTATGAGATACCCAGTTAAGTGATTATACGATCGGGGTCAGTTTGATCTGCCCGATGTTTTTGTGTCCGATAAGCATCGATGACAAAGCCTAATGACACCATTTGCTGAAGCATCAACCAGTAGTAGTGCTGGACGGCCATCAGCGAGCCGCAGGATAGGTTCATCAGTATGAACCACAAGTAACCCTGTGGTTTTTCTTTGGCCAGCTGATAGGTGCCGACTAAGAATCCCAGCGTTAAGCCCAGTTCAAGATACTGGTTGATAGTGTTCAGACCACCGAAATCCTTCAGGCTATAGATGATACCAACGGTTATTGCTAGCAGAGCAACGTAGTCAAGCCAGCGTGGAGCCCGGCCCTTGCCGCGCAGGGCAATAATTAAGCCCAGCAGCATCGCCGGAGTGCCACCAGCTTCCAGGCCGGCCGCTATCCAGTTTCTCTCCGAGACGAAGATGATCAGCCAGGGCGGTAAACCAAGCAGGTATACTGCCCACGAAGCTATCCGCCAACGTCGGGCAGCAATAACTGATTGACTACGCTCAGCCCGTGAGAAAAATATCTTGTTGAGGAGATAAAACATCCCTCCCCAAAACTGCAGTATCAGTATGGTCTCGAGCATGTTTCGCCTCCAGGAAGAGTGGGTTGTTTACGAACAAATAGCTAAGCAGATTAGCATAATATTGTTTTTTGTCAATCCCTCTTCTCTTTAAGATAGTGATTGACTAAATCGCTAAAATAAGCTAAAATCTAAATTAAGAATAAGTAAATTTTTATAAATGGATAAGAGTTTGTTTTATCCAAAAGATA
Organism: Patescibacteria group bacterium; assembly: GCA_042570545.1. GTDB lineage: Bacteria > Patescibacteriota > Patescibacteriia > JBHPGJ01 > JBHPGJ01 > JBHPGJ01. The sequence goes on along the minus strand of JBHPGJ010000006.1, from coordinate 10,125 downwards.
AGTAAGATGCTCCTTTTTTGGAGTGTTTATTTTTTTTAAATTTTATTATTGTGTCAAATGGCAAACTGTTGAAAGAAATAGAAGTAAAGCAGGATGTTGGTATTTATGTGAATATTAAAACTATCTTTATAGCTATTTTGCTGTTGTTTTTTTCAGTTGGTTTATTTGCCTATGCCATAGGTAGTTTTGGTACTTCGCTAACTGCAAAGAAGAATATAGCGCAAAAAGAAATAACTGAAACATATTCGATAAGTCTTTCCTCTAATGACTTGAGATTCAGCAAGCTTGATAATTATGACACGGTCGATTTGCCCAATGCTACATATACGTTAAAAGTAGGCAGCCCGCGATTACCTCGTATGGTCTTACATTATGCTATTCCCAAGGGAAAAAAGTTTAAGAGAATAAAAATTCTACAAGATAAGACTGATGAAATACCTAAACCGTTTAATATATATCCCACACAAAAACCACATTCATTTTATGAAAAACCTGAATTTACTGAGCCTAATCCAATAGTTTATAACCAGGCAAAATATTACCCAAGTAATATTTTAGAAGTATCGTCAGAGGGTTTGTTGGGCGGGGTAAATATTGTTTCATTAAATGTCTATCCAATCCAATATCAGCCAGTATCAAGAAAACTTTTATCTCATACAGAAATAAAGTTTCAGATAGTATATGAAAACAGTAATGAAGTAATATCTCAGGTAACGAGGTCAAAAGCAGGCAAAAAATCAATAAGCAGTTATTTAAAGAAAATGGTTTCAAATCCACAAGAAGTGGATAGTATAATATCCATAACCGACATTAAAGACTCTGAACAACTTGAGATAGATACAAACTTTACCGATTACTTAATTGTTACCAACCAAGCATTAAAAGATAATAATGTTTTCCAGCCATTGATAAACAGTAGGATATCTATGGGTTTATCACCAGAAATAGTTTCAGTCGATGAAATAAATACCTGGGCACAATTGGATCCGCCAGCAAGAGTAGGCAGAGATGATCAGGAAACAATAAGGAACTATATAAAACATCTTCATACTAGTGGACTGGTTTATGTTTTGCTGGGCGGAGACACTAATATTGTGCCGGACAGAAAGGCTTTAACGAATTTGAATCCAATTATCTTCGAGGGAGGAGGAGTGCCAACGGATATGTATTATTCCGATTTAGATGGTGACTGGGATGCCAATAGTAATAACCACTTTGGTGAAGAGGGGGTGGATAATGTAGATTTATACCCTGATGTTTTTGTCGGACGGGCACCAGTTGAAGATCAGGCCGAGGCCATGGCTTTTGTTGATAAGACATTAGCATTTGAATCAACCACATTTGATGACTATGATCCTTATCAAGCCCTTTTTATTGCAGCTGATGATCCTATAATAGGTGATCAGTCGTATTTCAAAGACATGATCGATGAGGATGATTTGCCTGATCTATTTGATCCGATTACTAAATTATATGGTAAAGATGGCACAGATACTAAGGCCAATGTTATGGCCGCATTTGAAAACGGCCATTTTATTGCCAATCATTTAGATCATGGCAATGTCAATCTTTTATCTACTGGTGATGAACCAATCTTTATTAGTGACATTGATAGTTTGACTAATGGCACACCCAGTCCCAGATATTCTATCTTATATTCCGGAGGTTGCTGGGCAGCGGCAATAGACGAAGACAGTATTGGTGAGCATTGGGTAACAAATCCCAATGGCGGAGGCATGGTTTATGTCGGCAGTAGCCGAGATGGATTTGTTCCTTATTTTGATTATTTAGACAAAGAATTTTATAAATCCTTTTTTACTGAACAGTATTATCGTATTGGCGAAACAGTAGCGGATTTAAAAATTACATTTATTAATGATGCCAATACTATAAACTACATGAGGTGGACATTATTTGGTTTAAATTTATTGGGTGATCCTGCATTACAGGTTTATAACTCTCAATTAGGGCCAATACAAGTGCCGATAGATTCTCCTACCATACAAGGCGCCATTAACATTGCTTCAGACGGTGAGACCATACTTGTTTCAGCAGGTACTTATAATGAAAACATAGATTATAACGGTAAAAATATAACCATAAAGAGTGTAGACGGCCCCGAGGTAACAATTATTGATGGAAAGTCTGAAGCGAGTGTGATTGCTTTCCATAATGCAGAGACAAGCTCAGCAGTGCTTGATGGTTTTACCCTGCAGAATGGCGATGCCACAAACGGCGGAGGGATTAGCATTGATGGTGCTAGTCCAATCATAAAAAATAATATTATTGCCACCAATAATGCAGATTCTGGCGGAGGTATTTATGCAATTAACAATGCCTCACCGGTTATTTATAGTAATAAGATAATTAATAATACGACTACAAACAATGGAGCTGGATTATATATTGAAAGCTCTTCTGCTAATATTATAAATAATACCGTTACAAAAAATAATGCGATAAATGATGGGGGCGGCTTATATTCCACAGTAAATATAAATACTTTAATTACCAACAATATTATTTGGGATAATATAGCTACGCAAGGTAGTGGAATTTACACAACTGGAGTAGGCGATATTTTATCAGTAAATTATTCCGTGATTCAGGATGGCTTTACTGGTTCGGGAAATATTGATAGTGATCCCATGTTCATGAATCCAATAGAAGATAACTTTATGCTCCGAACTTTTTCACCAGCCATTGATGCTGGTGATGGTGATGCAGCAGATGGCTTGATCAGTCCTGATTTAGATTTAGATTATAATACCAGATATGATGATCTTGGAGTGTCACCTAATACTGGTATTGGCAACCCTAACTATGTGGATATGGGAGCTTATGAAAGACAGATTGATTCAGTATATTATCCGGTCCAGCTATATGACCAAAGTATGAATTCTGTAAATGAAGGTTATATACAAATACAGGAAGCAATAGACGAGTCTCAAAACGGTTATACTATTAAAGTTGATCCTGGTATATATACTTCTATAGATTATTCAGGAAAAAATATTACAATATTGAGTATAGCTGAAGCTGAGGATACGATCATTGATGGCGGAGAGATTAATACAGTAGTTAAGTTCAGTAATATAGAAACAGAAGAAGCAGTACTAGATGGATTTACTATACAAAATGGCAGCGGACAATTATATGGTGGAGGAATATATTGTGATGATGATACCTCACCAACGATAATAAATAATATAATTAAAGATAACAGCGCCATTAATCATGGCGGTGGTATTTATTGCGGCTATAATTCTTTTCCTACTATCAGAAATAATATTGTTACTGGGAACGAAGCTCCTACTGGTGGTGGAATTTATATTAATTATACCAGGGCAACAATTACTCGTAATATAATAATAAATAATACTGCTACTGATTGGGGAGGCGGTGTTTATTTCGCAGGAACTCCTGATGTAATATCATTTACTAATAATATTGTAGCAAATAATGAAGCTGTAGATGGAGGTGGTGTGTATTTATTTAATGATCCAGTAATTGCATTTAATAATAATACAATAACAGGCAACACTGCGTCTTCTCGGGGTGGCGGTTTGTATTCACTATTTGCACCATTAAACATAAAAAATACTATAATTTGGGACAATACGCCCAATTACTTCATTAGAGGAACTGTTGATATAACTTATTCTGACATTCAGGGTGGTTTTGCTGGCACAGGCAATTTGAATGTTGATCCATTGTTCTTGGATCCAAATGAAAATAATTATCATCTTCAAAGAAGCTCACTATGCATTGACGCAGGGCACCCTGACCTAGATAACGATGGGATTGATTGTCTGAGTGATCCTGATGATCAAGATCCTGATGGTACTTGTATGGATATGGGCGCTCTGTATTTTATTCCTACCACGCCAGAAGCCAGGGATCTTTATATCACTCCGGAAAATCCGAACTGGACTAGCAGTTTGACTGCCCATTATACATACTTTGATGAAAACGGTGATCCAGAAGGTGCTACTGAAATACGCTGGTATAGAAATGGAATATTACAAACAAACTTAAATGATAGAGAAATTATCTTGTCTAGATACACCTATGGTAATGATGATTGGTACTTTACCATAAAGCCAAAAGATGTGGATGGCTTTGGCGAGCTGGTAACTTCCAATTCGGTACATATTAAGCAAAAAGAAATATGGAAACCGTGGCCACCCTATAGAGAAATTGATATTTAGGAAAAATTATTTATTACCTAGGTACTTCGTAGACGATAACTCTGTCAGTTTGTTCAAGTAATTCAAGATCATTTTTTTCGCCCCGGCTTAAGCTGGCGACATATTCACCATAAGATTCTGCATGAAGATCTGGTGTCACAGCGATTATTATTCGATTATATGCGCTGGACCATTTATGGGTTAATTCTCGGGTTAACTCAGTGGTTAATTGAGGTGAACGTTCGTCACTATACAATTGTATAACATCTCTTCCCAGATATAGATTATACTCACGGGCAATATTACCGATTATTAAATCATTTTCAGTTGTCTGCTTCTGTACCACCCTAGCTCGATATGTTGGCTCGGCCTGGAATTTGCCGGCTTGAAAATCATAGGTTTTAATACCCCAAGCTAAAAAGATTATGGCCGCAATTCCCATAGCAATATTGGCCCAGCGTCCATTTATTATTTTTATTGCATCCCAAAGCAGAATTATCACAATAAAAATGATCAAGGGATATATCGGCATTAGATATCTAGTGTAGATTCGGTCTACATGTACTACCGAACGTATTACAATCAAACCGATCGTATAGGTAGCAGCAGCAATGAGTGGCCAGGAAATTTTCTTCCAAGATCGTAAGAATTTGCGGCGCCATATAATAATTATCAAGGCCAGCAAAGTACTAATAGAAATTGCTATCCACAAAAGGCTGCTACTAAAATCCGCTGCTAATGTTTTTACTGTGTCGCCAATGTTAGATAGAAACGGTACGGTTGATACTAATCGCTCACCACCGCCCAGCGGCTGACCGAGCATAACATTGCGCATCAACAGGGGCAGAATAAATAAAGCAGCGCCAGCCAGTCCAATCAAGGTTGGTTTAATCACTGACCGGTAATTTTTATTACGCTTAGCCAGAATCAGTGCAGCGATAGGAATAAGGGCAACTAAAACAATACTCAAATATTTTGTCAATGCACTCAGTCCGATGACCAGACCGAATATAAACCACCAAGTAAGCCGGTTATGTTTAATGGCAATCCAGCCCAACCAAACCGATATGATAAATACTAAGGTATACAAAGACTCGGATAAAACGGTAGTAGCCGTATCAATAAGGGCGGGTAAGGTTAATAAAATGGTAGCTGCCACAACGCCCATTAGCGGTCCTTTTGATGACCTGATCCATAAGCCGATAACTATAATTAATAATCCATAAGCCAAAGCGCTTATTATCCGGCCGGCATAAATTGGATCAATATTGGCCGAGATCAATGGCGTTATGGTCATGGCATAAAATGGCGGCCACAAAGTTAAGGAAGGATTTGAACCACCGTCAGAGAAGGACAGAAGACTTGTCCGGTAACCCAAACCATCGGCCATATGCCGAGCGGCATCAATATAGGTTATTGAATCCGAAGTGATAATTGTTGTTTGATGGGCGTGATTAAAGGCCAGAAACACCCCGAAACAAGCGATTATAATTATTATGCCCAAATTGAGCCAAGTCTTCACGGTTAACATGGCTGTAGTATACACGATGTATATAACGAAAAAAAATTTCTAGAAATACTTATGATATACTAAGCATGTCCGATCAGTGGCTTAGATGGAAAAATTTGAGAAACACCAACCATAATAAAATCGGAATTAATATTCGAAGCACGGTAACCGTTTTTATATTCTCATTATTAGTTGTTAGTTTATTATTTGGTCTGGCGATAATAGTAAATGGTCAATCGACAGTAGTTACCTCGGTTATAACAAATACCGTACCAGACAATGAACCAGTCACTACTGATGTTGTAATTGAACATCTTCCCCTTAATTCCAATCGCACTACCATGCTGGCAATTGGTGACGTGATGTTGGGTCGGCATGTCGAGACGTTAATGAATAGACACGGCGCTAGTTATCCCTTTGCTGGAGTGGCCAACTTACTAAAAAGCGTAGATTCAGTAATTGCTAATTTGGAAGGTCCCATAGTCGAAAATCATCGACAGACAGCTGATTACACAATGCGCTTTAATTTTGATAAAGATATCGCTCCAATCCTAAAGGATAATAATATTGACATTGTTACTTTGGCCAATAATCACACTTTTGATTTTGGCCCAGTGGCCTTTGCTAACACTCAAGAAGAATTAGCCAAGGCCAAGGTGACAGCCTTTGGACACCCACGGGAAGTGGGCCGGGAATATGTTGAAACTGTAGACATTAATAATCAACAATTCCGCTTTTTTGGGTTAACCAGTGCTGTCTGGCCGGCCTTTAAGGAAGATCAAGCGATTAAGCTGGTAAAAGAATTATCTGATGAAGCTATTGATATAATCAATATTCATTGGGGCAATGAATATCAATCCGTATCGAATACTAGACAGCAGTCACTTGCCCACAGGCTGGCAGATAGCGGAGCTGATATAATTATTGGTCACCATCCACACGTTTTACAAGAGATTGAAAAATATAAAGATACGGTAATATTTTATTCGCTGGGTAATTTTATTTTTGACCAGTATTTTTCCAGTCAGACACAAGAGACGATCGCTTTAAAGATCAGCCTGTCTGAGAATTATAATGTCATCCAAATTATCCCGATCGAGATAAATAATAGTCAGCCCATTGTCATGAACGAACAAGCCGCTCATGAGCTCTTGGCCAGACTGGCTGTCAGTAGTTCGCTAAATGTTTATCAGCAGGTAAATGACGGAACAATTGATTTTAATTATTCATCATTGTGATAGAATATACTTGATCGACTAAAAATATTTATTAAAACTATCTTTAAATCATGGAAGACCAATACCGCTTCAGTAAAAGTTTCAGTGGACAAGCGTTTGGCCGACGCCGGAAAGTAATTATGTGGGCAGTTATAATAGTTATAATCCTGGGGATTTTTTGGCTGCTGCTGGACGCGCCAATAAAGAATTTATTTAAAAGCAAATTAGTCTGTCCAGATCGTACTGTTGATGAAAATATTTTAGATGCTGATATCATTGTTATCGGAAGTGTATTTGCCGTCATTCCCGGCCAGACTGGAGCAGACGTATTAATTACACCAACATTGTTGTATAAGGGTGCTATTCCCGACAATGGAATTATCATTGCGGCCAGTCCAGCCGAAGGCAGTGAGGAACAATTGATGCTAGAGGTTAAGGACGATCTCCACTTTGCCAGTGGACAACCACCTTATTTACTATTTTTACGCGCTCGACAGGATGATTTATTTAACACCAGTAAGTGCTATGGCAGTCGTGCCTTGGGCGAGGGCCTGAATGAAGAAGAGGAAATCTTATTAGGTGACGGAACACCGATTACTAGTGATTAGACATTGCGCTTGCCTTTTTTACCAAGTAGATATTTAATTAATATAGAACTGATAATTAAGCAACAATAATATGAACAAAAATACCACCATTGCCATAGTTGTTGTCGTGGCTGTTCTAGCCATTGGCGGAATACTATGGGGCGTACTAGGTCGCGAGGCGGCCGAAGAAAACATCGAATCTTCCATTGAGCGAGCCACCAACGGTGCGGCTGAGGTGGATTTGGATGACAACAGCGTAACATTTAATACCAATGCCGGGACCTTCCAGGCCGGCGAAAATGTCAGCTTGCCTGATGATTTTCCCAGCGATATACACGTAGTAGATGGCACCATAACCTCAGCCACATCAGTAACCGAGGGTCAGTCACATACGGTGTCTATTCAAACTAATAAATCTATGGATGAAGTCAAGGCAGAGTATGACAGTAAACTGGCCAATGACGGCTGGAGTGAAACGCTATCCATGCAGTTACCATCAGGCTATTCGATTGGGGCAGAAAAAGGAAACCGTACAGTGTCTATAAGCATTGGTGAAGACAGCGGACAAACAATCGTGGTGATCGGCACCTCTACTTATACTGAATAAATAGATTTAAAAAATAGGGAAACGTTAAGTTTCCTTATTTTTGTTATCAAAATTCTTGACGATTACTCTTGATAACTGTATAAAAGGGGTGGTTCTATCACAAATTAGTCTATCAATCCAAACCCTGGAGGCGGTAATGGAAGATTCTTTTAGTACTCAAACCGTTGCCATTACGGTAACGGCCGAGGACATAAGAACTATTCCTGACCCGTCGCCGGAGTTTAAGCGATGGGTATGGGAAAGGTACTTCTTTGGCGGACTTGACTTAGTAGTTCAGGCCACAATTTCGGCGGGAAAAGCCGATACGATAGCAGAGGCCCTGGCCTATCTATGCGAGCTGAGCCGAGAACACCAGCAGAACAACACAGCTATATCGGTAGCTGATCTAGAGCGACGGGTTGTTCGCAGTCATCGTTCACGAGAGCTGGAGAAATTGGTTACCGGGCAGACGACTTCGAGGAAATCTGCTCATCTGTATCACGGCCTGATTGGTCATCAAGCAATTCATGAGCTGATGACAGGTGCGCTGGTAGCCAGGAAGCTGGATCAGGCAAACAGTATTCAAGATGATCCCCAGAATAACTTGTTTGCCGGATTACTGTCAGCTGACCAGTCTCAGCAAGAAGATCGGCGGCGGCAGCGTGTACAAGAGCTAAGTACGCTAATGCGCCGGATTAAGTACAATTGGCGGACAGCACTGAAGAAAGTGGATACTTCTAGCTGGAAATTGGACTCAGGCCAAGGAGGCAGTATTTGGCGGCTTGACCATGACTTATCTACTCTGTTTGGCAAGCATCTCAGACGACTCAAACAGTACGGCAAGGATCCCGATGGGTATTTGACCATGATGACCCTGATGAGTTGGGCAGCGACAGTTATTTATTATAGACGTCGGCGCCGGAATCACGTTTTATTTCGTGAATTACCGGTCATTGCTCACCGCCATCGAATTGGCGGTGGACGAGTCGATGCTATAGAAATACTGACCATCGGTGGGCGAAAACCTAATCGGAATCAGTTGAGAATTCTGGCCCAGTTGTCGAGAAGCCAGTTTAAATCGACGGGCCACTTGATTCAGGAGTTGAGCAAGATATTCAGACAGCACTTGGATATCGCCGTAATCGACTGGAAATTTCTTGTCGGTGATATTCTTCAGAGCGGTCAGGATATGATCGCCCCTGATGTTAGTACCAAGCCGATAGCTGAGCATGTTAAGCAATTGAGACGGTACCTGACAATGATTCCCTTTGATCATCATCTGGGTGCCCAGAATGCCAAGCTGTGGGATACCAAGGACTTCACTCTGCACGGGCAACTGTGGTATTTACTTCCATCGGGGCCGGTTATACACGAAATAGCCATGACATCAGTGGAGAGAGAACAGCGTTTTCTTGATGATGTGGTAAGCAATTACCCAATTGCCAGACGACGTGCTTCGGTAAGAAGCTTGGATAACTTGGTCATGGGTCACCTGGTTGGGATATTAGCTGGCAATGGCGGTAAGCGACTGATTAGACAGGCCGTTAACAACGTTTCTCCTCAATATACTTTGCTGCCGGTCAGTGAAATGGCCAGAACAGCAGTCGATGTCATCGAGGAACAACGAAATTGGCAGCCGGAATTTGTCGACGACTCTCGAGTAATCGAGATTGTAGGCAATCGGAACGGTCGACCCATTTACCACCTGCATCTAGACGCCCTTTTACAGGTGATCGAATCAGGAGAGGTAAGAACTTGGCGCTTTGGTGATGACGGCGGTAAGGTGTCGTGTTTGATGCCCGATCATCATGACGATACACCCTCCATGTCGGTCAAGCTGACAGCTAATCCACCCATCTGGCATTGCTTTGGTTGCAATGCCGGCGGACATATTGCACTGGAATCTATCCCTCAGCATCTGATCAGTTTCCTATCGTCAGAATGGGGTAGGCCGGAAAACAGAAACTGGGTAGGCGGTACCAGCGGTCGAGCAAAACTTCCGGTAATACCGGAAGAGCACCACCAGATCATGTCT
>JBHPGJ010000005.1:0-71233 GCA_042570545.1 Patescibacteria group bacterium | reverse complement strand
CGATTTTATTTAAACGCTGATCTACTTTCTCATATCCACGATCTATTAAATCAACTTTATCAATTGTGGTCGTTCCTTCAGCAATCATGGCAGCCATTACCAGGGCCATACCTGCTCTGATATCGGGACTGCTAAAGCTACCGGAATACAATTTTGTTGGCCCTTCTACAACTACCCGATGAGGATCGGCCATAATAATATGAGCACCCATTTTATTTAATAATTCGGTATAAAACAAACGTCCTTCATATATAATATCATGGACAAGACTCATCCCCTTTGACTGTGTTAACAACAATGTCAGTGGTGGTTGTAAGTCTGTCGCCAGTCCAGGATATTCATGAGTTCTCACTTCGTGGGCTTTTAAGTTTTTAGCTTTCTTAATTTCAACGGTTGACGCGTCATAATCTACTTCAACGCCAATCTGCCTTAAAGCCTCCCAAAAAACTTCCAAATGTTCTGGCCGGCAATTGGTTATTGTTAATTTTTCATTTGCCGCCAGGGCTCCCAATATACTAAAAGTACCAGTTTCTAATCTATCAGGTATTATTTCGATCTCCCCACTAGTTAAATTGGATACTCCGGTTATTTTTATTTGGTTTGTTCCCGCACCCTCAATTTTTGCACCACTAATATTTAAGAAATCAGCAAGATTAACCACCTCGGGCTCCTGAGCTGCATTTACCAACACCGTATCACCCTTGCCAAGACAGGCTGCCAATATCATGCTCTCAGTTACGGTGTGAGAGATCCAGGGGAATACAATTTTATTACCAACCAATTTATTGATTTTAAAATGGTAATGACTTTCGGATATTCTGACCTCGGCTCCTAATTTCTCAAAGCCTTTTATAAACATATCAATTGGCCTTTTGCCGATTATGCATCCACCGGGGTGTGGCAAGTCAGCTGTACCAAATCTAGCCAGCAATGGTGCGACTAACATGATTGAGGCTCTCAATTTTTTTGATAAGTTGGTATCTATTACGGTGCTGGTAATGTTACTACAGTTAATAACTAAAGTATTATTTTCTTTTTGTTGAATTTTAGCGCCAAGTTTTTCCATTAATTTTATTAACATTTTTACATCAGAAATATCTGGCACATTCTTGAGCGTGCATGTTTGGTCAATTAAAATTGTAGCTGCCATCAATTTTAAGGCAGCGTTCTTGGCTCCGCTTACGGCAATCTCGCCAGTAAGTGGTTGTTGTCCTTTAATTTTAAAAACCGGCATGGGCTCAATGACAAAGTATTAAATAGTTGATAAACTTATTCCACTTTACCCCACCACTCAATATACGTCAATAATTATGGATGTTAAAAAGAGACGAATATATTATCTGACTATTTCAATTATTTTTATTGTCTTAACGCCAATAATTATCTTATTCACTACCGGGTATAGATTTTCCCTAGTCACTTTTAGCATTTATAAAACTGGTGTATTAATTGTCGATTCATCACCAGCTGGTGCGAAAGTTACAATAAATAGTGAAAATACTGAAAAAACTACCCCCAGTAGATTCGCCGATCTCCATCCTGGTAGTTATGATCTAGTACTTACAAAAGATAACTATCGTCCCTGGCAAACTAATTTTCAAATTTATACTGAACAGTCAACCATTATAGATTCGCCTTTATTGATTAAAAAAAACTTTGACAATCAAAATATTTCTGCTGATGTGGTTACCAGCTTTTGGCCTGCCCCAAATCAACAATTTTTAGCTTATTTAGAGTCTGGACAGGATTCAGTTTTACAAATAATAAATATCGACAATAACAATCAGCAGGATATAACAATTGGTAAGAAAATAATATCCGCAAAATGGTCAGATGATTCAAATAAAATTTTAATTAAAACCGGTGAAGGACAATATAGCGTTGTTGACCGAGCAAATAATGACATCACTACTTTGCCAGCACTTAGCCAGTTGTCGTTTTCCGAAGTTTACTGGCTCAATGGTGTAAATTTAATTGCCCAGACCAGCAAACAACTATATTTAATTAAATTAGCTGATCGCAGTATAAACATTATTCGTTCTGATAATATAATATCGTCAATAAAGGCTTCCAGTGACCAGTTGTGGACCTTAACTGACAAAACTTCATTAGAATTAATTTCAACCAACGGGGATACTATTGAAGAGTATGCTTTGGCCAATGATGATTATAATTTTATCGAGAATTCAATCAACCATCATATTGGTTTGATATCAAATACCAAACCACTGATGCTATTACTTGACGGTCAGCAATTATTAAATATCAACCTCACCTTTATACCACGCACCACGGCCTGGAACAAAAATCGTTCTGCTTTTTTTCTAGCTTCGGAAAATGAAATATGGGTAGCAAGTTCTAGTCATGATTATGAATTGAATCTACTTGAGAGAACCTCGGCTAATATTGCAGAAATTAATTGGTTTAATAATTATCATTTACTGTATAAACAAAAAAAAGGAGTGTACTTGATCGATACGGACTCTGAAACTCAATTACAAAAAGAAAAATTATTATCTCAAGCTCTGGAGGCAGATATAATCATGACTACCGAAAATGATGTGATATATTATTCAGCCAGCCAGGGTCTAAACAGAATTAAAATAACTTAGATCCCCTATTCAATTCGGCTACGTGATTGGCCGCATCAAGCAAAGTGTCAAATGTGCCGGTGTCGAGCCATTTCCCTTTATACTCAATAGCTTGCAGTTCTTTATTTTTTAGATAAATATTGTTGAGATCAGTAATTTCTAACTCTCCCCGAGCCGATGGCTTCAATTGTTGGGCAAATTTGATAATCCTATTATCATACACGTATAGACCGGTAACCGCCTGATTACTTGGCGGATCTTTAGGTTTCTCTATAATTTCTACCAATTCACCTTTATCATCAAACTTGGCTACGCCAAAGCGCTCGGGATCATTCACTTCACGCGTGATTATGATGCCACCAGATTTAAAATTTTGAATTGCTTGTGTTATCGGTCCAGTATCTGCTAAAAATAAATTGTCGCCAAGTATCATGGTTACATTATCATCACCAATAAATGTCTCACCAATAATAAATGCTTGGGCTAAGCCTTCGGGCTTATCTTGAATTTCATAAGCAAATTTTGCTTTAAATTCTTTGCCTGATCCAAGTAATTTTAAATAGTCACCAGCATTTTCTGGGGCAACAATAATTAGTATTTCCTTAATACCGGCATTTAGTAATGTTTGCAGGGGGTAATATATCATTGGCCGATCATATATCGGCAGTAATTGCTTGCTGGTAACTTTTGTTATGGGGTGCAATCTGGTCCCCGCTCCTCCGGCTAAAATAATACCTTTCATAATAAATATACTACTCTTTATTCATTATCTTCGTCAATTTTATAGATATAATTTCTCAAAGCATCTTGCCAATTACGCATCTTATAAAACTTGTTATTTAGTAGAATTGAATAAGCTGGTCTTTTAGCCGGTTTTTTATTTTTATCAGAATCAACTGGTAACACCTTGCATTGAGGATTTATTAACTTCACAATTTCATTAGCAAAGTCATACCAACTCACCACTCCACTATTGGTAAAGTGATAAATACCAAAATCTGGCTTTTCATATACTAACCTGTAAATATTTGCTGCTAAGTCTTTAGAATAGGTGGGATTGCCAAACTGGTCGTTTACCACTTCAATCTGGTTCTTTTCTTTGCATAGTTTTGCTATCGTCTTAACGAAATTATTACCATCTGGTCCAAAAAGCCAAGCCGTGCGTATAAGATAATATTGTTTGGCATTTACTTTTAGATGCTGTTCACCTCGTAGTTTTGATCGGCCGTAAGAATTAATTGGTTCAGGTATATCTTCTTCGCTATAACCCTCTTTCTTTTTACCGCTAAAAACGTAGTCGGTGCTAATATGTACTATCGGTATGTTCATTTCATCAGCTGCCAGTGCAAGATAGCCCACCGCTTCGCCATTGACTCTATAGGCTGTAGCCCTTTTTTCTTCACAGGCGTCTACATCAGTAAAGGCAGCTGCGTTTATTATTATGTCAGCCTTAGTTTCTGGTATTATTTCACGTACTTTACTTTTGTTGGCAATATCAAGCTCCTCCTGATCCCACGCTATTACATCATGTTCCTTATATACTTCTACTAAAGCGTGCCCCAACATTCCTTTGGCACCCAATATCAATACTTTCATTATCGTCTACCTTTCGACGTATTGTTTTTTATAGTATTCAAGATATTCTCCGCTTTTAATTCTTTTCCACCAAGCCTCGTTGTCTTCATACCACTGAACTGTTTTTTCTAAATATTCATCTAGACTGTGCTTTGGTACATAGCCCAGCTCATTTTTGGCCTTAGTCCAATCAACAGCATAACGCCTGTCATGTCCAGGTCTATCTTTAACAAATTCTAGTGAATTATCATCCTTATTCATTACCTCAAGAACTTTTTGTATTAATTCAAGATTGTTAACATCCTCGGTCAGTCCACCAATACAGTAAGTCTCGCCGATCTTTCCCTTTTCTAATATCAGGTCAATTGCCCGGCAATGATCATCAACATATAGCCAATCACGAATATACTTACCGTCACCATAGATAGGAACCTTTTTACCTTCTAATAGATTGGTTATGGCCAAGGGTAAAAGCTTCTCGGGATATTGATATGGCCCATAATTATTTTCCGTGTTTGTTATTGTAATTGGCAGACCGTGAGTATGACAATACGCCCGAACAAAATGATCCGATGACGCCTTTGATGCTGAATATGGATTTCTCGGATTATAGCGCGTCGTTTCAGTAAATTTAGTATTGTCTTCAAGTGCCAGCTGACCAAATACTTCATCGGTAGAAACGTGATGAAAGCGTTTCTTTCCCGCTGCAAGTGCTGCCTCGAGCAACAGCTGGGTGCCAACGACATTGGTCATTACAAATTCCTGGGCGCTAGCTATAGAACGATCGACGTGTGACTCAGCTGCATAATGTACTACGACGTCGCACTTTTTAACTAACTCAACCAGCTTTTGAAAATCCATATCATTATAGGCACCATTCCTACGGCAGGTGATATCAAATTTGTGAAATTCGTAATTCGGATTTTTATCGATGCTCTCCAGATTCTCTAAATTTCCAGCGTATGTTAATTTGTCCAAATTAATAATAGAATCAGCTGGATGTTCTCGCATCCAGTAATGGATAAAATTAGAGCCTATAAAACCTGCACCGCCGGTAACAAGTATTTTCATAGTTTAGGTCCCAATTTTCCAGGAGCTAAGATATTTCTCCTGTTCGTCGGTCAATTTATCCGTTTTTATGCCCATAGTTTTTAACTTAAGTGTAGCTATAAATTCATCTATTTCATTAGGCAGCGTGTAAACTATATCATCAAGTTGTTTATGATTATTTTTAATATGTTCAGCGGCTAGTGCTTGATTGGCAAAACTCATATCCATCACCATGGCGGGGTGTCCTTCAGCCGCGGCCAGATTAATCAATCTACCACTGCCCAACACATAAACTGTCTTTTTCCTTGATATTTCGTAAGCCATAACTTCTTTACGTGCTTCATAGTATTTATTGGACATTTTCTTTAGTGCCTTGATATCTATTTCCACGTCAAAGTGACCGGCGTTCGCTATGATAGCACCGTTTTTCATCTTTTCAAAATGTTCTTTTGTTATAACTTTGGCATCACCAGTGACTGTCACAAATACATTACCGATTGTCGCGGCCTTTGTTAGCGGCATTACCCGAAATCCATCCATCCGCGCCTCTAATGCCCTAACGGGATCGACTTCACAAATTACCACTTCAGCGCCCATGCCTTTAGCACGCATAGATACCCCCCGACCACACCAGCCATATCCACAGATCACAAAAGTGCTGCCGGCGATCAGAAGATTCGTCGCTCGAAGTATGCCATCGATCGTTGATTGTCCGGTGCCGTAACGATTATCAAAAAGGTGCTTGGTCTGTGAGTCATTCACCGCGATTACCGGCACTGGCAACACACCCTGTTTTTCCATACTTTTAAGCCTGATAACACCAGTAGTGGTTTCTTCGGTCGAGCCCCAGACATCTTTTAGTTGCCCTTGTCTATTTTTCACTAATTCGGTGAAAAGATCAGCGCCGTCATCCATCGTGATGTGCGGCTTTGTGTCGAGAGCAGCCTTAAGGTGCTCATAGTACACCTTCCGGTTTTCTGCTCTTATTGAAAAGGTGGGAATATCAAAATCTTTAACTAAAGATGCTGCTACATCATCCTGTGTCGAAAGTGGATTTGAAGCACATAATACCACACTGGCTCCGCCATCTTTTAATGTCCGCATCAGATTAGCAGTTTCAGTAGTGACGTGAAGACAGGCCGCTAGTTTCACTCCTTTTAATGGTTTGGTCTTATTAAATCTTTTCCTGATCTCAGACAACACGGGCATGTTATTATTTGCCCACATGATCCTTTTATAACCTTTTTTTGCCAGTTTAATATCCTTAATATCGTATTTCATAAACTTATTTTACTCTTATAATTTTTATAATATCTATTTTTAATTTGTTTTAAGTTGAATTGATGCGTTTGGGTGCCATATTTCTCAACTGTGTAAAGACTGACAGTTGAGCCAAGACGGGCTGAATCTTTTAAATCTTTACCGTTCAAATACCCGGTAAGAAAACCCGCGCGAAATGCATCTCCGGCTCCGGTTGGATCTGATTCGTTCTTAGGCTTACCAGCCGATATACGATAACATTTTTTGCCGTGTCTGACGACTGACCCCTTGGGACCTAAGGTAGTTATTAATATATGTACTTTTTCCTCAATAGTACCGGCCTTCCAACCAGTGATTTTTTCGATCATACTTAATTCATAATCATTAGAAATAAGAATATCGGCTCCGTCTATTAATTTTCTGAGTTCTGATTTATTAAACAGTGGTAACGATTGTCCGGGATCAAACATATAAGGAATTTCTAACTTTTGGGCTTCACTGCCTAGTCTGATTATATCGTTCTTATTACCTGGTGCTAATAATAAATAATTAAATGAATTTTTCTTCATCATTTCACTTAGCCTTACTTTCACTGTTTTTTTCATCGCCCCAGGATAAAAACCAGCAATTTGGTTATCATCTCGGTCAGTAAATATATAAACAAGCGCTGTCGGCTCGTTAGGCACTCCCTCAATTCCGGCCTGGCTAAGATTATTAAATTTTAACCATAATCGATACTTGTCGTCATCTTTACCAATAGCGGCGATGATATTGGCTTGTTGTTTAAGCAGGGAAAGATTATAGGCGATATTACCTGCGGTACCACCATAATTATCATTGAATTCACTGATACCAAAGCTTACCGATAGGACATGGATCTTATCCTTAAGAATATGATCAGCAAAACGTCCAGGAAAGTTCAGTATCCGGTCATGAGCCATTGAGCCATAGATGATGATGTTTGGCTCTTTCATTTAATATTCTGACCAATTAAAGTTTATTCTATTGTCATTCATCGTAATTCGTTCTTCGTCAGGATTGTTTGGATCGTATGTTTCGGTAGTATAGTAGAAAAGCATCACTGGTTCCTCAGACAGTACTTTATAACCATGGGCGACTCCATTGGGTATCACTATTAATTTATATTTACCTGCTCCAGCCTCAATGGTCATTGTCTCCCCTTTGGTCTCTGAGTTCTCGCGTAAATCATGCAGCACAATTAATGCTTTGCCAGTAG
The DNA here is from genome assembly GCA_042570545.1 of Patescibacteria group bacterium. Classification (GTDB taxonomy): domain Bacteria; phylum Patescibacteriota; class Patescibacteriia; order JBHPGJ01; family JBHPGJ01; genus JBHPGJ01. Next base: position 63,520 of record JBHPGJ010000005.1, on the reverse strand, counting down.
CGACAAACCACAGATCGTCCTGCTTCTTATGCCAGTGAAACGCCTTAATAGTATCTTTATAAGCTATGGTCATCGTACTCTGACCAAATTTTTTTAAAAGTCCCTCATCACTCCTGATGATTTCCATTAGGATCCCCGGTTGCTTTACAACTTCATCTTTATCAATTACGTCTTGATGAACTTTAAGTTTCTTTATTATTACTCCACTAATCATAAATAATATTATATCAAATGACTTTTTAATTTGCTACTTGTATGCGCCAGACACTTTTTAAAAATTTAAACATGTTTTTAGCCAGCTCTGGTAAGTTTATTGAAGAAATTTGCGGTCGAGTGGTGGTATATGTTACTTGGCCGAGGGCCATGGGTAGTAAATTATCTTGTTCTATATTAATAATAAAATTATAACCGGCATCTGTGTAGAATAAATCATTCAGTTGGTATGAGGCTTTGGTCCGTGTTAATTCATTTACTTTTTCTGGTTGACGATAATTGGCTAATACATAATCAACTCCAATTTGATCAGCTATTTCTTTAGGCAACAAGCCATAACCATATTGATAATCAAAGTAATTAAAGTCCCGATCTATAAAACCACCGTCAGTTATATACCTGACGGGGACCTTATTAAGATTTTCGATAGTCACAATTTCATCAATATTTATTATCTTACTTTCATCAGGTTTAACTGAAACGATTTTATCATCCAGAGAAATTCGAGCATCATTCTGACCATCATTAATAATTACTAGATGAAAACCTCTGGCCTCAACTATATTATTTTCATCTTCTTTATCAAATAATTTTAACTGTCGATAGATTACTAATTCATTATTAGTTTTTATCGAGTCAATTATCACATCGTCATTGGCAGCTATTTCCATTCTATAAATCCGATCAGGCAAATTAGTCAACTCAATCACATTAATTTGCGTCTTGCCTAATATTTCACTCGGCGTTTCGTCACCGTCATCACCAATGATCTGACTATGAACAATTTTATTATTCTTATCATAAATATCAACTGTTAACCGGTCAGGTCCAGTTAATTTATTTAAATCGGTCTTACTTATTTCTAAAAACAATTTATTACTTGGTACATTTACGTAAAAACTGTGGGAACCCCTTAAAGGAAGATTAAATATTTTATCTTCCAATTTTATATCAATATTTTCAAAATTAGGTTCTTTAATCCTGACACTCTCAACACTTATTGTGTCGGCTGGTGGTGGCGAACTTAGGAAATCAGCTATATTATTATATTTATTTTCTCTCTGCCACAACGACAAACTATCATCTTCAACAATCGTCCAGTTATTATAGTCGTCAAGTAATGGTAAGTATAATGGCTGTCTTATTAATCCCAAACCTGGCTTCCCTACGGAAGTTAAATATATTCGGCTAGAAATTCTGGTTATATCAAGAGAAATCTCAATATCAGTAAAGGGTACTAATTGATTAATAAAAAAATTTGCTTGATCAGCATTTATGTCTCTGACTGTATTGTTTTGCTTTAAATATTCAGCGGAATATTTTTCACGCTTATTAAAACCAGTAATCACACTTTCTTCGTCTGATTGGTCGTAAGTAAATGATACTTCACCTTCAGGGATTATAATAATATTACTTATCCAAACTAATACTACTATTGGCGTAAGCCATATTAGGGTTTTTAAAGTTAAATATAATGACTTATTCAAATTGTTACCTAATTTAGTTTTTTACAAATTTATATAATATATCTTGTCCAATATTTCCAACCGATTTTAAAGAATAATTATTATCAGCCGCAAGTTCGCTCAATGTTGTAAGATCGCGCTCAGCAATATCATTGTAATATAGATCATATTCACCAATTAGTTTACTGATAGTTTTCAGGTGCTTATCGGATATATCATTATACCCAATAACACTTCGTTCTGGAAAAAATAATTTATCTTTGGCGCCGGCAATTATTATGGCATCGGTTTCGGTTAAATTAATTACCGATTCACTAGCTTCGTTAATTTGGGGAATATCTTCGTTAAAATATTTTATCAGACCACTTTGTGAATCAAACAATAATATATGAACTGAAGATATTAATAATATAGTAATAATTGCTGCTAATAAAAGTTGCCTGGTCTTGCCGCGATATAGATCAATAATCCATTTAATGCCACTGGCGGCGATGGGCATTACCAATACCGTCATTGGCAAAAAGTATCTGATATAAGATGAACCAATAATTGGGCCATCAGCCGTGGTGGTGCCCCCGTAGTATATTGTTCCAGCATAATACCAAAACAACCAGACGGAAACTAAGAACATAATTATAAGCCATATTTTTAATTGTTGATTTATTTTTTTTACTATTAAACTCAAGAGGCCTAACATTATTAACAAAAAGTAAAGTGGTGAAAATTCAACAATGTACCTTTGGCCATTGTCGATATAATTTGACAGTTTATTATCCGATGGTATTAATAGATTGACCGCTCTGGTGAATGTACTGGTCTCTGACACAATGCTACCCTCTCTTTCTAAAGCGGCCGTGTAGCCAAATGATAATGGTCCACCAAAAGTTTGGCTATTAAAATACAGTATTGGTAAGGTGAAGACGATGGTAATAATAATAAACGTAAAAATTTTCTTTAAGTTAATATTCCTCAAAGCAATAGTAAGCCATAATATCATCAGGGGGATCAACCAAACCAATTCACTTGTTCTAATGGTTATGGCTAGACCAAAAAAACCGCCTGCTACAATTATTACCCACCAACTTTCTTTCTTTTTGTAAATCACAGCCATAAAAAATGAAATTATCAGTAAACTGATAAACACGGCATTGTGCCAAAGGCCTTTATAGGTAAAAAATAATAAACCGGGAAATATCGTTAACAATATAAAGCCTACTAAGCCAATAAATTCGCCCCAATAACTTTTCACTAAAAAATAAAATGCCACCAAGCCAAATGATACTATAAGCGGCGTTATTAATGAGATAATCCAGCTGCCAAATATCTTAGCCGTGATTCCCATTATTAATGGGAAGCCTAAAAAACTTAAGGGCACAATATAATTATTTACTATTTGGGCGTTTCTGGGTTTAACGGTACCCAAATCGTCTTCGGCTAAAGCGTTACCTAATAGAAAATTACCATTCTCGCTAAATGATTCGGCAGCAATGTAATTAATTTCTTCGTCAGGTGAAGTATAACCTCCGGCATGATATATTCCCGGCCAGCTAGTCAATATAAAAAACACTCCTGCTACAGTCCAGACGATTAATGTATTTCTATTCACCGATTGTATTGATTAAAATTATTTTTATTCGAAGTGATTATATACAATCCGACAGCTAGCATTGTAACTATCAGGGTAAAAATAATCTTGACAATGAGAGTAGTCGGTATTGTTATTATCATTATAATCCCAAAGATCAAAAATATTGTTACTAATAATTTATTATTAATTTTTTGTTGATCCGATTTAATAATCATTAGCGGTATAGCTAAAATTACTGGCAGTCCAAAAAATAATGTCATTGGTAATTTATCGATAAATATTCCCGGTACTAATTTGTCAAAAGTAATGATAATAAAAGCTATTAATAAAGAGGCCAGAAATAAATCAGCTAACAGTTTGTGCCAAGACGTTTCTTGTTTAAAGTTGGTTTGGTTCATAAACTAATAGTAATTTAAAAAACCATTGTTTACAACAAAAAACACTTATTTTCGCATCTTTACACTCACCTAATTTTCTGTTATAGTTGTGCTCAGTTTTTGCATTGTTTTATTAATATTTTTCTATGAAAACTTATTTGTTGACTGGTGGAGCTGGTTTTATTGGTTCACATCTGACCGAAGCTCTACTCGAACGAGGGCATCGTGTTATCTGTATTGATGATTTTAATGATTACTATAATCCTCGTTATAAACACGAGAATATAGAATTATTTAAGGTTCATAAGAACTACATTTTAATAAAAGTAGATATTGCTGACTGGGATAAATTACAGTCAGCTTTCGGGCAATTTGAAAATATTGATGCCATAATTCATATCGCCGCTCGAGCAGGAGTCAGGCCTTCACTTAAGTTTCCCCAGCTCTATACTCGTGTAAATGTTAATGGGACCCAAAACTTATTGGAACTGGCTCGTCAAAATGGAATAAAGAAGTTTATATTTGCTTCTTCTTCATCAGTGTATGGTAATCAAAAAAAGGTTCCTTTTTCAGAAAAAGATTCAGTTGATCGTCCTATCTCGCCATACGCAGCGACTAAGCGAGCGGGTGAATTATTAATGTCTACTTATCATCACTTATATGACATTGACACTGTTTGTCTAAGATTTTTTACGGTCTACGGGCCAAAAGGACGGCCGGATATGGCACCATATCTATTTACGGAATGGATCTGGAATGACAAAGAACTAAAAAAATTTGGTACGGGTGAAACAAGACGAGATTATACCTATATTGACGACATTATTGATGGGGTATTGGCTACCTTAGATAAAAACTTTGGCTTTAAGATTATTAATCTTGGTAATTCAAACACAGTTACTCTAAATGAATTTATAAATATTGTAGAAAGTGCTTTAGGCAAGAAAGCTAAAATAAAACAACTGCCGATGCAGCCAGGTGATGTTAACCAAACATATTCTGATATCACCAAGGCTAAACAATTATTAAATTTTAATCCGCAAACCGGCTTCGCCGACGGTATGAATAAATTTATCAAATGGTATAAGGATAATCGAACATGACCAACATTGAGGAAATAAAATATTCATTGGTAATTCCGACATATAACGAACAAGAAAATGTCATTCAGCTGCATCAGGAAATTACTTCAGTAATGAACACTTTAAACCAGCCATTTGAAATTATATTTATCGATGACGGTTCGTCGGATGACACTTTTAAGAAATTAAAAACCTTAAGACCGGTAAAAATTATTCGTTTTAGAAAAAATTTCGGCCAGACAGCAGCAATGGATGCCGGTTTTCATGAAGCCGCTGGTGAGATCATAGTAACTATGGATGCGGACCGGCAAAATGATCCTAAAGATATTCCCCGGCTAATCAATAAGATCAATGAAGGGTATGACGTGGTATCTGGTTGGCGCTGGCAACGTAAAGATTCAGCTTCAAAGAATTTTATTTCACGCGGTGCTAACACTCTTCGTAGTATTTTAATAAAGGATAATATTCATGATTCGGGTTGTACTCTGAAAGCATACCGGCGTGAATGTTTTCATAAATTAACTTTATTTGGCGAGATGCATCGTTTTATTCCGGCCATGCTAAGATGGCAAGGTTTTCGCATCGGTGAAATAAAAGTTAATCATCGTCCCCGGGTAGCCGGTCAGACTAAGTATAGTTGGCGCCGTATTGTTAAAGGTTTTGTTGACATGCTTTCGGTCTGGTTTTGGCGTAAATATGCGTCTCGTCCACTACATTTATTTGGCGGTGTTGGGCTCCTACTTATACTATCAGGATCGGTTTTGGGAATAATATTATTCGTCTTAAGATACTTTTACAGCTTTTCATTAGCTAATCGCATTTGGCCGTTAGTAGCTTTTTTTCTGGTACTAGCGGGTATCCAATTATTTGTTTCCGGCCTATTGGCTGATATTGCTGTTAAAACATACTTTAATGGTAATCGTAAAGCTTACGCCATAAAAGATATCTTTGAGAATAAGAAAGATAATGACTAACGGTGATATAAATGCAGATGATCAGCAGCGCAGCCCAACCAAGGCCACATCTATTTTTTATTATTTACATGAACGCGCTTGGAATTCCATACAGTGGGATAGATCTATAAATTAATATTATGAGAGATTACGGCATAAACTATCTAAAACAACTTGAATCCGAAAGTATTCATATAATAAGAGAAACAACTGCTGAATTTAAAAATCCCGTCATGCTTTATTCCATTGGCAAAGATTCCTCAGTTATGTTGAGATTGGCACAAAAAGCCTTCTATCCTAACAAATTACCGTTTCCTTTATTGCACATTGATACTGGCTTCAAATTCAATGAAATGATTAAATTCAGAGATTATTTTACTAAAAAGATCGGAGCTGAGTTGATAGTTGAGAAAAATAACGAACCAACAGCTAAACAAATGAAACCGGAAGAAGCAAATACTGACAACTACATATATTACAAAAAAACCAAACCATTACTTGAGGCCATTAAAAAAAATGAATTTGATGCTGCCTTTGGCGGCGCCCGCCGTGAGGAGGAGAAATCGCGCGCTAAGGAAAGAATATTTTCATTACGTAATGATATTGGTTCATGGGATCCAAAAAACCAGCGGCCCGAATTATGGCACCTCTATAATTGCCGTATCAACGAGACTGAATCGGTTAGAATTTTTCCTCTTTCTAATTGGATGGAAAATGATATTTGGGAATATATAAAACATGAAAAAATTGAGGTTGTCCCATTATATTTTGCCCAGAAAAGAAAGGTAATTAAGCGAAATAACGTATTATTAAGAGTAGACGAATTTGTTCAACCAAAAGAAGACGAAAAGGTTCTAGAGATGTCAACCCGTTACCGTACTTTGGGCTGTTCGCCTTCTACAGGCTGCGTCCCCTCTACAGCTTCTAATATTGATATGATAATAGAGGAGACTCTGAAAGCTAAAAAATCAGAACGAGAAACTAGAGCTATTGATTATAGCTCGGAAAGTGCTATGGAAGCCAAAAAGAAAGAGGGATATTTTTAAGTGTCGGATAGCAATAAGCAACTAGTTAGAATAGTAATAGCGGGTAGCGTTGACGATGGTAAATCCACAATGATTGGCCGCCTTTTCTATGATACAAATTTAATCTATGAAGACCAATATGAGGCAATTAAAAAAACTAGTCAAAAAAGGGGTGGTAACGAAGTTGATTTATCGTTATTCACTGATGGTTTATCGGCTGAGCGAGAACAAGGGATAACAATTGACGTAGCTTATAGATATTTTTCTACACCAAAAAAAAGATTTATTATCGCTGATGTTCCGGGTCACGAACAATATACCAGAAACATGGTCACGGGCGCATCGAATGCCGACATGGCTTTAATTTTAATTGATGCCCATAATGGAATTACCACCCAATCAAAACGTCATCTATTTATCGCCAGTCTTTTAGGCATACCTCATATCATAATTGTTATAAATAAGATGGACTCAATTAGTTTCAAACAAGAGACCTACGATTCAATCAAAGATGAATTATCTTTGTTTGCTGCAAAATTAGATATTCGTGATCTACAATTCATACCCGTATCAGCTTTGAATGGTGACATGATAGTTAATCGGGGAACTAAAATGAGCTGGTACAATGGTACTACCCTTTTTAATTTACTGGAAAATATTGAGATTTCCAGTAACCGTAATTTGATTGATTTTAGATATCCAATTCAAAATGTAATACGACTGTCACCCAACGAAAGGGGCTATACCGGTAAAGTTGAGGGCGGAGTGATTAAAAAGGGCGACCAAGTTATGCTATTACCAAGTAATAAAAAATCAAAGATTAAAAACATTGTTTTTGACAATAAAAATCAAAAAGAGGCTTTTAATCCACAGTCAGCATTGATAACACTTAATGACCAGTTAGATGTCAGTCGGGGAGAAATGATAATTCGGGAAAATAACCAACCAGAAACAAGTGATGAAATTGAAGCTATGATATCCTGGTTTGCTGAAGCACCACTAGAACTAAACAAAAGATATATCCTAAAACATACTACCCGCTCTACCAGCGCCTTTATACCACGATTACATTATCGTCTGAATATTGATACTCTTCATCGAATTAAAGATAATGAATTAAATATGAACGATATTGGCCGAGCATTCATCAGAACCCTCGACCCCCTGTTTTTTGATCCTTATAGTAAAAATCGCAATACCGGCAACTTCATTCTTATTGATGAAATTACAAATAATACGATTGCGGCTGGTATAATTTTACGCACCGCTCCAAAAAAGTCTGAAACAGATATAATCAAAGCCAATAAAAAAACAGGTGCCGTAGTATGGTTTACTGGTCTTTCCGGATCGGGCAAAAGCACCATCGCTAATGCACTGGCAGAGGAACTGCATCGACGTAACGTAAGTACAGAAAGTCTTGACGGTGATATCGTGCGGAAATCGCTTACTGGTGATCTGGGTTTTTCTAAGGAAGACCGCGATGAAAATATTAAACGCGTTTCCTTTGTAGCCAAGCTGCTCAGTAAACATGGCGTAATAGTACTGGCTTCTTTTATTTCTCCCTATCGCCGTCAGCGTGAACTAATAAAAAAAGAAGTGAAAAATTATATTGAAGTTTTTGTCAACGCACCACTGGAGATATGTAAAGAACGCGACGTCAAAGGCATGTATAAAAAAGCCAAAGAAGGAAAAATTAAAGATTTTACCGGCATTTCCCACCCCTACGAAGAGCCAGAAAATCCTGATCTTGAATTACTAACACACGAAGAAAGCGTAGAAAATTCAGTACAAAAGTTGCTTACCTACCTTGAAAAACATCATTACATTAACAAGTTATAATGTCTGATCTAGCTCGAGCACAAACTGCTGCACAAATCGCCGGTGAAAAGATACTTACCTACTACAAAAGAAATATTAAAATCGACTACCGAGACAATGAGGCTGTAACGGAGGCTGATAAACAATCTGGGGCCATAATTATTTCACAATTACAAAACAAAAATTATGGGATGATTTCCGAAGAAAAGGCTGACGATCGGGAACGTATGAAAAAAGAATTTGTATGGATTGTTGATCCTCTTGATGGCACAACCGATTTTATTCAAGGCACGGGTGAATTTTCTATAATGATTGGCTTGGTACACTATAGTCGCCCCATCCTTGGTGTCGTATATTTACCGTTGCAAAAAAAGCTCTATTTTGCACAGACTGGCAAGGGGGCCTATTTGCGTGAAAGCGGGAAATCTCCAAAAAGATTACGAGTTTCACAAAATCATCGCTTAGATAAAGCTGTATTCTTAACTAGTCGTAACCACTATAGTGACGACGACGCCTACACAGCCAAGTGTTTGCGTCTTCCTAAACCAATTAAAATGGGTAGTAATGGAGTAAAAATCAGTTTAATTGCCGAGGGAGGCGCTGACTGTTTTTTTAATTCAACTAATAGGATGAGTGAATATGACAGTTGCGCACCGGACATTATTCTCCATGAAGCCGGCGGTAGAGTAACTGATAAAAATGGAAGGGTTATTCATTACAATAAAGAAAAACCAACCCTTCCTAATGGACTAGTTGCTTCTAATGGCTATTTTCACGATGAAATTATAGTTGGTATGCAAGATAATAAAAAAAAGAATAGTTTATGAAAAAAATACTTGTACTAAACTATGAGTTCCCGCCACTTGGCGGAGGAGCAAGTCCGGTTAGTTATGAGATAGCCAAGGGCTACGCACGGCTTGGACATCAAGTTGATGTTATTACAATGGGGTTCAAAAATATACCCCGATTTGAAATAAAGGATAATATAAATATTTATCGGGTCAGGTGTTGGCGTTCAAAAAAAGAGATGTGCTATCCACATGAACAGCTAACCTATTTGATCCCCGCCTACCGACTTAGTAGCCAATTGCATAAAAAGCGTAACTATGATATTTGTCATACACACTTTTTAATTCCAACCGGCGTAATCGCTTATTGGCTTTTTAAGCGTCACAAACTACCCTACATCGTTACCAGTCATGGCAGCGATGTGCCGGGTTATAATCCTGATCGATTCAGTTTTCTACACAAATTTACCGGCCCCATTTTAAAAAGTATAGCCGTAAATTCCAAATATGTGGTGGCGCCATCCCAATATCTAAAGCGCTTAATTAAGAAAAATATTTCTAACAATCTGACTAATTTAATTTATATCCCAAACGGCATTGATCCGGATTCGTTCTTGCCTAATACTAAGAACAAATCAATCTTTACTTCCGGTCGGCTTCTTAGAAGAAAAGGATTTCAACATTTAATTACAGCGGTAGCAGATAATGATATTGGTTATCAGGTGAACGTCTGCGGCGACGGACCAATGATGAATAAACTTAATGAAATAGCAGCTCAGTCGAAAACAAAAATAGTATTTCACGGCTGGCTAGATAATAAAAGTCAAAAATATATAAATCTACTTGAGCAAGCGGCAATATATGTCCTGGTTTCGGAAAGAGAGAATGCCAGCATAGCTCTTCTTGAGGCGATGTCGGCCGGTTGCGCTATGATTACAAGTGATGTGTATGGCTGTGCTGAAACTGTTAATGGGGCTGGTACATTATTACCCCCTAACAACCCAGAAAAAATTCGACAGGCAATCTGGCAATTAATAAACCACCCGGATGAAATGAAAAGATCGCAAAATATTGCACGAGAACGAGTTAAGAAAATGTATGACTGGAAAATTATTATTGAAAAATACGATAATATTTTAAAGTGATAGTCCTATATATTTCATTAAACAACTAATTTAATGGATGACAACAAGATAAAGGTCATATATATCTCGGGTTTAGGGCGTAGCGGCTCTACCCTACTTGATATAATTATCTCAACCAGCCCAAATGTTTTTAGTGTGGGTGAAATATATCGCTATAACGAATATAAAAATGACGATCGGTTATGCTCATGCGGTAAAAATATGACACATTGCAATTTTTGGAGCCGTATTATTACTAGGGATATCAGGATTGTAAACAGAGCAAATTTAAAAAACTACTTAACTATTCTTCGATATCTTTATTTCTCCAAAAAAAAGATTGGTCAGCTGTCAAGTCCAGAAAATTACTTGTTGTTAAACCAGATTCAAAACAATTTACCGCCTAATACGGATTTTATTTTAGATTCCTCTAAAGAGCTTGGTCGTCTTATTGAATTGGTTAATGATAATAGATTGGAAGTTTATAACATACACATTGTCCGGGATGGCCGGGGAACAGCAAATTCATTTAATAAGATGGTGGAAGGAAAAAAACCGAAAAATTATTTTATATCTCTTCTTAAGTGGATATTCGTCAATAAGTTAATCTTTCGCTATCTGAGATTATCACAAGTAAAAAGCTTGGTTATCAGCTATGATCAGTTCTGTGAGAATCCCAATAAATATTTAAAAACAATCGGATCGTTTATAGATATTGTGATTCCTGATAATTACCCGGAAATCATCCGGTTAATGGATTACCATAATTTGGGTGGCAACCGCCTGGCCCGCACTGAAAAAAGAAAAGAATTTTCACAAATAAAAAAAGATGATAATTGGAAAATTAATAAAGGACCATTAACAAGATTTCTGGCTACTATTATTAGTTATCCTTTTAATAAGAAATGGGTTTATAGGAAGCATTATTAACATGGAAAAAGAAAGACAAAGAAGCAGAGTTTGCTTTATCTCTCCCAAAGCTTATCAGCTGTTTAATCCTAAAGTAAAATCAACCTTTGGCGGAGCCGAGGTTCAGCTATATTTGCTGGCCCAAGAGATAATTAAAGATGATAGTCTAGATATTCATTTTATGGTTGCCGATTTTGGTCAAAATAAACTGGAAGAATACAACCAGATAAAAGTTTGGAACTCTTTAAATTTCAAGCATAATATTATCAGACAAATCGGACAATTCATATCAAGCTTCAACCGTATAAATGCCGACATTTATCTTCAGCGGACACTAACTCCTTTATCTGGGCTAATTGCCCTATATTGCAAATTTAAGCGGAAAAAGCTGATCTATATGGTCTCGCATAATTCAGAAACAGATGATACCCATAATATATATAAACACTACATAAGTAAAAAGTTGGCCAATTTAACTTTTAAAATTGCTAACGTAATAATTGTTCAGAATAACTATCAAGCAGACAAACTACGTGAATTAAAAAGATGTCAATCAGTTTTAATTCGATCAGGATACTCAATAAATGATTTTAATAAAAATGCTGGTGAATATATTCTCTGGGTGGCCAGGAGCATGCCCTGGAAACAACCGGAAAAATTTATTGAGTTAGCCAAAAATTTTCCTCAAGAACATTTTGTAATGATTTGCCCGCCCGCCACCGAGAACCCAGGATTATCTGATAAGCTTGCCCAGGAGGCATCTAATATAAAAAACTTACGTTTTATTAAATTTGTTCCTTTTATTGAAATCGATGATTATTTCAGAAAGGCCAAAGCATTTGTTAATACTTCAAAATATGAAGGCTTCCCCAATACGTTCATTCAAGCCGCTAAAAATAAAGTGCCAATTTTAAGTTTAGCAGTAAATCCCGACTACTTTATCACTAAGTATGGCTGTGGATATTATTGTAATAATGATTCAGAACTACTGAAGAAATATTTACATCGGTTAACATCAGATAGAGAATCATATAACAACATGAGCCAAAAGGCATTTCAGTACGCTGTGATAAATCATGATATTAACAAGAATTCGGATATGTTACTAACTATATTAAAAAATTTATAAATATATGTGTGGCATAGTAGGCAGTAATTTCATAGAAGAAAAACAACTTATAGATTTAAGTTGTCTCATGGAATATCGGGGCCCGGATCAGGATGGATCATATCAAGATAATAATGTAAGCTTTGCGCATAAAAGACTAGCAATTTTAGATTTGTCTGAAGACGGCAAGCAACCTTTTACCGATGCTACAAAAAATTACATTATTGTATATAATGGTGAAATATACAATTTCATAGAACTGAAAGAAAAATTACTTAAACGAGGTTATAAATTTCGTACCAAGACAGACACTGAGGTTTTATTAAACGCCTATATCGAATGGGGTGAGAATTGTCCCGAATATCTAAATGGTGACTTTGCTTTTTGTGTTTATGACAAGATAAAAAAAATATTATTTGTGGCCCGAGACCGGCTTGGTTTTAAACCATTCTATTTTTATCATAAAGATGGGAATTTTCTGTTTGGATCAGAATTGAAGTTATTCCTTAAGGCTGGCATTAAAAAGGAAATTAACAAACAAGCATTAAATCATTATTTATTTTTAGGTTTTGTTCCTGGCAATCAATCCATTATTAATAATATCAATAAACTGCCACCTGGTTCTTATGGTATATTTGATATAGAAAGAAAGACTTTTTCAATTACCAAATATTGGGATAATCATTTTTCAGAACAGGACATACCTTTTCCGGAGGCCACCAACACCATACGACATTTACTGGATGACTCTGTAAAAAAAAGGATGATTGCCGACGTACCAGTTGGTGCTTTTCTGTCGGGGGGTATTGATAGTTCTATCATTTGTTATTTAATGAAAAAATATAATAAGAATCTTAAAACCTATTCAATATCTTTTGATTATAAAGATTACGATGAAGCCGAATGGGCAAAAAAAATTGCTCAAGAACTAGAAACCAATCATTACGAAATAAGATTCGACGCTCAGAAAATTAAACAGCTAATCCCAAATCTAGTTGATTATTTTAATGAACCGCTTGGGGATCCTTCTATGATTCCGACCTACTTGGTTGCCAGTGTGGCAAAAAAACAAGTCAAAGTGTGTCTATCCGGTACTGGTGGCGACGAGATATTTTTCGGCTACAACCGCTATAGTGATTTCATATATTTAAACAAACTTAGGCGCTTACCTGCCTGGCTTAAAAAATCCCTAAGTGTTATTTACAAATTATTAAATAAAGATAAGGCAAATAAATTAAATATTTTATTAAACGTAAAGAATGAACAGGAATTATATCTAAAACTTTTTAGCTATTTATTCAGAGATAAAGATGAGTTGAAAATTGGCGCCGATAAATCACTAAAGGACTTTGATAAGCTATTTCGGTATGATAATTCCATTTTTAATATTTTAAACTTTGATCAAAATGAATATTTACCAAACGATCTACTAGTCAAAGAGGACAGGGCAACTATGGGTGTAAGCTTAGAAGGCAGAATACCGTTTTTAGACCACCGCTTGGTGGAATATGTTAATAATTTGCCTTTGAAATACAAATTCAGATCTGGACAAAAAAAATACATCTTAAAAAAAGCTTTTCACGGTCTTATTCCAGCTAAGGTACTGCGCCGGAAAAAGAAAGGTTTCGGGGTGCCCCTAGAACATTATATTAGAAAGGAATTAAAAGATTATTTTTACGATAAATTATTCAACTTTGAATTATTTAATTACTATGATAAGGAACAATTAAAAAAGTTGTGGAAAAAGCATCAAAAAGGAGATTCTGATTATTCACATCTATTTTGGGTATTATTTTCGTTTAATAGGTGGTATGAGAAATGGATGGTATAATACGAAAATATTATTAATTTGAGCATCAATTATTTAAGCAAAATACATAAAAACATTTACATGGAAAAAGAAATTACTGACTCACATTACTGGTCCGGCAGATGGGATAGATCCAATCTACCAACAACTGTTGATGTAAAAAAAAATCCGATTACTTTGTTGACGGCTTTGTTTGATAAATACTCTTCAGATAAAAAAAGTATGATAGAAATTGGTTGCGCTCCAGGAATCTGGATGCATTATTTTAAAATAAAACATAATATGAATGTTGCCGGGATTGAATACAGCGAAGTGGGGGTAGCAAAAACTAAGGAGAACTTGAGATTATTGGGAGTTAATGATTACGAACTGATTTACGATGATTTTTTAAACTACAATTTTAGTAAAAAATATGATCTGGTTCTTAGTCTGGGATTTATTGAACATTTTCCTGATGTTGAAAACATAATTAAAAAGCACTTAAAAATATTAAATGAAAATGGGATATTAATTATTACTGTTCCCAATTTTGACAAACAGCACAAAAGCTTAAATTATCGACTTCAACGAGCGATAAATAAAGATGACTTATTAGAGCACAATTTATCAATTACTAATCTTGAGGCAGTAAAAAATGTATGCCAAAAGCTAGATTTAAAAACTAAATATATTGATTATTGCGGTGGGATTAATTTGGGAGTAACCTTTTTTGGTAATAAACATACAAGATTAAAATATTTTTTTAATTTATTTAGTTCTATCATTTCTCGTTTTGCTAAGATTATTAAATACAACGGTAAAAATAGGTTCCTCTCCCCCTATGTTGCCGTAGTTATTCAGTCGTGATTTTATTATTCAAAGATTATTAAATCCTATGTTTGATTTTGGGAAAAATTGGAGAAATTATTCTAAATCATTAACCAAAACTGAATTTGATGAAGCTATAAAATCCCTAGAACAGTTGTTTGGACCGAGAAGATTGTCTAATAAGAGCTTTATCGACATTGGCTGTGGTTCAGGAATATTTAGCATTGGCGCCCATCAATTAGGCGCCAAGCCAGTCATTGGTATTGATGTATTGCCCAGCTCAATTCAATGTTCGATTGAAAATGCAGTAAAATATAATATCAACGATATTAAATTTAAAAAATTATCTGCTTTAGATCCACAAATTACTGCCTTGGGTAAATTTGATATTGTCTATGCCTGGGGATCGCTACATCATACCGGAGATATGTGGCAGGCGATCGATAATGCTACTAAATTGGTCCACCTTGATGGATTATTAATGTTAGCTATTTATAATAAAAATTTTATGAGTCCCTTCTGGAAAATAGAAAAGTGGCTTTATCATCATTCGCCTCGCATAATTAAGTGGTTAATTGAATTATTCTACTTCATTCTGGTAGCGCCGTTGAAGATATTAATTTATCGTCGAAGGTTTTTTAAGAAAAAACGTGGAATGAAATTTTATTACGATGCCATCGATTGGCTCGGTGGTTATCCTTATGAATATGCCACTAAGTCTGAAGTGATTGAATTTTTAAACCGACGTGGTTTTAAATTATTAAAAGTCATACCGCCCTTGGGAATATCGGGATGTAATCAGTTTGTTTTTCAAAGTAAAGGTAATCAATGATACATTATTTTTACCGGTAACGTAAAAAGATCATAGAATAATGACCGCCGAAAAGATAAAAGTATTACACATTATATCAAACTCATATCTGGGAGGAGCCCAATCGCAAGTGAGAGATTTATGTCAGAATCTTGATAATCACTTTGTTTATGTATTTAAGAAAACTCAGGTCAACATTTTCAATAATATAAATGACAAAGTATTTTACTTTAACTCATTTAAACCTTACAAATTTAGTTTTAGTATTTTACTTGAACTAAAAAATATAATTAAAAAGAATAATTTCGAAATACTACATCTGCATCTTGCAAAACCCTTGCTGTATGCCTTTTTTTTAAAAATCTTTTTTATTCACCGAATTAATATTATCTATCACGAGCATGGTTTTCTTATATCAACTCATAATAAGGGTTTTAAGTATTTATGGTATATCTTTTACCTTAATTTTTTTGGATTAGTAGTTGATAAATTTATTGCTGTTTCAAACTATGTCAGAAATGCTTTCATTGATAAAGCTAAAATTAGTAAAAACCGGATAATATTATTAAGTAATTTCGTTAATCAGAATAAATACTCTAAAGAAAATATTACTTGGGATATAAAAAATGAGAGAACTAATTTGGGAATACAATCAAATCAATTCGTAATTGGTTTTTCTGGTAGAATAGATCCAGAAAAAGGATGGGAAAGAATGATAAATTCAGTTTTAGAGTTATTAAATGATAACGACAAAATAAAATTATTAATTGCAGGCGATGGACCAGAAAGGGATAAAATGCTGCGGTTAATTAGTTCTAGTGGACATTCTAATAATATTAATTACTTGGGTTTTGTAAACAATATGGCGTGGTTTTATTCCCTTTTAGATTGTTTGGTTGTCCCATCTTCCAGTGAATCCATGGGCTTAGTGGCGGTGGAGGCCCAATCTATGGGCATACCCGTTATTGCGGCCAATATACCGGCTCTAAAAGAAATTATTACTGATAATGTTAATGGAATATTTTTTAACATTGATAATAGCGGTGATTTAAAAAATAAAATTAATTTTTTAAATCGTAACGATAAATTACGAAATAATTTATCAAAAAACGGTTTAACAAACGCTCAACAATTTTATCTTACTAAATACACTAAAAGGCTTAATCAGTATTATTATGATCTCCGCAATAAATAGCCAATTATGCTAATTTCTTATAAAAATAAATTTATCTTTATCCACAACCGAAAAGTGGCGGGAGAAAGTATTGTCAATGCCCTTAAATCATATGGCGTTATCAATCCTCTCCACAGCGCCTGGCTTCATAAACTTTGTGAGGGCTCCCCTTTCGGCCAGCGGTTAAATCCCTTTATCAGCCGTTACGTGCCATTTATTCCCTCTTTTAATAAGCACCAGACTGCATTTGACGTGAAAAATAATATTAACCCTGCTTTTTGGCAAGAAGCATTTAAATTCGGTTTTGTAAGAAATCCGTGGGATCTCCATGTTTCCTTATATCACTTTATATCTCAGAGTAAAAATAATATTCGTCATAAAAAAGTTAAAAAATTAGATTCTTTTCGCTCTTATCTGGAATGGTTTGTAAAAAATTGGATGTATACACAAAAAGATTTCTTTTATTTTGAGTCTGCTCAGCTGGTTGACTTTATCGGCCGATTTGAAAATCTAGAAAATGATTTTTCTTATGTGACAAATACTATCGGAATTGATGTCTCTTTACCGTTCAAAAACGTGAGTCGACACAAAAATTATTCTGAATATTATGATACGTATACTAAAGATTTTGTTGCCCGGCATTTTCAGGAAGATATTGAATTATTCGGCTACACTTTTGGAAAATAATCCGAACATTTAACTCGGCTCGATTTATTATCTTTACCAATGACAGACAATAAACAAATTAAATATAATCGTATTACCCACGACAAGATCGCTTGTAAGTATAATCAAAAACATGATGAAATTTATAATGATATCGAACAGCATAGATTGAATAATATAATCAAGGATATTATTTCTAGAACAAAATTAAAATCCATTCAGGTATTAGATTTTGGAGCCGGTACGGGGAATTTAACAAAAAAATTTATCAATTTTGGTTGTCAAGTGACTGCTTGTGATGTTTCAGAAAAATCATTGAATATTTTGAGCCAAGAATCTAATTCGCCAAATTTGAAAGTCAAACCTTATAACGGACAGACATTGCCTTTTCCTGATAATTCATTTGATATTGTTTCAACATATTCAGTACTGCACCACATACCAGATTATCTATCAGCCATTGAGGAAATGGTCCGAGTAACAAAAAAGAACGGCCTGGTATATATCGACCACGAAACCAATAATAATCATTGGCACCCCAATCCAGTATTAAATGAATATTATCAGCTTATCAAGAAAACGTTTTGGGAAAAATTATCTTCTTCGTTGAAATCGGGTGAATTATTCAGCTGGAACTTTGTGAAAGGTCTTTTTATTAAGAATTTCATTAATAAGCGCTATCAAGCAGAAGGAGATATTCACGTTTGGCCTGATGATCATATTGAGTGGAACGATATTGTTGATATACTGCAAAATCACTGCAAAATTATCGAGCAGGTTGATTATTTACTTTATTACCCCAAAATAAATAAAAATATTTATCACCAATATCAAAACCGTTGCAACGATACTAGACTTATCTTAGCAAAAAAAGTTTGATATTATTATTTGATTAGGTATTCAATTTTATTTTGGTATTTTTTGGTAATGCTGCCGCCAATTTTACTGATTTTTTTCCAGTTGACGATATAATCTTCGTAATTTTTTGGGTTTACTTTTTTCATTGATGTTGTTAATTGACAATGTTTAACTCCTAAAAAGTCGCAGACATTATCGGCAATTGGTTGGGGCATTACATTAACTTCCCCTCCCTGAGTAATATCTTCGTAGTTGATTACCAGGGGATCATACTTCTTCAATTTTTCATTCCAACGAGTAACCTGATAATAATTTTTAAGCATTTCCCATCTTATTTCCCAAGGGTTAATTTTTACCGGACTTTTTTGTTTATTCCTTGATTTTGCTGACTGCGGTAATGTTGATAATAATAATTTTCTTTTGGGATAATTACTACTAATAGGAAATTCTAAATCTTCGGCTTTTGATCGATTAAATATATGTGCTGGTCGGCCGTATTTTGATTGGTGCTTATTAATAACTTTTGATAGTGACAGGGCAAATAAATCCTTTCTGATCAGGTGTAAAATTTTGTAATTTTGAAGCGGCGTATTAGGTAAAATGTGGTTATATTTTAAATTACTACCCTCATTATCTTTTAGTTCTTCCAGGAATTGGGCGCCTTCTTCGGCATAACAAGTCAGTTGGGGGTGTGAATTAAGAAAAGCGGTCAGCATTATTGTGCCTGACCTTTGTATACCGATAATAATAAACTTCATATGATGGTGTTTCTTTTATTCATCTTTACTAAATAATTTCTTTTTACTCCTTATTATTTATCCAAATATCATTAAGCGCCGGTTTAATTTTATTTTTAAATAATATAGCTATTATAATAACATATACCAGATAGGCGACGGTAGTGGCGACTGCCGCCCCCACAATCCCCCAGTACGGAACCAGGATAATGTTTAATACCACGTTTAAGGTAAGTTGTAATATTAGAGTAATATTAGCTAATTTATATTTTTTAATGATATTAAATATTGGTAAATGAAATGAGATTATAATCATTAAGATATTTGCCACCAATAAAATTCTAATAACATTAATCGCTCCCCAGTAACTAGGATCAAAAAGCAATCTTATTACATATCCAATTACTAATTCAGCAACTAAAAAAGCGGGTAGTAAGTAGGTTAATATTTTCTTCCTTTTTACCTTGAAATAATTTATTATTTTTTCTTTATCGGAAATTTTTTGGCTAAGAAAAGGTGTATAATATTGTCCAATAAAAAAACGAAGCATTAAGCCCATTAAAAAGAACTGATAAGCAAGGTTATACACACCAATATCAGATAATGATACAAAATACTTTAGCACAACATTATCTCCCCAATTGATAAAATAACCGGCCGTTGTGCCTAAAATAACCCAACTGCCGAACCTCCCTATTTCTTTGAAATTTTCTTTAGAAAATTGTAGCGGTCGCACTCGAGAATAATCTATGAAAAATAGAGATATTAAACCGACCACGACAGCGGCAATAAAATATCCAAGAAGAACATTGGCTAAGGTAAAAATATTAAGATAATAAATAATCACTAAATAGATTATGTGGGTCAGAGGATATACGGTATCAATAATGGCATGGATTGTCTTTTTGTTTTGACCCAAGAAAAATACATTCAAAATGCGAAACAGGGCCAGTCCTAAGAAGGCTAGAATAAAAATGTACTTATATTCTTGATAGGAAAGTCCGGTAAAGCCGATCAGCTGCTTGCCAAAAAGTACAAAAATAGCAAAAAACAAAATTACGGTTGAAACAATGTATATTAAGAAAGAAGTAAACGTCTGATTCGACTTGCCTCTTGCGGCGTATTCTTTATTGGACTCGATATTAAACGGATAGGCCAATGGAGCAATAAAAAACGTGATGACGAAAAAAATAATCATCTTAAACAGTGAAAATGAGCCCATTATGTCTGGAGCAAGTATTTTGGCCAACGCTAGGGGTAGCAAGGCGGCAAAAACACCACCCAGTACTTTAAAGAACATAAAAATTAATATATTTTTTCCTTGCTTGAAATCCTTAGTAAAAATTCTCAACATATATTAATCAAAATAATTTTGCAAAGATTTATTAAATTCAATAGTTTCCTCAAATAGCTGATCATAATCTATTGACGGATCAAAATTATATATTCCCACATACACTACGCCATTATGTTCAATGGACCAAATTGGCTGGAGGTTATACCGGTAATAATCAAATATCTTGGCATAGCGATGTGTTTTGTCCCAGGTTACTATAATATAATCAGGATTTTCTTCCCAAAAAAGATCCGACCAGCTGATTACCTTAATATCTTCCCTGACTAAATAACCCAACGTACCCTTGGGATGATAAACTTCTACATTAGCAAAATTGCTATTAATATAATCGGCTAGTATTCCTGTATCAGTCGCCCAGCTACTGCGCGCATTGATCTGATTATCGGGCAGTAAAAAATTACTATAATCGTGATAAAAGGGTGCTATCGATAGGTTAGAGAAAACTAACGAAGATATTATAAAAATGAAAATAATCGATAGGCGTTTGTATGACATCTTATTTAGTGTAATTGACGCACCTAAACCTATAATTAATAAGGGTAATATAGTAAATACATACTTAGACCCAACTACGACAAAGCCATCGCCCAGCTTATTACTGGTGGCCATAGAATTCAAGGCAATTAAAATAAAGCTGAGGAAAAATAATATAACAAAGAGAGAGGAAAAATCAATTTTTGGTTTTATATAGTATTTAATCAGCCAAAATATTAAAAACAATAAAACGATTGGCGGCAGAGAATAAAATAATATTGAGGAGGCGGTCCATAATGCCGGCCTAAAATTTGGTAAAAAATACTGATATAAATAATTACTGAATATATTATCTTGTTGCCATAAAATAGTAATGAATAAACCAAGGAGTGCTATAATAAAGATCCTAACAAAGTACTTTTCTAACTTCTTAATATATTTAAAAATTGTCGTAATATAATGGAACCGATAATAAGCAGTCAAGAACAGAATAATGGCGAAAAAAGTTGCCAGTAGAACCATCGGGCTACCGTAGTAAAAAAAGAAGCGATCAATAATTAATTTAGGAAATACTAATACCGCCGGTATTATAATAATAGTTATTATGATAGCAGCCTTATAAAAAGAAGAAAGATTACGTGCCAAGAAACTAATTATTTTTTTATCGTTCCATAGATACCAGCCTATTATCGGCATAATAAACAATAAGGGAACAATATATTGCGTTTTGAATTGAGTAAACAGCGCTAAACTGAACATCGCTCCGGCCAAGGCCAGATGTTTACGGCTTTTGCTTTTTAATGCTAAGAGTAAAGATAAAATAAAACTGACCGCATATAATCCCTGTATAGCATCATGATTGTATACCCGAGAATAACCTATAAAAAGTGGTTGGAGGCCCATTAAACCAGTTATAATTAGCGCCTGTTTCGCCGATAGCAATCGGTTTAAAAGATAGAAGATGAGATATAAGATTAAAAGGTTGTGAACAATAATTGTTACCCGAGCAATTAAAATATATTGATCAAGACTGGTAACATTTCTAGTTAGATAACCAGGCAGGTGGTAAAAACAAAGGGAGGCATTAGGATTTGGATTATTAAAAGTGGCTTTAATATTTCCTGCAAGGTATGCCGTCCAATAGGATTCACAGCGGGCAGATGTTTCTTTGACTACTTCGGGAGAAATATCATCATAACCCTCAACTAAAACTATTTCATCATTTCTTAGATTAAGCCATTTGGTCTCCCCAATTGAAATAAACCGCCAGCTTTGAAAACTAAAAAAGAGATAAATTATAGTTACAACTCCCAAACCAATAATTATTGGCCATGGTTTCTTTCCAGAAGGCTGTTGGCTAATCGATGGTTTTATTCTGTCATTTTCAACTCGATGCAAAATATGAAAATGTACTATGGCCAGAATCAGGGTAATTATATAAAGATGATATTTATAAATACTATCGATGATCAATATGGCATCGGACAGAATATTCGTCGGAATAAAATTCATTAAATTAATCAGAAACAGTAATCCCAAAAAACCGATAAGTAACCTTACAATCACTTCTCTTGGTATAGTTATTTGACTTGTTTTAACAAATTCACGTATAAATAAAAACACAAGTAAAGAAATTAGCAGCAACGGGTAAATGCTTGTATCGGGTAGTAATAAAAAAATGATTAACCCTATAAAAAAAGTGGCTTTTTTAGTTTTTGTTATGGGTATTAGTAAAAGTCCGGCAATAATTAAAATATAGTTTAGGTCGATATTAAAAGAATATAGATCAACCTGGGGGTAATTTACTTGAGCAATGCCCCAAACAAAATTCATCATTAACAGAATACTTAGCAACCAATATAAAATAGATCGGATTTTAGCTGTTTTAAAATTCATTGATAAATATAGAACCAGAAAATCAATAAATAACAAAACTAACACAATCTCATCTAGACTGCTTAACCAGAAATATTTTTCAACCAATAAATATCGCCCAACCAGTAATGCTATCACCCCTATCATTCCAATAAATGATATGAGCTTGATTACGATTCGCCAGTTTTTGTATCTTGGCAAACCAATATCCGGATTTAAATTGTCACCGGAATTTGGCGATAGCAAATTTATCATTAGATATTCAATTTAACCATATCATAGTTGCGGTGATAGATAATACTACCACAATAATTAACCCCAAACAACTTGTATTTGGCTTATAGAATTGATAGTATGTTATGGAATGAAAGCAGATTTAAAGGTAAAAAAAGGGACCATATTATTTGTTCTGGCCCTATATATAATTGCTACTCTGGCACTTACTTACCCCTTAATTAAAGATGCTACTGAAAAAGTACCTGGCCAGCCCGGTGATGTACATAACGTCCTGGCAATTATACTAAATAAAATATCTGACTACCAGGCCCAGGGACAACTGAGTGGTTTTTTTGCTGACATTGGATCATTAAAATTAGGCACCAATCAGTTGTACTCTTATTTTTCACTCATATTTGACGTACCGCTTGGCTATAATATTTTCTGGCTACTGTCTTTTATTCTGGCTGGTTTGGGGACTTATTTATTAACCAGATTTGTCATCCTCAATACCTTTAAAGATACAATTAAAAACCGTATCTACCAGCTTGAATTGCCAGCTATATTAGCCGGTTTTATTTTTGCTTTTAATCCGGCCCATCTGGCCTGGTCAATGGGTTTTTCTGGGGCTACCCACATTCAATGGATCCCCTTCACTACTCTATTTCTTTTAAAAACTATACATCATCAAAAGCTAAAATATTTATTTTATACCCTAATATTTTTCATTTTATTAATTTATGGTGAACCGCATTTTGCTGTTTTCTATATAATTTTTTTAATTCCTCTACTTAGTTTTTATATCTATCGTAATCCTTCAATTTTGTATAACAAGCAAATAAAGAAATGGTTGATTATTATAGCCATTGTTGCCGTTATTATTTTCTTATACTCTTATCGCAATCTATTTCAAATAGTATTTTCTGATAATAACTATCTCCAAGTACCCCTAGATCAAATCAGCGCTTACTCAAATGATGCCCTAAGTAGCATTGTGCCACCAAAACTAAGTGCAATATTCGGTGATACTTTCTCTGGAATTAGAGCTAGCTTCACCGGCAATACGGCCGAAAATTCTGGCTACTTAGGATTGGGGCTAATTATATTAGTAATGATATCTTTATTTAAAAAATATAAAGAACCATTATTTTGGGGTTTCACCGGTATCGGATTTTATATACTTTCATTAGGACCATTCCTACATATTTCCGGTATATTATCACCAAAAATCCCGATGCCATACTTGTTATTTCCTACCTTGGTACCTTTTTTTAATAATATACGTTCAGTCAATCGTTTGGATATAATTTCCTACCTGGCACTGGCTATTGCTGCTGCTTTTGGTATTAGTTATTTACTTCGTCGAATAGACAGTAACAAAATAAAAAATGCTGTTGCCGGTTTATTCATCATAATAATTGGTGTTGAATATTTTGTGGTACCATTGCCTACCACTTCTTTAGAATATCCCGCTTTTTATGATCAGTTACTATCAGAGCCAGATGATTATTCTATAATCGAGATACCCAGCAGTACCAGCTATACTTATGAAACTCAATCGCGCTATCGTCAAGCTATCCATCATAAAGATGTAATAGGCGGTTTGGACTTTGCCAGAAAAACTCCCGATAAATATAATCAACAAAAAAATACGCCAATTATCAGAGAACTTCTATACTTACTACCAGTAGGTAAAAGCGTTAACGATGTTATATCATATGACTATAGACAATTATCTAAGACCATATTCAAACAATGGAAAATTAAATATGTTACTCTAAGTAAAGAATATATCGGTCAGGGACCATATGAAATTTTACCTGAGAACTTTATTATGCTTAAGAAATTTATTACTGAAGTATTATCTCTACCGACTGAATATGAAGACGATAAATTAATAGCCTATCGCGTACCAGAATATCAGGGAACGTCAGAAAGTTACATATCTGTAGCGAATGAATCAAATTGGAGTCAGCCAACGGAAGATACTTCAGCCAGAAATCTGGATAATGGGGGTGAAATTATTATTAACAATTCCGGTGAAACTACGAAAGACTTTACAGTGCAAATGACCACCAGTAACAATGAGCCGCTATTGGTATATCATGAAATAGATGAAAAATTTATTGGTCGAACCTTTTATGCTTGGCCTGAGTTAAATATACTTTCTTTGCCTTTAGATAATTTGGCGCCTGGCCAACACACCATAAGAATAAATATTAGGAATGCTCGTAATCCCTCTAAAAGTAATGACATGAAAGTGACATCATTATCATTAATAGATGATTCGTTTATAAGTACAGATAAATATCCCCATGGTCAAGAATTGAAAGAAATTACACCTACTGCCTATTATTTTAATAATTTCAATATTCCAAGACTATCAGAAGCCATTCCCGGACTTACAGATTGGCCGGAAATTTACGGCTTTCCCTTATGGCAACAGCTTATAACTGGCAGTATCAATCCTGACTTATGGTTGCAAGCCCAGGATTTCTACTCGGAGGATTATTATAAGCAAACAATTCAGTCGGCTGCAAGTTTGTTTGATCAGCAAACACTAACTATTGATTCAACAAAACTTCGTCAGGCTTATATAACTTTTATGCAAAAATTTGCAAATACTTGGGGGTCATTAAAACTTAAGAGAATTACTGGTGGTGATTACTCGTTAGTATTCACGGCTACTGATTTTACGACTCCCCTACCTGTTCTTGGAGAAAGCCAATGGCGCAAGATCAGCCATACCAGTAATGGTATCGCGGAAAGAGAATTAAAAGGCGACTCTTCCATTTACTTATATTCAACGGATAATTCAGACGATTATACATTAGAATTTACTCTGCGTGGTTTATTACCTTTAACTGAATTAAATATTGATCTTAATGGCACCAATATTTTGAGTAAAAACATTACAATCGAAGAAGAGATTGTAACTTTGATTCTACCAAGTATTAAGTCCGGCTGGAATGATCTTAATTTTAAGGTGGTACAAAGCGGCGAGGAACTGATAACTCGCGAAAGCGAAAGAGGAATTGGAGTCTACATAAGTAATGTGTCAATAAGTAAATGACCGATTTAAAAACAATAAATCTATCAGTACATGGACTTGAAATTAAATGCAATATTAATGATGACAATTTTTTAAATTTCATCAAAAATAACTATTCATTATTCGTCACTGAAAACATTTCTCATGCTGATATTGTATTAAATTATTCAGTCCCAATAAAAAATATCACCGGTAAATATATTTCTCCCAGCGTAATTATAAATAAGAATTCAATATTATATGACCCCTTATTATCCCATCGCCATACAAAACTAACTGCTAACATGAACTATCATGATGACCAACTGGATGTAACAGCGCAGTATTATGAGCCAATGATGGTCAAAATTCTTTCACTTATCAACCGAAAAACTTTTCAGCTACAAATGTACCAAAGAATAATACGCTTTTTATTGCATTACCCACTGTTCTGGTTATTAGAACGTGATGGTTTTAGTATCATACACGCTGCTACTGTAGCCAAGAATGATGAAGCATTAATCTTTACTGGTGCTAATGGTTCTGGCAAAACTACTCTAGCCTTATCATTATTAAATGATGGCTATAAATTAATGGCTGATAATTTTACATTGTATAAGGATGACAAAGTATATGCCTTTCCTGAAGTAGTCAGAATTGCAAATGAAACAGCCACCCTAATTGGACGTAAGGTGTCAGGCAACAAAGTATTTGGAAAATATCATTTAAATTTAAACGAACATGAGTTGACCAACGTAGCAATAATAAAAAAAATATTTTTTGTCGAGTCATCTCCCAACTTTGAACTAAACAAAATAAATGATGTAAGTTTAGCTGAAAAAATTGAACAGATGCACGAAGAAACCAAGGAATTCCATTATCACTCGCCTATAAAATATCTAAATAACATTGTGTCAAATCCAATTACTAATGATACCAGGGGGCAAAGATTAAGACGGTTGCTTTCTTCGACAGAAAAAGTACTATTAGCCTATAATCGTCCGGCTAAACTATCCGCCATAAACAAACAACTGATTTAAAATGATTATTAATATTTATAATAAAATTAGAGTTGAACTGAGAAATCCGCCAACTAAAGTCAGTGATTGGTTTACCGCTGAGTTACCACTGATGATCGAGCATAACCCAGAAAATAAAGCTGATATTAATATTGAATTTACCCGCCTAATAATCCCCCCCACTGCCACTTTGATTAGTTCTGCTATTGCTGTTAAAGACAAACATACTTATATAAAGGATAGCGCTTCATCTTTTATAAAAATGTCCTTTAACGATCTCGATAAGGATAAAATAACATTACAGGTCGATCATTCTATTGATCCGCTGTTTTTTATTCAGGTGCTTGAGCCATTGATGCAATTTTATATAACTTTTAAGAAAGCACTTTTCATTCATGCCTCGGCGGTAAAACTAAACCAGCACGGCGTCGTCTTTAGTGCCTGGGCCCATACCGGAAAGAGTAACTTGGTCTTGGGCATGTTAAAGCGTGGAGCGGGCTATTTGGCTGATGATTGGACAATAATTGATGAGGATAATATCTATGCTTATCCAAAATCGTTAAATTTATTCAATTACAATTTTAAACATTATCCCGAGCTGAAAAAAAAGGCACCAAAAAAATTACGTGCATTATTTGCTTTAAACAGTTTAGTTCTAAAAACCATGTCACCTTTTGCCAAGGGTAATAACACTATTGCCCATTATGCTCGCGAGGTAAAACAAGTACTTGATGCTAAGGGTCATGTAAGAATACCATTGCGTCAAGCTTTTCCGGTCAACCAAATAGTCGGTGAGACAAAATTAACTGACCTTTTTCTCATTGCCAGAATCAATACTGAAGAATTTAAATATGAAGATATGCCGGCTGAGACATATGCTCAAGTTATGAGCTTATGCTTAGAATACGAGCGTCGGGATTTCTTGTCATGGTATCGTATGAGTCAATTCGTCAATCCCATTATTGTCAGTCGTAAACTTAACAAACTAGCTAACCAGCAAAAAATACTACTACAATCCATAGCTGAAAAACATCCGCCCAAAATAATACATTTACCCGAACATGGTCAGATGAATAATACTGTCAGCTCAATATATGACCTAATTACAAATGGTTATGAGCCAGGCTTTTAAAAGGGGCGCATTATATCTCACCATAGCTAACGCCATTTTTCTCGGATCAAGTTATATTATACAAGTATTGCTTGGACGATTTCTTGGTCCGGCCGAATATGGAGTATTGGGAGTAGTTATATATACACTCAGTTTGACGGAATATTTTTTTGGATCCGGCTTGTTCCTAGCTACATCAAAATATATTGCTGAAAAACCCGCGGCGACGAAAAGTATTATTAAAATTTCTAAACGAATTCAGTTAAGTTTAGCCATAATATTTGCTGGATTGTTTATTATTCTCGCTAATCCGCTGGCTAAATTATTTAACGAACCCGATATTACAAATTTTATTCGTATCTTGGCTCTAATCGCTCCGATATACGGTTTTAGATCTTTATACCAAAGTTTTCTTAATGGTCAACAACAATTTGGAAAACAAGCTGTTTCAATGATCGCCGGGGCAACGGTAAAAATTATTGGCGTCATAACAGTTTTGTGGATAGGCTTAGGAATCGCTGGAGTTTTATTTGCCTATCTAGCGGGTGGATTGGGTGGTTTAATTTTTGCCTGGTACTTAATGGAGCGGCGACCAGAAGGAGATGAAATATTTCCAGCTAAAAAACTTATTGTTACCACCTTACCTCTAATTGCCTATCTGATTATGTTTCCCCTTATTTTTAATATTGATCTCTTTATGGTCAAAATACTAATGGCAGACACAGAAGCAGCCGGTTATTATACTGCCGCCTCGACCATTGCTAGATTGCCCTTTTTTCTTTTTACTTCATTAGCGGTAGTGTTGTTACCGTCTATATCGGCTGCTATCGCGCAACAGAATTATGAAAAAATATCGTATTATATAAGACAGACCTTAAGAATTGGCATAATTATTATCCTACCACTGACAATATTAATAATGACCACGGCTGATAATTTAATAAATATATTATATACTGATGCTTTTAGCCCGGCTGCCTGGCCGTTAACAATTTTAGCAGCGGGCATGTTTTTTCTAACACTATTTAAGTTAACCACCACTATTATAATTGGTGGCCGGCGTCCAGTAAGTATTATTTATTACGTTTTATCTTTATTGATTGTTGATATAGTGGCTAATATACTCCTAATACCAAAATATGGATTAGCCGGTGCGGCATTAGCTTCGGGTTTAATGGCTCTACTAGGCTTTGTTATTACTAGTATTATTGTATATGCCAAACACCGGTCATTTATTCCAATGTCTTCAGTCCTTAAAATATTATTTGCCGGTGCTACTATTGTTTTACTGAGCTATTTGTTCCCCAACACGATTACTGGTTCGATTAGTTCATATATATTGCTGCCAATAGTATTTTTCTTAGTACTTCATATAACCAAAGAACTTGCATTATCAGATATTAAATCGTTGTTAGTGTGGCGATCTAAACCCAATCACGAAGATACAACAGTATGAATGAGAAAAGGTTAGATCTAATTATCGGCTCGGTGGTGATCGCGGTTGTATTGTTATTGATCGGCATTTACACCTTTTCTACAAATATTTATGGCGATGCCCAATATCATAAAATTGTTACCGAAACAATCCTGGATCAAGGCTGGCCATTGCCAGATAATCCTTATATCGCCTTAAAATTTGATGCTAACGATCAAGCTATTAACGCACCAATAAATTACCCAGAAGCTGCTTATTTGCTATACGCCGGTATATTATGGCTGGGTGGTGACATACTGCTACAAGCATCATCATTGCTATTTGCTTCTCTGTCAGCCTTATTGATCTTTTTAATACTTAAGCCAATTGATCGGCGACTGGCAGCCTTGGCGGCTGTATTGGCTGTAATTTTTAATTTAAAGAGATTCATAATGAGCCCAATAATAGAACAACCGCTTCTTACTGCGATGTTGGCAACAATTTATTTTTTTATCCAGTGGACTAGAAGCGGTAAGTGGTTATACATTTTCCTGACAGCCTTATCCGGTGGCTTGGCCATGAGCTTAAAACAGCAAGGATTATTGATACTGCCCTTGTTATTAATAATCATAATTATGTTTGGGCTTATCAAGTATATTAGAAATAAAGATAATTTTTGGCGTCAGAGTATAGTATTACTAATTTTAATGATGGTAATAACTCTACCCTTTCAGCTCGAGCATCTTAATCGTAATGGTACAATTGGTTATGTCCCGGGCTCGGGCACTTCGGGTGTACTTGATAAAATTCCCTATTACCAAAATATTACCAATAACAAATATCCAGCTGATGAAGAGGCCAGAGATATACAATCTTCCAGATTAGGTTACTTACGTTCATATCCCTCATTGACGAGCGTAATGCTGGCCTACCTGTCATTTCCCTTTACTTTTGACAATACCCTCCCCCTAGATGAGTGGAATTTAATCGGATCGTTGATAATATTGGTATTGATATTATTAGGATTTTATTATATTAGCCGTAAAAATATAAAGCTAGGTATTATTGTCTTGGTGATGCTAACTGGCGAAATTCTGTTCACCTACTTCACCGATACTGCTATTTGGCAGTATCATATTTTCGGTGTTTCATTGTTAATTATGATATTAACATCAGGGATTATATATTTATTAATAATATTAACTAAGTTAAGAAAACCACAAATTATAAATTTAAGCGTAATATTATTAATTATTTTCATTTTTACCCACACTTTTATTACACAATTTCATCAACCTTTTTACGCAAATTCAGGGCGCCAAGACTCTGAATCGCTCGAAGTTTATCGCCACCTAGGTGAATATGTGAGTAATAATTTACCCAACGACACCATTGTAATGACAGCTTCAACCAATTTTGTTGATTATGCAAGATACCGACGTTTTTGGATTTCTAACGGTGGCGGAGCTGATATACCGGAAATATTTGCCACCAATAACGCAAATCAGGCCTACAATCTAATTAAACAATACCCAATAAACTATCTTCTAATTGATGAGCGTCAGACCGCTAGACAGGGTCTCTATGACTCAATACCCATAAATGGCTTAAGTAATATCATTGATACCCCAGAAGGTCAAAAGTACTTCAATAAGTTATACAAAGTAACCCGGCCCGATGGTTTATCTCTTCGACTTTATGAGCTAGTTGAGCCTTTGGTAGATACTACCTCATTATAAATATTGATATACATAGCGATTACTTTTTGCCAGGTATATTTTTCGGCTATGGTTCGGCTTGTTTTGGCCAGGTCGTCACGCCAAGTTTTATCATTCATTAGCCTAATTATTGCTTGACCAACCTGGTCAGCATCGGCTGATACAATTATGCCATTCTGACCGTCGGTAACAAGCCCGCCCGATCCAATTTTGGTAGTTATTATTGGCAATCCCGACGCCATGGCTTCCAAAATTGTTAATGGCTGCTCTTCATCGCGACTGGGTAATACGAATATGCTCGCCTGACTGTAAATCTCGTCAATATGATCATGGGGTATGTTTTTATAAACGGTGATACCGAGTACTTTAGCTTCTTGTTCTAAAACCTTTGATAGTCTTTTGGTTACTATAGCTAATGGAAATTTATATTTTTTAACCGCTGCAAATAATATATCAATGCCTTTGGGTATCGATGCACGTCCCACAAATAATACTGGCCCCTGACTCAATGCCCTAAAGGGAAATTCATCAATATCAACCCCATTAGGTATTATTTTTATTTTGTCTGCTGGCAGGTCAAGATTATCAACTAAATAATCCCTAGTACGCTCAGTTAAGGCTATTACTCGTGAAGCTGATATTAGTCCACGTCGTTCTAATTTTTTTAACATCCAGATCACTAATGGGTTAAATAAAAGTTTATACCTAATATTTAATTTTCCAAGACGTTGTGCTTTCTCTGATTTTAGTCCGTGAACAGTTACAATATACGGCTTGTTTGGCCGCCGGCAAGCGAATAAAGTTGGGCTGGTTAAATGAATTATATCTGCCTCCTCGGCTTTGTTGATGATCTGTTTTGCTAAAAGTGGCAAGCCAATTAATTCCCTAAGATAAGGTGTGATAAATAACCATTTTGGTAGACGGGTGATAATTCTGATTGTATTGTCCTGACCACTCAAACTAAATTCATTTAAATCTAAATTATTTTTACCGGCGCCAATAAATAAGTTATGGGATGCTATTTGTTCACCGCCATGTCTGGTAGTGCCGTATAACTCGTTAATGAGAGTGATATTCATAATTAATTTTGTCCAAGCTTCTTGAAAGCTTGAAAATATTGCTCTGTGATAATATTCCAATTAAAATGGTTAATGGTATAATTTCTGGCTTGATTGCCGAACTCTTTACGTTGCTGATCATTATCTAAATAATTTGTTATTACATCGATAAACGAATTTGCATTTTGGGTTGGTATTAATATACCATTTTCCATGTGTGTAATTGCATCCTTAAGGCCCTCTAGATCAGCCGCTACAACTAACTTGCCATATATGGTTGGCTCCAGAGCGGCCATGCCAAAGCCTTCCACGTCACCTTTAACGGGGATGTTTGGCAGAACACATAAATCGGCAATTTGATAAATTGCTTCTAATTGGTCATTATCTGCCTCGCCTATCATCAATACGCGATTTTCCTGATTAGATTGCTTGATAGATTCGTTTATATTGTCAGCCTCCTTGCCTTTACCGACGACGACATAAATAACGTCTTCTTTTATTTCTGGTAAAATTTTTCTTATAAACCACTCCACTCCTTTTCTTTTTACCAATCGACCAACCGTTAATATTACTTTTTTATTATATATATTTTTTTTAATAAGGCTGGGTAATTTATCAGAAATTTTTTCAATTGAATGAACGTCAACTCCAACCGGTATAATTATAGTATTTTTATAGTTTTTTTCGCGGGCCAGTTTTTCAGTATTTTTACTAATACAAATATATTGATCTAAGTTATCGGCAAATGTTCTCAAATACCATTGGTATAGTTTATTATTATAAGTAATGTCCAGGCCGTGTACGGTAACTGATACTGGTTTATGCCTTATTTTCTTTATCATCCAGCCAATAAAGGCTAGCGTTGGATCACCTAAGTGCACGACTGAATAATTTGGAGCCTGTATAAAGCCACGGATTAACGCGTAGGGCATAAACCAAATTATATGCCACTTACTCTTTTTTAAAGCGATAATTTTATTGTGGCCTTTTACGCCTTGAGTTACACGATAACTTAACTTTTCCATTCCACCAATTTGTGGAGGATATTTTCGAGTAATAAATAAAATCTTTAAATCATCGCCATTATCACTCATGGGACCGCCAATAATTAAGAATATCGTCTAATGTCTTATTTATTTTGATTTTTGGTTCCCAGCCACAAAGATTATTGATTTTTGTATAGTCACCTTTTAAAACTGGAATATCATTGGGACGTGATAATTTTTCGTCAATTTTATAATCAATTTTAGTCGTCGATTGTGTTATTAGATATTCCAATAATGATTTTAATTCATAAGATCGACCAGA
Organism: Patescibacteria group bacterium; assembly: GCA_042570545.1. Lineage (GTDB taxonomy): Bacteria > Patescibacteriota > Patescibacteriia > JBHPGJ01 > JBHPGJ01 > JBHPGJ01. The sequence continues at coordinate 29,625 of JBHPGJ010000005.1, read as the reverse complement.
ACAAACATTATACACTTCGCCTGTTTGGCCATGCTGAAGCAGTAAATAATATGCCTCAACAACATCTCTCACGTCAGTAAAATCCCGCTGAACACTGACATTACCTACCAGCATGGGTGAAGAATCATGGCCGAGTTCGATATTAACAATTTTTTTAGCAAATGACGGCAAGGCTGCCTTGTCCATTTGACCGGGTCCAGTGTGATTAAAGCTTCGAGCAATAATGACTGGCAAACTTGAAGACAATGAGATCTTTTCCTGTTCAAATCTTGATTCAGCGTAAGGACTTTGCGGATGCGGTGGATGTTTTTCATCAATTGGAGTATATTCTGGTGTACCATAAATTTCGGCTGAACCGATTATCAATAGTTTTGGCTGATGTTTTAATTTCTCAGCTGCTGATAGAATGTTTTTGGTTCCATCTACGTTTATCGCTTTTGTTAATTCCGGCTTTTCCCAGCTTTCCTTAACCGAACTAAAACCAGCTAAATGTATGATAGCTTCTGGTTGTAATTTGATAAATATTTTATTGAGCGTCTTGCTGTCGAGAATATCTACTTTATAGACGTCTTTGCCGTTCCCCTGCCTATCTAAGCCGATTACTGTATTATTCTTTTGTTCTAAGGCCTTTTTTAAATACGGGCCGACAAAACCACTAATCCCAGTTACCAGGATTCTCATTGGCGCATTTTTTTATTTAATCGTTCAAGATCAGCATCAACCATCATCTTGATCAATTCGGCAAAAGATACTTTTGGCTGCCAGCCTAATAACTTCTTAGCCTTGGTTGAATCACCAACCAATGTGTCAACCTCGGCCGGTCGCTTCAAAGAATCATCTATTTTTACAAAGTTTTTGTAATCCAAACCAACGTGTTCAAAAGCGGTTTCTGCCAATTCTTTTACCGAGTGTGATTTACCGGTGGCAATAATAAAATCTTCCGGTTTGTCATGCTGCAACATTAACCACATCGCCTCAACATAATCTTCGGCATAACCCCAATCTCTTTTAGCCTCTAAATTACCTAAATGTATACTTTTCGCCAAACCGAGCTTTATTTTTGCTACCCCGTCGGTTACCTTGCGAGTTACAAATTCCAATCCTCGTCGTGGTGATTCATGATTAAATAGTATTCCTGATACCGCAAACATATCATAACTTTCACGGTAATTAATGGTTATAAAGTGTCCATATACCTTAGCTACGCCATATGGACTACGAGGATAAAACGGTGTCTTTTCGTTTTGTGGAGTTTCTCGCACTCGACCGAACATTTCGCTTGAGGATGCTTGATAAAATCTAATCTGTTTTGGTAATAATCTCAGGGCCTCCAATATATTAGTTACCCCCAGAGCCGTTACGGTGCCGGTTAATATTGCTTGATTCCACGAAGTAGGAACAAAACTTTGCGCTCCTAAATTATATACTTCATCAGGTTGCACTTTATTTACTACTTTTATCAAAGAGGATAAATCAGTTAAATCACCCTGTTCGAGCTTAATTTTATTTTTTAAATGCTGAATTCTTTCGAAGCTCTCGGTGCTAGAACGACGGACAACTCCATAGACATCATAATTTTTTGATATAAGAAAATCAGCCAGATACGAACCATCTTGGCCGGTAATACCAGTAATTAAAGCTTTTTTATTGTTCGTCATCGTGATTAGAATTTAATTGTTCCTTTTTAATCCGATATAATATTTCTTCTAACAACTTCCGACTCCAACCAATAGCGGAGGCAATAAAGCCTAAAATTATTACTTGAAATCCAACAATAATCAAAACAGCTGCGATAATTAATGACTGGACATGACCCTGCCCGCCGTCGGAAAAGTAATAATATAAGAAACGAATAATAAAAATGGATCCTACTAAGGACAATAATCCACCCAGTAAACCGAAAAAACGTAATGGTTTGAATAATATAATATTTCTCAATATATTTGTACCGGCGTAAAATATGAAGTGTCCTACATTGGGAATCAGCCGTGATTTACGAGTCACCTTACGGGCCCTAATTGGTACTTCAACTATTTTCAAACGCTGATCAGCTGCTGAGATTAGGGTTGAATGGGTATAAGTATGATCTGAGTATACATTTATTCTGAGGGCTGCTTCTCGATTATAGGCTCGAAAACCCGTCGAAACATCCACCACCTCCGACAAACCGGCTAATTTGCTGGTGATATAACTGCCTAAACGATTCCCCTGTTTATTAGCTAATGGCATATCTTCTAATTCTTTGATTTTGCGTGAACCAATTACTACATCGGCTTTTTTCCGGACTATTGGATTGACAAGATCGGGGATACGAGATTGATCATAATGATTGTCAGCATCGGTATTTACTATTATATCGGCATCCATTTTTAACGCTTGCTCGATGCCATCTTTAAATGTTTTTGCCAGGCCTTTATTAGCCGGGTGTGAAATTACTCTATCGGCACCGGCTGATCTGGCAACTTCTACCGTTCGATCTCTGGAGCCATCATCAATGACCAAAACTTTAACACTGTTTATGCTTGGTATATTTCTAGGGATTTCTTTTATGACCTCAGCTATAGTCGCCTCCTCGTTATAGGCTGGTATGGTAACTACTAATTTCATGGGCGGCCTATGGCTTCATATATAAAACCAATTTTATTCATTTTATCTTTGTCTAATAAATTCTTACCATCTATTAATATCGGCTTCTTCATTAATCTTTTAATTTTTTTCCAATCTAAAAGACGAAATTCTTCCCATTCGGTAGCTATCATCAGTGCTTGGGCATCTCGAGCCGCTTCGTAGGGATCATTAAAGTACTTTACCTCTTCACCTAAAATTCTTGAAGCGTTTTTCTCGGCAATGGGATCGTAAGCATTGACATTAGCCCCGCGGGAGAGCAAATTTTGAATAATATTTATAGCTGATGATTCTCTGACATCATCAGTATTGTTTTTGAAAGCTAAGCCCAGCACTGTAATGGTTTTGCCTAGACCGTTAAATGTTTTTAAATGAGCCAATAATTTCTTTACTGGCACTTGACGCTGAAAATTATTAACATCAATCACCGCCTTTAATAATTTAAAATCATAACCGGTGTTAAGGGCGATATTTTCGAGCGCCCTTACATCCTTGGGGAAGCAACTTCCGCCATAGCCAATTCCAGCTTTTAGAAATTTATCACCTATTCTTTTATCAAGACCCATGCCCTTGGCCACCTCATTAACATCGGCATTTACGAGCTCACTAATATTAGCAATTTCATTAATAAACGAGATTTTTGTCGCCAGGAAGGCATTAGAAGCATATTTTATCATCTCGGCACTGGGGATTGAGGTTACTATTTTTGCCATTTTTAATTTGGCAAACAAATTCAACATCAGTTTAGTTGCCCGGCTACTATCGCTTCCGATAATTATTCTGTCGCCATAAAAAAAGTCCTTAACCGCAAAACCTTCCCGGAGAAACTCGGGACATGAAACTATAGAAAACTGTTTTCTAGTTTGTCTTTTTACAATATTTTTAACTACCTCTGCAGTGCCTATGGGTACGGTGCTTTTATTTACAATTACAGTGTATGATTTTAATCTTTTTCCGATCTCTTTAGCTGCTTTTTTAACCTGAGTAATATCGGCTCGACCATCGGCCAAAGACGGCGTGCCAACACAGATAAATATTACTTTAGCTTTTTTTAAACCCTCATCAAAATCAGTGGTAAATTTCAGTCGACCAGCTTTCATATTACTCTTGACCAACTTTTCTAAGCCCGGCTCGTAAATTGGAATTTTACCTTTTTTTAACTGGATAATTTTATCAGGAGTTCTGTTAACACAGGTCACAATATGACCCAATTCAGCCAAGCAAGTACCCGATACCAAACCGACATAACCAACGCCGATAACGGTAATATTCATATTTTTACCCTTTATACTAGCCATTTTATCTTCCAATGCCTTTATATACTATGCCCTTTGCTTTAATTGCTTTTTTGTCCAAAGCATTTTTCCCGTCGATTATGACACTAATATTAGAATCTTTCAATAATTTAGGAGTTAACTTAGTGATGAATAAATTATGATTAGTTATTAAAATTAGGCACTCTGATTTAAGCAATAGTTCATTTAAGCTTTTGGTATTATTATATTGTTCCACATATGGATCATAAATAAATAAACGAGCTCCAAGTTCAAGTAATAATTTTTGAATTTCAAAGGCCGGGCTTTCCCTAACATCAGCAACATTAGCTTTATAGGCAACGCCCAGTAATCCCACCCTAGCGCCTTGTACTGTATGTTTGATACTATTTAGAGCATTGGCCAATAAATCAACTGTATATTCGGGCATGCTATTATTGATCGAGCGAGCAAGTTTTAGAAATTCGTGGTCAAAACCTGAGCGTTTTGCTCTCTTTATCAAATAATGTGGATCTACGGGTATACAATGACCGCCCACTCCACATGAAGGGTAATGAGGTATGAAGGCAAATGGTTTAGTACTGGCTCCTTCAATTACATCCAATACATCAATACCAAGTCGGTCAAATGATTTTGCCATTTCATTAACAAAAGCAATGTTTACATCACGAAAAGAATTTTCAATTATTTTGGTTGCCTCGGCTTCTTTCAGACCTTTCATCGGTTTAAGTGGTGCTTCAATAATATTATTATAAAAATTAATAGTTTTTTTCAAACCTTTTTTTGTTAGCGCACCAACAACTCGGGGAATGTTTTTAACATTCCATCTTTTATCTCCCGGGTTTATCCGTTCTGGACAATGTGATAGATAAAAATCACGACCAGCAACTAATTTCGATTTCTCTAAAATCGGCTTCACAACTTCTTCGCAAATACCAGGATTTACCGTCGATTCAATTACTACTAACTGTCCTTTTTTAAGATTTTTTCTTATTGATTCGCAAGCTGATTTTAAAGGACGCAAATCAGGATTATAAAATTCATCTACCGGCGTTGGAACACTTACTATAATTATTTTGGCTTTCTGGACAAGGTTATAATCACTAGAGGCATTAATACTAACATTTTTCAGCCAAGATTTTAATTGACGATCGGCTATAGGGCTTTGGCCATTATTTATCAGTTCAATCTTCGCTTTATTTTTAGCAACGCCTATTACTTTATAACCTTTTTCCGCAGCTATGCACGCCAGAGGCAGACCAACGTAGCCCAGGCCAATTACGGCAATAGTGCCGCGAGAGCGATAGTATTTCTTCTTTGAACTTTTTTTTATTCTAGACATGATATTTATCCCTAAACCAATCAATGGTTTTGGCGAGCCCAGTTTTTAGTGTAAAAGTAGGTTGCCAATCAGTGGCGTCGGTAATTTTCTGACGATCGAGACAGCTGGTTTTTTGTTCACCGGAAAGAGCTTGGCCGTGTGTAGCCTCGGCGGCAAAATTACCTTGATGACGAATAGTCTCATATAGTTCATTTACGCTCGTGGCAATCCCCGTACCGACGTTGTAGGTACCTCTAAGAGTAGTCGTTAGAACCGCCATGGCTGCTTTTACCACGTCAGCTACATACACATAATCTCTTGTTTGGGTGCCATCACCATTTATGATAGGCGTTTGTCCGGTTAAAAGCTTGTGTAAAAATATTGCTACAACACCAGCCTCGCCCTTTGGGTCTTGACGTGGCCCATAGACGTTGGCCAGACGCAGAGATATACTCTTTAAACCATGTACCGATTGATAATAACGCAGATATTCTTCAACCGAAAACTTAGCAATGCCATAAGGCGACAGCGGCTTTTTATCATATGTTTCTGGTGTCGGTAATACCTGAGCATCTCCGTATAGTGCACCGCCAGTGGAGGTAAAAATTACCTTGCTGTTCAAACGCTGGCATTGCTGTATAACGTTGAGTGAACCAATAATATTAACATCCGCATCATAGCTTGGATCATCAACGGACTTGCGAACATTTTTTTGGGCTGCACAATGAAATGTAGCCTCTGGTTCAAACTTACTGAACACTTCTGCTAGGCCCTGATCACGAATATCCATCTTTATTAACTTGACGGACGATGGAACATTTTCTTCAAGCCCGGAGCTTAGATCGTCAATAACCAATACCTGATCCTTCCGAGAGACCAGGGCATCAACTATGTGACTTCCAATAAATCCAGCACCTCCCGTGACAATAATCTTCATTGCATCCTATAAATAACTTTTAAGCGCTGATATTTTATCAACCTTTTCCCAAGTAAATTTGGCACCATTCCGACCGAAATGGCCATAAGAAGCCGTTGCTTGATATATTGGACGTAACAGTTTCAAATGCTTTATTATTTCTCTTGGCTCAAGCGGAAATACTCGACGAACAATCTTAGCCAGTTTTACATCATCAAAAACACCAGTGCCATATGAATTAACCATTACGCTTATGGGTTGGGCAATCCCGATAACATAAGCTAATTGGATTTCACATTTTTTAGCTAGTTTTGCGGCCACAATATTTTTAGCTATATACCGAGCCATGTACGATGCTGAACGATCGACTTTTGAAGGATCCTTTCCAGAAAAAGCACCACCACCATGACTGCCTTGTCCGCCATAAGTATCGATTATTATTTTTCGTCCGGTCAAGCCAGCATCAGCCGGTGGGCCTCCTTTGACAAAACGACCAGTAGCATTAACAAAAAATTTGGTCTTTTTGTCAATATATTTCTTAGCGACTGGAATAATAACTTTATTTATTACATCACGTCTAATCTTGCTAGTTAATACATTATCACTGTGCTGGGTGGCTATAACTACTGTCTCAATTCTTTTAGGACGGCCATTTACATACTCGACAGCCACTTCACTTTTTCCATCGGGACCGAGGTATGACAAAATTCCTTTTTTACGTACTTGAGCTAATTTTTTTGTTAATTTATGAGCTATTGTTATTGGTAATGGCATCAATTCGGCAGTCTCATCTGTAGCATAACCAAACATCAGACCCTGATCACCAGCTCCCTGATTTTTTTTATCAACACCCTGAGCAATATCGGGGCTTTGTTCATCAACACTTACAATCACTCCACAGTCCTCATAGTGAAAACCATACGTATGATCGGTGTAGCCAATTTCTTTAATAGTTTTTCTGACAATACTGGCGATGTCGGCATAACCTTTGGTTCTAATTTCACCCGTTACCATAACCAAACCGGTTGTCGCCACGGTTTCTATTCCGGCATGTGAGTGTGGATCTTGTTTAATAATGTTATCCAATATAGCGTCAGAGATTTGATCACATACTTTGTCGGGATGCCCTTCAGTTACTGATTCTGAAGTAAAAATATACTTTGGTATCATATAATATTTTAGTTAATCATTTTAGTTTATGAACGACCTTAGAGGCCTTTAAGTAATCAATAGTTTGTTTTAATCCGTTTTCTAAGTTTACTACAGGAAACCAACCCAGTCGCTGTCGTGCTAAATGAATGCTGGGTTGACGTAATGGATAGTCTTCACCGCTGTTGTCATAACGAATATTCGCTTCAGAGGCGCTAAGCTTTTTAATCATTTCTACTAGGTCACCTAAGTTAAGCAACTCATCACTGCCCAAGTTTATCGGTCCGTGTTCGTTAGATTTCATCATTCGTTCAACGCCATCTAAAATATCGGTATAAAAACTAATTGTAACTTTATCATCTTCCTTCCCTGGTACCGTAATTACTGGTTCTGATAATGCCTGTCTTATTAATTCCGGAATTAATCGTCCGTCTTTTAACTGTAGACGAGGACCATAAACTGGAAATAATCTTATTATCTTAGCGTCAATGTTGTAAGCTTGGCGATAATGATAGACTATGCTTTCGGCCGCTCTTTTGCCTTCAGCAAAAGCACTATCTGGTCCCAGATGATCTAGATAGCCCCAATAATCTTCTGGTAATGGCTTGTTCTCTGTCGGTTGTCCATAAACTGCATATGCAGAAAATAAAATAAATTTTGCTTGATATTTCACAGCGATATCCAGGGCGTTTTTAGTAGCGTGCGTATTAGCTAATATTGTTTCAACTGGGTAACGTTTATAAGCAACTGGTGATGTTGGGCTAGCTAAATGATATACCTCTTGAACACCTTGAAAAGATACTTTAAAAGCTTTAAGCCCAGGCAGCACTTCCATATTAATAGGCTCTACTAAATCATGCCTAACAAATTCGAAATTAGGATGCTGTAATAGGTGGTTGATATTTTCTTCAACGCCGGTTTTAAAATTATCGATACAAATTACCTTATGTTTTTTTACCTGACGATCACAAAGATGAGAGCCGAGGAATCCGGCACCACCGGTAACTACTATGTTATTGCGCTCAAAGATTGGTTTAGCCATTTGATTTAAATCTTATATTGTTTTGCTAAGTCCCTGACTGTTTTAAACATTTCCCATGAGGCGGAAATGAATTTAAACGGAGAGCCAAACATGGCTGATGATTTATTTTCTATCCAGAAAGTTGGCTCCTCTTTAACTAAATATCCGGCCCTTTTAAGAACCAGTAAAAGTTCCACATCGAAAGCATTGTTTTTCACCTTCAGCTTTGCCATCACATCATTAATAGCGTTAGTTTTAAAAATTTTGGCCCCACACTGAGTATCACGATAATTTAATTTTAAATATCTATTTGTAACCTGTGAGAACGTCCAGCTGATTAATTGGCGAACCCTGCTATATACCACATGCGAGGTAGGCATGCGTCGAGATGCGATCACTCCATCAGCATTGTTGATTTCATGAAAGAGTCTTTCAAATTCAAATGATGGTGTTGAGCCGTCAGCATCTACAAACCCTACCCACTTAGTATCGGCCTTATTAAAGCCCTCATATACCGCTCCAGCCTTGCCAATCGGCTCAGCAATATCTAAATAATCAACTATTCCTTGCCGGCCAATACTATCGATAATTGTACTGACAACATCCAAGGTATTGTCAGAACAGCCGTTTAAAACTATCAAAATCCTGGCCCGCTTTTGAAAATGTTCAATATACGATGTTAACATTGGGCTAATTCTACCAGCTTCGTTATGAGCTGGTATGACGATGGTCAAATCCATCGAATCTGATGATTGTTTGAACCCAGGTCTCACTTAAAAATATTATAATGATTTGTCAGTTTTTTTACAACCTTTCTTGACTATCCTTAAACGTCCAATGGCGATTGGCCCAGAAATTCCAAAACACGACAATTAACACGGCTATGAACTTTGACAATATATCCCACAGCCCAAAATAGATCACTAAGACGCTTAGGATGCCCTCAGCTAAACCTAATCCAACTAAGTTAATAATAATAAACTTTGTAAATTGAGCTGTCATCCGATTGCTAGTGTCACGGAAGGTCCACATTTTATTTGCCGTATAGCTCCAGGTTACAGCAATAACAAAAGCCAATGCATTAGCGATCAAAAAATGTATATGGAAAATTCTTGTCAGTAAAAGATATAGAGAGAAATCAATAATGGTATTACTAACACCCACCATAGAAAACTTAATGAATTGTCGTACGGTAACATTACCTAAGAAGGGTAATGTTTTTGCTACACGATAATAATACTTTTTCACAGATTGCTAATTTAATGTAGAAATGCTTAAGCCGCCTCTAAAACTTTCTGTATAAGCAAACCACTGACCCACTAGCCTACCTTGAAAGTTAAAATATCTCACATGAGGACCACCAGCTGATATTGGTGTGGTGATTATTTCCGCTACGCCATCACCATCGACATCCCCCGTTGCCACATCAACACCACCGCGGAACGATGGATGGTAAGCTTCTATGCTTTTTAATTTGTGGCCATTAGCATTAAATATTCTGACGTCTGGCCCACCTTGTGAACGCGGGGCTACAATGATTTCATCATCGCCGTCATTATCTAAATCTCCGCTGGCTACCGTTAGGCCACCACGAAAATTTTCTTCATAAGCAAACCATTCGTTAACTACCTCGCCCTGAGCATTAAATATTCTCACATGAGGACCACCAGCTGATATTGGTGTGGTGATTATTTCCGCTACGCCATCACCATCGACATCCCCCGTTGCCACATCAACACCACCGCGGAACGATGGATGGTAAGCTTCTATGCTTTTTAATTTGTGGCCATTAGCATTAAATATTCTGACGTCTGGCCCACCTTGTGAACGCGGGGCTACAATGATTTCATCATCGCCGTCATTATCTAAATCTCCGCTGGCTACCGTTAGGCCACCACGAAAATTTTCTTCATAAGCAAACCATTGCTTTTCTAGTCTACCCAATTTGTTAAATATTCTAACGTGTGGTCCGCCATTACTAATAGGTACAGTTATAATTTCATTTTTACTATCACCATCAACATCGCCTGTGGCAATGTTTACACCACCACGGAAAGCTGTGTGGTAGGCATTGATACTTCTTACCTTATTACCAGCCGCTGAGTACAGCCTAACGTCTGGCCCACCCATTGATCGTGGTGCCGTAAGTACCGAATCTTTTTCAAAAAAATTAGTAGTTACCATATTTATACCACTAGCGTTTATCAATCCAGCCCCCAGCTGATCGCTATTACTAGGTAAGGTTGTAGCTGTGGATTCCAATAATTTTTCGATTTCGGAATTAGTTAGGTTGGGATAGATACTTTTAATAAGAGCTACCACGCCAGTCACCACGGGAGCAGACATTGATGTACCGTTCCACCCACCACCATAACGTTTGGAGAATTGACCACTGCCATCATAATATTGCGTACTATAAAATCCGGTACCAGGCGCAGATATATCAATACAATTTTTACCGTAATTTGAAAAGCTGGCTAATAAATTTGACGAATTTAGGGCTGCTACACCAATCACATTTTTATAACAAACGGGGTATCTTAAAGCATTATTAAGATTTACATATTCATTTCCAGCTGAAACAACTACGGTTGTGCCTTTTTGATATGCATAATCAATAGCCGATTGTAAATCAGCGTCATAAACCGCTGCGTTCCCTGGTTTAACGGTTACGGATATGCTTACGTTGACTACGTCCGCGCCATTATCAGCAGCATAGCGTAATCCTTTTATTAAATTTGATGTGACCCCGGCACCGCTATTGTTGACAACCTTGACCGACATTAATGAGGCTTTCCAGGCAACCCCGGTTATGCCGGTATTATTATCACCTACAGCAGCAGCAATGCCGCTGACTACTGTGCCATGGTTTATTCCGGCTGTTGTATAAGCACCTGATTTAACTGGGCGAATCGTGGAGTTATTATTTACAAAGTTCCAGCCATTAATATCATCAATATAACCATTGTTGTCATTGTCGATCCCATCACCATCAATTTCATCGTTATTAATCCATAAATTTTTCTTAATATCAGGATGTATGATGTCCAGTCCAGTATCTAACACTGCAATAACCACGTCTCGATTGCCCACCGATGTATCCCAGGCTACATCAGCTTTTATTGTTGGTAAATAATCTTGTTCTGTATAATAAGTGTCTCTGGGAGTCAGGTTAATTTCCGTATTTTCAACTTTTTTAATATAGGAATCAGTCTGCTGAATAACTTCATTAACTAATTCCGGCCAATCAACTGGGGATTTAATACTTTTTGTATCTACTTTCAACGCTAATTCCTGATTGTCAAATGATTCAATATTCGGTATAGACAACATTGCTTCATCAGTACTTGTATTACTAGATAATATTAATACAGCTGACCCGATGGCCGCTAGGGTGAGTGTAGTCTTAAGATTCATGGCAATTTGCCTAGAGTTATTTCTATTTCACTTTCTATTTCATCACGAATATACTTTATAAGAATAGTATCGCCAATATGTTTTGACTGAATTATTTCTGACAATTGGCTACCTATTAAAATATCATCGTCGTCGACTGATATTATTACATCGCCAGTTTGTAGTAACCCCTCTGCGGCCGGACTGTCTTCTTCAACTGCCGCCGGTAGTCCATCTGGCCCGGAAGTAACGTAAGCGCCAGGTTTTTTTACATTACTGACCAGGCCTGGGGTATTAACGTCAATATAATTGACGCCCAAGTATGGTCGTTCAACAAGTTCTTCAGATAATGCCTTAGTTAGAACATTGCTAATATGAAATAGCGGTGCGACGTGTCCTGAATCATTAGACATACCGATAATATCACCACTTTGGGTCAAGTAAATGCGACCTTTATTATTGTCATCATTGTTTGAAGTAGTTATCAAACGACTTAAGTTATCAGAGTTTAATAACTGTTTTGCCTGATAATTATTATTGGTTATGTTTATTATCTTGGCTTTACTATTACTCAATAGGTCTGGGTCAAGCTCTAAAATTGACTGGCTGAATTCTATTTGATCTTCGGTTACAAATTGGGTTGGCGTTAAATCATTGCCCTCAGTAGTTAAAAAGGTATATGGGCTAGCTGGGTCATTAATAATTGATTTTATCTCATAAATATCACCGTTTTTTGTAATAGCTACTAATTGTTCTTCGCTGCTTAATTTATAATCGTCAATTGTGACCAGTAAACCATCGGTAGATAGTATTAAGGCGTTACCGCGACGATCAATGGGTCTATATATATTATTCCACAAACCCTCACCCAGTCGTTTTGGAAAAATCTGGACAGTATTATTTAAGGCTTTTTGCAGAGCCTGGTCCCAATCTCTGGTACTAGCTGAGTCAATAGTAGTGGTTGTTTCAATAGTAGTGGTTGGTGCTGTTGCGATATTCAACCTCTGCCATAGAGACCAATGTGGATTATTATAAATTAACCAATCAAAAATAACCGCTCCAAATAATCCGGCCACGACAGATAAAATAATTACTAATAATCCTATTGACCAACCTAGCCTCACTCGCAGTGGTTGATCCAACTGCGACAACTTTTTAACATTGTATATGTTCTCTAAAGAATCAGATTGTTTCCTTCCTTTTGGTGATGTTGGTACTGTCTTTGGCTTCATAAAATCTTTCCCGGATTATATCCAGCGGGCCGAGACTACAGTTAATAATAACATAATAGTGCCAATCAGCAAGTATCTTTTTAATACCGTCGCTGTTAATTGTTGATTAATTGAAAACCGGCCTAGGTTGATACTAATATACATTATTATTGTTAAGATAAGACCATTGACCAAATAACTTGAGGGCAAATAATGTATTGACCAGAATAGTTCAGCAGTAATTAATCCAATAACTACTGGTACCCGCCAATATCTAATTGGTGAAAGTTTTTCGGACCAGATAATCTCTATACTGAAAAGAAAACCAAGCAAACCAGCAATTAGGGTAAGTATCCAGGTTGGATATCCCAACAATAATTTTAGAGCAAAAGATGAACTGGCAAAATAAAATGACGTAACTACGGCTACCATACTGGCTATATTGGCGACAGCAAACGGTATATACTTTTGAGGATCATAGTTAAATCTATATAGTTGCTCCATCCATAACCACCATAAGGCTGCGGTGCTAATCAGATGTAATTGTTTAAAAATATTTGCTTGAAGAAATAATAGAAAAAGTATCACAGACAACGCATAAAGAGCGGCCATAATTGCAAAATGCCAACGGCCTCCACGTACATCACCGCGGCTTACTACTATGCTGGTAAATATGCTGATTAGCAAATATAGACCGCCCAAATACCAAATTAGGTTGGGATAAAACAGCAACACTTGAGTGGTAAGTATCAACAGTAATGAAGAAATAATTGGTAGGCTTCTTCTAAGTAGGTTCATAATTTATAATGCTTGAAATTCAATTAGGCCTGGTCTTTGAATGATATTTTTTCCCACTGCCGGAGATAAAATTGTTGGTAATATTTCAGAGATTACTGGTCCTATAAATATTTGAGCTAGAAATGCCGGTAAAGCTATGTGACCTAGTTTAAATGATTTAATGTCAACGTCAATGGCTTCTTTATTTACTGATAATTCAATAATTGAAGTAGTAACTACTGAGGGACGATTGGCAAATTTACCGAATAACTCAAAATTATTTGGTTCAATTGTAATCTGACTTTCCGAAAGAATTTGATTGTCTAAATTACTAAGGGCCGTTCTTAAAAGTATTGTGAGCTGTCCTTCTGTCAGACCAGCGTATGTTGATCCAGCGACAGATTCATCTAGAGATAGCTGATCGGATTGCAAACCACTTGTATCTACTTGTCGTCGTGGTTCAGCAGCCGATAAAAATGGAAAGTTTATTATTCCCATCAGGCCGAAAATTATTATCAGCCAGATAAGCACTATTAAAAATAAAATAATAATAAAACCACCGCACCCTAACTTAATCTTGGGTGGTGGTTTTTTATTCTCGGATTTGTGCTTGTCGTTTGATTTAATTACACCATCTTCGACCCGGACCATATGTGATTTGCGTATCTGTTATAGTTCGCCAGGGCCGTTGGGATCAAAGCCGTTTTCAACTTCAGTTCCATCATCATAGCCGTCACCATCAGTATCAGTATTTAATGGATCAGTAGAATAAAATTTTACTTCAGCATAATCTGATAAACCATCAGCATCAGAATCTCGATTATTAATCAACGTGCCTAAAGCAAACTCCTCTTCGTCAGTCAGGCCATCATTATCAGTATCAATACTGGTGTTGGTATTAATATTCGTATTAATCGTAGTGTTAGTATTGGCAGTCGTATTTGTGTTCAACACGCTATTCGTATTTAGGTTTGAGTTAATATTAGAGTTAAAGTTAGTGTTAATAGTAGAGTTGGTATTGAAGTTTGTAGCGGTATTGGTATTAAGCGTCAAATTAGAATTCGACGTAGGTGTATTAGTATTGGCATTTAGATTCTGCAACAGGCTGTTTAAGTTATTACTACCATTAGTAACGGTAGTATTGGTGTCGGCTTGAAACAAATCAGTGAAGAAAAACAGCGAGGCGCCAGCTCCAACCACAACCACTAGAGCTACGATTAACACAATCATTCGTCTATTGCCTCGCGATGGTTTAGGCTCAGCAAAGGGTTCTGACGAACCGGGTGCTTCCGGTGGTATGGCATCGGCAGGTGGTGGTACATCAACCGGTGGCGGCGGACCGCCAGCTTCAGCTGCTGGTTGATTTGTGTCGGCAAAAATATCCTCCGCTCCTTCTTCTTTACCAATAGGCGCCGCTCCAGGGACTGGTGGCGGTAGGGTTGGTTCGGGTGCTTGATTTGGTGTTTGGTCGGGTGCTTGGTTAGGATCTTGACCACCCTGGTTTGGTTGTTGATTTTCAAACATAAAATGTATTAATTAATACTATTTCCTGTATAAATAGTATACCAAACTATTAAATACTGGCCAATAGTAACTTATTCCCACTCTATTGTCGCCGGTGGTTTATCAGTAATATCCAAAAAAACGTAGTAAATTCCCATATTATGTAGTTTTACTTTTAATTGGTTTATTAAATTATTAGGTATTTTAAAAGGCTTTACGGTCATGGCTTCTTCTGACATTACTGGTCGGATAACTACAGCCTCGCCAAAATCAAACGGTACAAGTATAACAGGCATTTGCCATATTTTAGATTGTTGTTTTTTAAGAATCTGCCACACGGCACTATCAATTTGTTGAAGTTTTACCAAACGTTCCTCGGTAATTTGCGACTTAACTAAAGATGAGTGTTCAAGAGATCTAATATCACCCGCAACTAACCACAATAACCTGTTTATATTATGATACCGAGCTGGGATATATCTTGCATAATGGCGCAGAACTGACCAATTATAAGGACCAGATATTACTAAGGCCCGAGCATAGCTTCTTTCGTCGCCCTGGACGCCAACACTGCGCACTGGTAATAATGAGATATTTATTTTAGTATGTACCTTTAATTCTTTATCGTGTCTTATTTTTTTAATTAACAGTTTGTCGCTCCTATTTAAAGTAGATTTTTTTTGACTACAAATCAATCTAATGGCCAAACCCGGTCCAGGAAAAGGATGTCTTTGTATTAAATTTTTTGACAAGCCTAAGGCCCGACCTATATACCGTACTTCATCTTTATATAAATCCTTTAACGGCTCAATTACCAGTCCTTGTTTAATCATCTTTTGTAGACGAGGAATCCGATTATGATGAGTCTTGATGATGGCTGAATTAGCTGTCCCACCGGTTTCGATTGTGTCAGGATATATTGTGCCTTGTCCAAGAAGCCATTTACGCGGATCCAACTTCAAATTGCTCATTGTTTTTTCGGCCACCTGTAAATATTCCTCGCCAATTATTTGTCTTTTAATTTCTGGATCAGTAATATTTTTTAAAGCCTTTAAAAATCCATACTTGGCGTTCGCCATATGTAAGTTTTTAAAACCGGTTTTGTACAATAATTTCTCAACTTTATCTGACTCGTTCTGTCTCATTAGACCACTATCTATATGAAGTCCATAGACATTTTTTTGACCCAAGGCTTTAGCTAATAGGACAAAGGCCACTGTTGAATCTACTCCCCCGGATATCAGCATAAAAACTTTTCTTCCTTTGGCTTGATTTCTGATATTCAAGATAATTTCATTCTTTATATTATTTAGACGCCAATCGGGTTGGGCCCGACAGATGTTACTGACAAAATTTGATAACATTTTTACACCATAATTTGTATGTACCACTTCCGGATGGAACTGTAATCCATAAATGTCCTTACTGTGATTTGCCATTGCTACTACCGGACAATCAGCGCTGGTGGCGGTAATTGAAAAACCGGCCGGTGGACTGATTACACTATCCCCGTGACTCATCCAAACAATCTGTCGCGCTGGTAGCTTATTAAAAAACTTTCTGGCTTTATCAGTATTGGTTAAGATAATTTTGGACTCCCCATATTCTCTGATTTGGCCTTTAATTAATTGTCCGCCAAGCATCTTGGCTATTAACTGATGACCATAACATAGGCCTAATATTGGTAAACCAAGCTTGAAAATACTTTTATTTATTTTCGGACTGTTCTTAGTAAGTACACTCTGTGGCCCACCGGAAAATATGATTCCTTTAGCAAATTTTAAATATTGCTTATAATTATTTGGTTGAGTAATGACGCTTTTTATACCCAATTCTCTTACCCGACGGGCTACCAAATGTGTGTACTGCGACCCAAAATCTATAATGATTATAAGGTTATGGTTTTTTGGCATATATTGATTATATCTATAAGTTAACCTATACTACAAATTATTACATTTATATAATGATAAAAGAAGGTTTTACATTTGAAGATTTATTACTTGAGCCGCGTTTTTCTGAGGTTCGACCGGCAAACGTTAACTTGCAGACAAAATTATCTCGAAGAATTTCTTTAAATGTTCCGATTGTTTCAGCTGCCATGGACACAGTTACTGAGCATACGATGGCTATTGCCCTGGCCACATCTGGTGGAATAGGGATAATACATAAAAATTTAGCACCAGAAATACAAGCTGAAGAAATCGAACGAGTGAAACGTTGGGAAAATGGATTCATTGAAGATCCCAAGACCTTATACCCCGAAGACCATGTAACCGCGGCGGTAAAAATTGAGCGGGAATTTGGCTATACCAAAATTCCAATTACTAGCAAAAGTGGCAAACTGGTTGGCTTGCTTACGAATTTGGATTACTTTACTCCCGATGACCTGACATTACCTATTAAATTAAAGATGACTCCCGTATCAAAAATTACAGTTGGACACAAGGGTATAACCCTTAAAGAAGCTAATAAAATAATTCGAGCAAAAAAATTATCAGTACTACCAATAACGAATAAGGACGGCGAATTAGTATCAATGGTCACTCGTAAAGATCTGGAAAAAAATGAGGCTTTCCCGTTGGCCAATAAAGATAGTCGTAAACAGCTCCGGGTTGGCGGTGCTATATCAGTAGGCAATGAAGCGATTGAACGGGCTAAGATATTAACCGCCGCCGGAGTCGATGTGTTGGTAGTTGATGTTGCCCATGGTCATTCGGCTGGTGTAATTGAAACTGTTAAAAAACTTAAAAAAAGTCCCCTATTTAACAATATAGATGTCATAGCTGGCAATATAGCTACCAACGATGGGGCCAAGGCTCTAATTGATGCCGGAGCGGACGCGATTAAGATTGGTGTTGGGCCTGGATCAATATGTACTACTCGGGTTATCGCCGGTATTGGTGTCCCACAGATGTCGGCCATTATGGAAGCAACTAAAGCACGGCGAGCCGTAAGAAAAAATATACCAATTATTGCCGATGGTGGTATGAAATATTCTGGTGATATTGTTAAGGCCTTAGCGGCTGGTGCCGACAGCGTAATGACGGGTAGCCTTTTAGCTGGGACGGATGAGGCTCCGGGTGAAATTGAATATGACCAGGGAAGAACATATAAAACCTTTCGCGGTATGGGATCAATTAATGCTATGAAGCTTGGTAGCAGTGACCGCTATGCTCAAGACGATAAAAAAGAGGGTGATCAGTTAATTTCTGAAGGTGTGGAAGGCCGAGTTATATACCGCGGGTCAGCCTACAAACAAATTAGTCAGTTGTGTGGCGGGATTCGCTCTGGTTTTGCATATATTGGAGCAGCCAATATCAAGCATGCCCATAAGCAAGCACGATTTATCCGAATAACAAATGCTGGCCACAAAGAAAGCCACCCGCATAGTATTGAGATAAAAAAACGACCGGCAAATTATTAATTCTTTATACTTTCAACCGCGATCGCAATTTCATATGCGCTTTTTGTAGTGATTCTAGTAGCGAACTTTCATCAATTAAGTTGTGCATTCGATTGGTTATAACAAATTTACCATCAATCATCAAATCGCGAATATTGCGGCCGCCATGGGTTATCATATTAGCCACCAAAGTTTCCGGCTTGGCTTCATCATAGGGCAAGAATCCCCTGTCTTTTAGCTTCCAGAAGGAAATGTCGGCCTTGTAGCCTGCCTCAATTTTACCTAGTTCTGGCTGACCGATTAATCGAGCTCCCTGAGCGGTGATTATATTAAATAGGTCTGAATAAGGCACTATGCTTGTGGATTGATGCATGGTTTTTGTCTGTAGGGCTTCAGATAGCAAGTCCAATCTATTTTTACTTACCACGCTGTCAGTGCCCAGAGCGATTTGTTTTGTGGCTTTTAATCGGTGGAATAAAGGATAATTAAAATTACCACTTTTGTGCAATAGATTTGATGTCGGCAAGTGGACAATCGCTGCTTGGCGTTTTTTAATTAATTGAATTTCAGCGGAATCCAGATGAACACTATGAGAAAGTAGCGTTCTTTTAGAGAGTAATTTGAAACGGTCAAGTACCTGGATGGGTCGGAGGCCGAACTTATCGATACATTGCTTTACCAAGTCTTCGGTTTCTGAAACGTGCAAGGTAAATATCAGTTTATATTTATTTACCACCTTGGCTATTTGTCTAAGCTGACCTGGACTGGCTCGATGGACGTAATGAATAGCCGCAGCAGGAGTGGTAAACAAATTTTTTGCTTGTCTGGCGTAATTACCAATTAATGATGGTCTATTATTGGGGTGGGAATTCGATATAGCGCTAATGGCATTAAGCACTCGTTGATTGGTCAGTTGGGCAGCTTCTTCAATTGGCTCAAACACACCATAATGAGAAACCGTACTAGTGATACCGGATTTTTGTTGCTCAGTTAAATCACCTAATGCGCCGATAAAGAAATCAGAATCTGTCATCTTGCCTTCCAACTTAGCCATACCGGCTAATGCTTTTTCTAGATTATCTTCGATAAACACCAAAGCGCCTCTCAGGAGATACATTGGCGGATGAGCATGTGCATTTATAAACCCTGGGGTTATAACAATACCACCCCGTTGTTCGGCATCATATATCAGGTCAACATTTGACAGATCGATTTTTTTTGTATCAGCAGCCGGGAATACCTTGTTAATCACTCCATCTTCAATATAGATCGATTGATGGTGTAAAATCCGCAAACGATTTTCTTTCATGGTAATAACATACGGGGATCCGTGTATTAAGATCCTTCTAATTGGTTGATCTGCCTTAAGTAAACTATATCGCGAGCGACCTTTGCGTTTAGAGGTAAAGTCGTGAGGTGATTTATTGACCAGGTCTTTAGTATCAAATTTGGTGGCCATGTAGTGTTTGGTTCATAATTATTAGTAGTTTAAATAATTGCATGCAATAGCCTGCCAATCAGATAGGCAATGGCCGCCGCCAGGGTACCAACTGATAACATCTCCAAACCAGCTGTCAGCCATTTAACTGGAGCTACCTTAGCCCGCGACGAACCTATGGCAAATAATTCAATAGCGGTCAATCCAACGGCCCACCAAAATGGATTATCAACTCCAATTAGAAACGGGGTAAGTGGCACCACCCCAGCTATTACAAAAGCGATAAAAGTAGCAATGCCTTTTTTGATTGGACTTTCGGCTGAGCTTTCAAAAATTTCCAATTCATACTTCATCATAATATCAATCCACACTTCTTTATCATTAGTTACAATTTCAACCGCACGTTCCAAATCATTATCCTTAAATCCCCAATCCTGAAAAATATCTCTAATTTCTTGGGTTTCAATTTCCGGTAAATTTTCCACTTCCCAAGCTTCTTTATTTCTTTGTCCTTTTACATACGAACGTTCAGATTTTTGGCCCAAATAATTTCCCAGGCCCATTGATACACCGTCAGCGAAAAGATTAGCCGTGCCTAAAATTATCACCACAATCGGAGCCAACTGACCGCCGGTAGCTCCGGATATTACGGCAAAAGTGGTAATAATGCCATCGTTAGCTCCAAATATTACATCGCCAATATATCGTCCGGTACTTCTTTCATGCCAAACATCGTCTAGTTTTTTCTTGGCTCGATTATCACTTTTTGCTAATAAAGCACTCTTCTTGGCGTAAGCTTTGGCTAATTTATCTTTATCCATAGTCTGATTATAGCAAAAGAACGTTGGCTAACATAATGGCCGACGTTCTTTTTAAATTATTTATTCTACTATAACCGTGCCGATTAATGTGGGGTGCAAATGATCATGGTAGGTATAAGTTCCAGCAGTAGTGAATGTAAAACTATAAGCCTCGCCACCAGCTATACGACCAGCGCCGGTATCTGGCCAAGTATCAACATACTTAGTATGGGACGGATGATCATCGGGAGCCACGTGATGCAATACCGAATCGTTGTTAAGCCAAGTCACGGTCGAGCCCGCTAATACTGTGATGGACTGTGGGGAAAATCCTAATCCGGTAATAGCAACTTCATTTGGCGAAATTACGGAAGTATTTGTATCGACAATATTGGTATTAAGACTGCTGTTGGTATTGATAACTATTTCAGAAACATTGGTATTACTGGTAGCTGTCGTATTTGTAACGGTCGTTGTCGGGGTATTGGTATTAGTAGTCTGGTATTGTGAGAAAGCCCAAAAGCCAAGACCGCCCAACACGATTATTACGATTATTATTATGATGCTCTTCATGGGCACTCCTTATTTAATTCTTAACAAATTTCCATCAGGATCCAATTCAATAAAATGAGAGGCTGTTCCATTTTGGTATTCGGGGCATTGATTATCGGAGTCTTCGTCATATGATTCACGGGGTACGTGGGCAATATCAACCACCCAATCATCACCGATCAGTCCTAAACAGGGACCATAGGCCAGATTGATATTTGATCCATTAGCTTCTTGATACAAAGCCTGGGCAGCTAACAGTAAAATCTGCTGCTCTACTACCGCTTCTGGGACCGATCTGGGGCTTCCATCCTTAATCCAAAGTCCGCGACTATCCCTAATCCAACTACCATTATCACTATACTGATAAGCGATAACCAACACTATAATAGCCACAATTACACCACTAAATAGCAATAGTCCTTTATTTGAATTCATATTATTACTCTATTCAACTATAAGTATATAAAAATTTAGTATTATTGCCAAGACTCATTAATTTAAATATGTTAAAATCATATCCATGACCCCGCGAAGTAAAAAAACGATCGTTTTGGTTGCCATAATAACCTACCTTATTATACTAATTTTGCCTTTTATTATTATCGATCGTTCTCTACCCGATGGTCTAAGATCGAGTCTAAATGCATCGCCTGAAATAATTTACTTGACATTGGTTCGTTTATTTGGCTTGCTGGCTTTTTCTATAATATTCACACAGATAGTAATTGGTGCATTCCGCAAATTCTTTGTTCTCTTATTTTCCCCTCTATGGCTGAGGATACATCTGATCTTGGGCATAGTAGCGGTGATAATAGCCTTAACCCATCCCGTGCTTTTGATAATGAATGATATACGAGACAACAGCTTAGATTATCTTTGGCTGCTACCGGATTTTTCGAGTCAGACACTATTGTGGCAATCATTAGGTCCGCTAGCGCTGTATCTAATAATAATTACCGCGATCACTGCTCTATTGAGAAAAAAAATTAAATTATGGAGAAAGTTGCACTTACTGAACTACTTAATCTTTTTTCTAGCATTTTTTCACAGCTGGAATATCGGCAGTGACCTGCAAATCAACTGGGTAAAAACAGTGTGGTTGATATATCTAATTACCGTTACTATTGCCTTACTGTACCGCTTGAAATTTTATATATCTAAAAAAAGAAAAAGCCCCGTAAATTACGAGGCTTAATCTTAATTATTTACATCTAGTTAAGGGATAGTATGTTTCCTTCGGAATCTTTAAACCAGGCTGATTTGGTTTTATCCAGTTCGGCAATTCTATAATTTTTTGACTTAGTTAATTAATAATATTACTAATTTTTTCACTGGCTGGCCGTCGTGGAAGGTATTAGAACCCAAATCGAATGATTATTTACTACGTTTATATTTCTCTGGGAGTTGTCTATAAATCTTATCGGAGATTTTATTATGTATTCCTAACAATAACTTAAGATAATCTTCAGTAATAAATGTATGTTTATCATGTATCTCAAGATATTTTGGATATGTTTTTGAATAATCATTTAACAAACGATGGTTTTTTTCTGTGGTCATTCCTTCCGAATGAACAAAAATATTTCGAAGTTCTACAGCAACCTTAAAGTGTTTTTTCAAGTTTGCATTTATCAAGATTTCTTTCCCTGTAACTTTATTAACATAATTCAGTGATCTACGTGCCCCATAACCTCTCAAATCGGAAACACTAATAGCTAATACGTGCTTCTCTTTTAAATGATCACAATATAATTTTAGTTGATCATCAATAAATACTAGGGCAGTAATCGCAAATGATCGGAATAATAATTGCTGGAAATTATCGCTTTCATAACCATACATTGCTTCAGTTTGTTCTAAGCTTGAGAGATATAGCTCATATATTTCATCATCAACGATTAATTTGCTGGGTATATTCTTTTTCTCAGCATTTACAATTTTTTCTGCATGCTTACGCTGTCGTGTGTTTTCGTCTGCAAGAATCCTGGCAAATCGCTTTAAGAATGCAAACTGCATACCAGTTAATTCACTATGGTCGTAACGATCTTTAATTGTTGTCATTTATTTATACTTAAAGATTCATGTATACGATAGAATTGGTTGGACATCGTGGAGGGTGTTTGAACTATTATGTGTGATAATTAGATTTGGTATTAATTAAGTTCGTCGTTTTTGTATATAACAGGAATACCTTTTTTATTGGCAATTATTATTTCTTCTTTCATGCCAGCAGATATGGTCGCTCCATATACCCATAGCTCGTCAACCATTCCCCTTCTTAAGGTCTCTAATGTAGCGTCTATGCCTAATTCTCTGTCTCGAACTACATTATCATCTAGATACTGTAATGAAACTAAATATGGAGCGAAGGGTATGATATCTTTGGAATGAATCTTCTGGCAAATACGGAGGACTTCTTCAACATTTTTCTTAACGTTGCCTGATATTGGGTGGGATATGTAAACTAGCTTTGGCATTAATTTTCTAGTTCTTTAATAAATTTTGAGGGATTGTTTTTATCAGCAATTAAGAATACCTTTTCTTTTGCCCTTGTCATTGCTACGTAGAATACCCTCCGTTCTTCACCATCCTCATGTTGATCCGCATCACTCAAAAGAATATTTAGTATTGGGTCATCCGTCATACTACTTGGAATGCCATATTTCCCCGCATTACAGTTGAGTATAATCACTATATCTGCCTCAAGTCCTTTAGCTTGGTGAATAGTCAGAAATTTCAATTTGATGTTAACACTATTTCCATTTTGATCTTTTCCAGAATATGTTGTTAATTTACTCGTTCTTGCTCTTTTAAAGACTTCTTCCAATACTTCAATTCGATCAAGGTCAAATTTATATCTCCCCAGTAGAACAATCTCCTTATTCTTAATTTCCGGGTCTGTTTGAATTAGTTTATCCAATATTTCAGCGAGCGACTGTGTATCAAACTTACTTGATACACCTCGTTTTATAATTATTTGTGTCTCCCTATTACTACCGTATCCAGATATGTTTTTTGTAGACTGTAAAGAGTTTTTTTGAATAAACTCTGAGCTTGCTGAAATTAATGGATTATTAAATCTATATGTTGTTTCAATTTTAGAGATAACTGAAAATCCGAAATATTTTTCAAATTGACTTAACAAAGAAATATCACTTCCAGTAAATCTATAAATAGACTGCCAATCATCACCAACACAAAATAATTTGCATGATGGGTTTTTATCTTTAATAGCTTTTATGAGCTCAAATCGACCCTTAGATATATCTTGAAACTCATCTATTATTATATAATTATAATTCCGCTTATACTTTCCTTCATTTACGAGCTTGGTCGCTATGTTAATCATGTCACTAAAATCTAATAAGTTTTTATGTTTTAAATAATCTTCGTATTTTTTATATATTGGTTTTACTATCTCAAGGAAAAGGAGATTTCTCTGTTTATCGGGTAAATTATTAATCTTATTCTCAATTTTGGAAAAAGTGAGATTGTTTTGTTTTAGCAAATTAATATAGCTAGCAATAAGTTCACTAAAATCGTTAACTTCTTTTTTCATTCTGTCATATATAAGCCGCCATTGTTCTTCCTGAGTTAAGGGATGTAGTATAATATTAGCTTTATTAAGTTTATCCTTAAGTAAATCCTGCCAGTTGTCATCAATCATTTCGTAACTTTTTGATTCTATGAGAATAGTATTATTTTTTTTATGTACAGAACGTGCCCAATTAACCTTTTCCCAATAATCTTCTTTTGCTTTTTCTAAAGATTGATTCGGTTTTCTAAAAAAAGATGGCACGTCTTTATTCTTTTTAACACCCAAGTGTTCTAGATAAATGGTTTTATCATCTTGCTCAATAGTAAAATCGGGAAGGTATTGGGCCTTGCTAGTAGTAGCCGTTTTTATTATATATGGTTGCTCATATTTATATTTGATTCCATTTAGTAATAAATAATTAGCAATTTTACATTCTTCAATACTGCGAACCTTTTCCATTTGGATGGTTTCTCTATTTTTCTCAAGAATACTGATCTTTTTTAAGGTATCAAAAGTTTTTTTGTCCATGTTCTTCAAATGTTGAAACTTTTCAGCATTCTTTTCAAAATCAAATGATGTTCTTTGTGGTTTAAGATGGTTAGTTAAAAATTCAATTACTTTTTTACCATAATTATCATCTTTTTTTCTCAATTCGTATAAAGAACTACTAACAAACTGTAAAAATTCGTTATTTCCATTTAATTTAAATTTATCTGGTGGATTATATATACGACTACTTTCTCCGGTTACCTCTTTAATTACATCTTTTCCAAATTTGTGGAATGTACTTACTTGTACTCCATCAATCTTAATTCGTTTACTCAATTCCTCCGCAGACTTTTTTGTAAAAGATATTAATAGTATCGAGGTGGGATCAACTTTATATTTATCTAAAATATAATTAACCTTACCGACAATTGTTGTGGTCTTGCCAGTACCAGCCCCCGCTAGTACGAGATTATTGTCTTCATCAACGATAATTGATTCCTTTTGCTGTTCATCAAGTATTTTATCTTTGAAGATACTTTTGAAAAAACCTTCATACTCATTAAATTCTGACTTTACAAAAGATTCATTATATATATTTCGTTTTGTCTCTGTATTATTTATATACTCTTTATATTTTTCAATTAGCCTATAATTTAACAAAGAATCTGGTAATTCTTTAAATTTTTCTTGCTCTATTTCTTTATAGTATTTGTCGTATTTATCATTCCAGACACTAGCCTTATAATTTGAAAAATACCCTTTGTCAAAATCAAGTAATTTATCAAACTCCTCGACTGCAGAGGATATATTCTTTACCCAATTTATATAATGTTTATGTAAATTATGATCGTATGATGGTTTGGCTATTGTTACCTCCTGATTTTCAACTCTTTCTTTAATTTGGTTCTCAGGTATTTTATCGTGTGAAGAGTCCTTGCTTTCCGTTCTACCCTTAATCCATTCTATTAAAACCATGACCAAGCCGTAACCGAAATAAGCTACAATTATTACTATCAACCAAATAATAATGGTTTTATTGTTATTATTTTCTTTATCGATGCCGAGGGAGGAAACTGGATATAATGGTATTAAACTTTCGTCGCAGTTATACTTATCAACAATATTTTCCAAATAATAATGCTCGATATTGAAGTTAAAGTATCTTGTATGATCATCATATTTACCTGCTAAACTCCTATAGTAATCACTGTCACAATCTTTAAATGTATTTTGTTGTAATGTGCTGAGTTCCTTTTTAAGTTCTATATCTGGACCTTCTCCAACATTATTAATCCATTCGCCATTTTCAGTTAGTGAAAATCCTCTTTTCAATAATTCATCGTCTCTAACATTTGCAGATTCCGCATGACACCCTCCTTCCCAATATGACGAAGTGTAAGCAGTAGATTTAAAATCATCCCAAATTTCTTCGGGTACATTACAATATTGTTCATACTGCATATAATAATACTTGTCACTTGTGTCAGAGTCTGTCTCTACAACTAGATACTTATTCTCTATATCGTACCAAGCACCCGCTATTGTTGGGCTATCATTTTCTTTAGTATCAAAATAATCAAATCTTGGGTCTAATAGATCTACATTATCGTGCCTTCCTATAACGGGCACTATTAGTTCGTCATCAGTATTATTGTTTGATTTTGGTATACTAAAAGATATTAATAGCACCAATATCACTACCAATACTATAACAATAGCAAAAACAACTCCCAGCCTCCTAAATAATTTTTCCCATGCATTTGTCATAAACTAGGCACTTCTTTTCAGAGTTTAAGCTTATTTAGGATACCATCGAATAAATATTTAACCGAGTCTATCGATAGAATATATGCCAAATCATCATCATCACCCGGAATACCTAGTGTGGGTATTCCTACTAACTCACCTGCCTCATTGAAGGTTGCCCCTCCTGAATTGCCCGCATCTATCTTAGCTGAAGTTTTTATATAATCATCCCCTACCCGACCACTCATTATGCCATCCGTAAATGTTATTGTTTCTGCACCAAAACCGGGATATCCGGCCAAATATAGATTATCGTTAATATTCAAATCATCAGAATTTCCAATTCTAGAAATTACCGGAAATCCCTCTGGTAACTCACTGCCATCTATCGCTGATACTAT
Organism: Patescibacteria group bacterium; assembly: GCA_042570545.1. Lineage (GTDB taxonomy): Bacteria > Patescibacteriota > Patescibacteriia > JBHPGJ01 > JBHPGJ01 > JBHPGJ01. Next base: position 2,062 of record JBHPGJ010000005.1, on the reverse strand, counting down.
GTGCAATATGGCCACGTCCAGACCAATGCTTTGTAAAATATAATCTTTACCATTTTCATTAAATACATTATCTGCGTAGAAGAGATACTCCGGTTCTTTCGAAATATCATTCGTAAATCCGACGTTACAGTAACTGTCCTCTGTGTCTTCAATAACATGATAGTTAGTAATAATTATGCCCTCTTTGTCTATTATTACTCCTGAACCATAGCTGGCTTGACTTGAACCGTCGACGGGACATTCTAATGATACAATTGCTGCCAATTCTTTATTAATATTAAATGAATCAGTGTTATTATCTACAGGGTTATCATTATCAACATCCTGATTAAACAAATTAGGATTTAGTAGGGTTCTATTTTCTATTTCTCTTGTCTCACTTCTAAATAGGTAAGAGTAGAAGGAAGTACTATCTGAATAGGTGCTTGCGAAAATAAACATACTAATTATCAAGGCCACAATAGTAAAGCCAACAGCTAACTTTTTCTTTGGCTTTTCTTGAATTACAGCTGTGCCAGCCAATTGATCGTGCCATCCTAAATGTCTTTTATCTTGCCATATCCTAATAAAACCGAAACCAATGGGTATTATAGAAAGTACGTATGATAATGATCTTGTTAGAGCCTGAGTAAATTTCAAATGATAGCCAGTACTGTTATCAACTACCCTAAGTCCATACATTAGTTTACCCGGGGTACTGGATAATGTGGAAAGAAAGAATATATTGTACAAAATAATTAGGCCAAATAATATTAAAATGTCCCAGCCATCATTCCAATTTGTTACATACCAAAATAAATCAAATATGATGAATATGATGATAAATAAATCAACAATAAAAGCACTAAACCTTATTCCTAAACCTGCGTAGTTTCTATCGTTCATTTGTAAATCCTACGCCCATCTTGTTGATAAAGCAATAAAAAAGAGCCCTGTCAACAATTAGGGGTTATCTTTGAAATTACTAAAATATTAGACCTTCACTACTATGCTTTAAACTTTTTTGTATGACATACATTATACTAATATAGTATTAGGCAATCCACGGATATTATTTTTCCCAATTTTTATCATAAATGGTTTCTCTAACTTTCTTCTTGGTCGTATACGGATTTTTTCCATCGCCGCTCCAGCCGGCGGCTTCTGTTCCCAAAGATGTTTTACTATTGCTCCTTCAATTCTCTCAAGTTTTCTTTTTGGGATATTGAGTGGGCAAAGGAAAAGCCGTTCTTGGTTATGAATTTTGTGATCAATGAGTTTCGAGTACCTTTTATAATTAATGAAGAAATTGTTTCTTATCTTAATCTTCTGATCTGTGGGGTAGCCATACAATCCCTTATAACGCGTTGTGAATCTATTATCTTTGCCCTTTGTTCTTATCCCGTATTGACCGGATAGATAAGACTCTAGGTGTTCCGCAAGGCGTTCGTAAAAGGAACGGTTGGTGATTCCCACGTATGTAGTTACATAAGATTTACCTAGCTTTTCAACCCAAAGATATATACCACCTTTATTGATGTTCGGTGAGGTGAAAACAAGACTTGAACTAGCCCCAACAAATTTATATGGTCCCTCGAATTTTAAATTAATCATTTGTTAACTTTTATTATCCTCTGGCAATCTTCCATCTTTTTGCCTTCTTTGATAAGTATCATTTTCTAAGCAACGATTGATGACATTCTCCATATGCCAATAGGTATGTCCGTTATAATCAAAATATATTTGTTTTGTGCTGTAGAAAAAAGATTCGTAGCCATACGAGTCGATATGATGAGCGAGTTGTAAAAACAATTTATTATCTACTTTCTCTTGAACAATATATTCATGAGGCCAAGTCTGGGCGTATGTTTTTGCATTTGTCCATTTAGTGCCCCTAATAAATCTTATTACCTCTGCGGATAGTTGCTTCGGCATTAAGTCAATATATTACTCTTATTATTTTAACAGCCTTTCGTTGATTACTAGATCGTTGTGCCCACTTTTTATTTCGTTAATTATACTTTCTAGCTCTCCATTTACCTCTGTTGCATCAGCCTTAAAGCCATGATGAGTAGCCCCTATT
>JBHPGJ010000004.1:0-91031 GCA_042570545.1 Patescibacteria group bacterium | reverse complement strand
GGTTTAGAGGTACACATACAGCTCAATACCAAGAGCAAGATGTTTTGTCGTTGTGCCAATACCAATGAGAAAGCTAAGCCCAATTCGGCTGTATGTGAAGTATGTCTGGGTCATCCCGGCACCATGCCGGTACCTAACGAGACAGCCATTGCCTGGGCGGTAAAAACTGCTTTGGCGATGAATTTTACGGTTCCCCGGACCACTAAATTCGACCGCAAGAGCTATTTTTATCCCGACCTACCTAAGGGATACCAAATATCGCAATTTGATAATCCGATCGGACATGATGGACACTTAGATATCAATCTTGAGGGAAAGGTCCATAAAGTAAAATTGGAACGACTACATTTAGAAGAAGATACCGGCAAGCTGTTACACGCCAAAGATGGTAAGTACTCACTAGTCGATTTTAATCGGGCGGGGATACCTCTGATGGAGATAGTAACTGAACCGGATATTCGTAGCGCCCAAGAAGCTAAGGTCTTCTTACAGGAGCTGCAGCTGTTAGTGAGATATCTGGGAATATCAACAGCCGACATGGAGAAAGGTCAGCTTAGATGTGATGCTAATATATCTCTGCGGCCGGCATCAAAATACAAGAATTATGAGGCCGGTAAATTATATCCCAAAACTGAAGTAAAAAATCTCAACTCTTTTCGCTCGGTTGAACGGGCACTTGTCTATGAGGAGAAAAGACAGCAGAAATTATGGGCGGAAGAAAAACCGCCCAGTGAACAATCAACCCGGGGTTGGGATGAAAAAAAGGGACTAACTGTAGAGCAGAGAACAAAAGAAGAAGTAGCTGATTATCGATATTTTCCCGAGCCGGATATCCCGCCGTTATCATTTACTAATGAATGGCTGGCAATTTTAAAAGCGGAAACACCAGAGCTGCCAGCTCAGCGCCGACAAAGATTTGTTGAGGTGATGGGCTTTGATCCGGAGCAAGCCAATAGTTTAATTGAGAACAAGTATCTGGCTCAATATGCCGAACAAGTGGTAAGCGAATTAAGGGAATGGGTAAAAGCCGAGAAGCCGAAAAAACATCGGGTCACTTGGGAAAAAAATAAACCAGAATTTGCCAAGTTGGTGGCCAACTGGCTGCTCAATGTTTATCTGGGGCTGTTGGCCAAATATAAACGCCGTATCAGTGAAGCCAAAACAACGCCCGAAAATTTTGCTGAATTATTGGCTTATCGGTACGATGATGATATAAGCAAATCGGTAGCACAGCAGGTACTTGAAGAAATGGAAGTCAGCAGTCGTGATCCCTCAAATATAATCGATAAAAAACAGTTATGGACCAAAGCTACCAATATTGACCTGGAAAAAGTAGTGGCCCTAGTGGTTGATGGCAATCCCAAGGTAGTGGCTGATTATAAAAAAGGCAATGAGAACGCCGCCCAGTTTCTGGTTGGTCTGGTTATGAAAGAGACAAAGGGCACCGCTGACCCGCAAGAGGCCCTGGAAATGGTAGTTCATAAACTGGGCTAATCAAACAATTTGACAAAATTTTCCCAGTGGAGTAGTCTATTTTTAGATGAAAACAATTTCATACACCAAAAAGAAGTTAGATCGGGGGCCTTGGCCCCTTTTTTTCTAAATTCGTCGAGAAATCGGCGATTTTTTTTGGTCCGAACGTTGACAATAAGTTAGGTTAAACCCCAAAAAAGCGGAGGTGGAAAAATGCTTAGTAGTAGTTTGTTTAGTGCGTCTGATTTTACCAGCAGTAAAGAGGTAATGCAGATCCTGCGCGGTGCCAAAAAAATGATCCCTCATGCCAAGCGGATGAGGTATAATCAGGCAATCAAATTTGTCGGTAAACTGCTGCTGCAGTTCAAGGAATCGAGCAGTCGGACCGCCGGCAGTTTTGAAACAGCGGCTGGTTACCTAGGTCTTCCATATAAGGTGATCCAGGGTACCAAAGAGACATCATTGAAGAAAAAAGAGGCGCCGCTTGATGATCTGATCACTCGTTATGGTCAAGGGTATAGAATGTATATTACCCGGACCACAGTTGAGGGTGAGGCCAGGTACTTAGCCGAAATGATGCAGCGGATTGGCAAGGGCATATCAGTACTCAACGGCGGCGATGGTGAGAATGAGCATATCACCCAAGCCCTGCTTGACCTGCTGACCATCTGGCTGAGGCTAGGCCGGCTGAAAAATTTCACCATCGGTATTGTCGGTGATTTAAAACTCGGTCGGACAGTGCACTCTCTGATTCAGTTGCTGAAACTGTTTACCGGCATCAACGTCGTGCTGGTACCTTTCGGCGGTTTGAATCTGCCTGAACGGTATCGCCATGGTCTCAACATTGTGGCTGAAGGCGATGAGGACTTCTCGCTGCTCGAGCAGTGCGACGTCATCTACCTGACCAGGATTCAGGAAGAGCGCTTCGTTGAAGCCATCGATTACGAGCGGGTGAAGCGCATCTATGTCTTCGGTAAAGAAGAGCTTGATGCCTGTAAACCGAAGGTAATAGTTATGCACCCGCAGCCGATCAATGATGAGATCAGTGTTGATATCCGCTTCGATCCGCGGGTGATTATGGATGAGCAAGCGGAGAATGGTGTCGCTATGCGCATGTTTCTTATCTACCGGGCAGCTACTCAGTATCGGCCGCTGGTGATTGATCGTCCAGACGAGGATCTGATCATATCACGTGATGAACAGCCGGCAAAAAAAGCCCGCCATCGGGATAAATTGATCAGAGCTATCGACCGGGGCACCGTACTGGATCATCTACCACCCGAGTTTATCGACCACATCATCGCACTATTTCACAAACTCGGAGTAGATACGCAGCCAACCATCATTCCGGCACGCCGGGTGACTGATAGCAAAACCGTTCCCGGGGGGATTAAAGATATCGCCTTCATGATCGATAACTTTATTTCCGATGGAGCGGCTGCTATCTTGACACTGTTTGCGCCCTTGCTGACGGTCAATGTCCTACCGGGTGACGGTACTATCCACAAGATAAAGTATCGTCCACCGAGCAATATCCAGGGGGTGTTCAACTGTCCTAATCCGGTCTGTATCACCAACGTTGACCGCTACGCGCGGTCGTGGTTTGTGGTCGATAACGGCTTCGCCGTATGCCGATACTGTGAGCGGGACTTTGATATGCCCAGCCTGCTCCACAACTAGTCCTTCAACCTGGCATCTACGCTTGCGTAGGTGCCTTTTATCTTTTATTAAAATCTCTGATCAATTGTTCAGCCTCTTTTCGGGTCTTGATCCAGTTAACATTTTTTCTAGCCCGCCACCAGGTCCATTGCCGCTTGGCATAGCGCCTGGTATTTATTTGTATTTTAGCTATCGCCTGGTCCTTAGTAAGTTGACCGTCCAGGTAAGCGGCTACCTCCCGATAACCAATGCCGGTAAAGGGCGGTAATGAGAATTTGTATTTTTTCTGTAATTTTTTGGTCTCAGCTACCAGCCCCTTTTGCCAGATATTGATAACTCGTTTATTAATTTGTTGATAAAGTTTAGACCGAGAAGGATTTAGCACCAAAACCAATGATTCATATTTAGCCGGGCCGATAGTTTGTTTATCAAACTGCCAGTTCTCGGTCAAAGCGGAAATGTATAATCCAGTGCCGCCAACTATAAACGGCAGTCCTTTTTTGGTATTAATTATTTTTTCAGCTTGCCTTTTGAAATCAACAACGGTGTATCTTTGGTCCGGACGGATAATGTCTATTAAATAATGTTTAACTTGCTTTTGCTCGGTTTTGGTAGGCTTGGCCGTGGCTAGATCCAGTCCTTTGTATATAGTACGTGAATCAGCGTTTATAATGTAGCCATCATATTTTTTTGCTAAAGCTAAAGCCAACCTGGTCTTGCCTGAAGCAGTCGGTCCGGAAATGACGATTAATTTTATAGGCATTACCTCAGGGTGCTAGTTGACGATCAGCTATTTCTGACTTTATCTTTTTAATAAATTCTGATTTTGATAGAGAGATTATATCTTTCTGACCGCGAACACGAATAGCTAACTTATCACTGGACGTTTCTTTATCACCAATCACTAAAGCGTAAGGCACCTTGAGCTGGGCCGAGATTCTTATCTTGTTGCCGACTGTTTCGTTATCATCGTCAACCGCAACGCGAATATTATGCTGTCTAAATTCTTCAGCCAGTTTGTTAGCCGGCCCAATATGAGCCTGGCCGACCGGTATGATCTGTACTTGTATCGGATGCAGCCAGGTGGGAAAGGCGCCAGCGTAGTGTTCGGTTATTATGCCGATAAATCGTTCAAAACTGCCTAATATGGCTCGGTGTACAACTACCGGCTTTTGTTTCTTGCCTTTGTCGTCAGTATATTCAACTCCAGGAAAGCTGGGTATCATTACCAAATCTGCTTGAATAGTACAAAGCTGCCAATCTCTATCCAAGGCATCAGTTATATGGATGTCAATCTTGGGCGCGTAAAAAGCTCCATCTTTGGGTTTGAGCTCGTACTCGAGATTATTGGCCTTGAGTGATTCGGCCAGGGCTTCTTCGGCTTTGGCCCAAAGCTTTTTGTCACCCAGAGCCTTGTCAGGCCGGGTGGCTAGATAAAACCTAGGCTTGAGACCAAATATTTTATATATTTTTATAGATAGTTCAAATAATTTGGTCAGCTCATTGGCTAATTGGTCGGGTCGTAAGTAAAGATGACCATCGTCTTGAGTTATTTGCCGGACACGGAATAGTCCACCCAGAGTGCCGCTCAATTCATTCCGGTGTATCCGTCCAATTTCTGCGTAGCGCAGCGGCAGGTCGCGGTAGCTTCGTGATTGAGAAGAATAAATATAAGTTGATTCCGGACAGTTCATTGGTTTGAGATAAAATTCTTCTTCATAGCCGGTACGCAACTTTTTACCGCCGTGGACCTTAAACATATTATCTTGATAATGTTTTAAGTGACCAGATTGTTCAAAAACCTCTGGTTTGACCATTAGCGGCGTCTGTACCTCCTGGTAGTTAGCTGAACGCAGATATTCAACTAATAGATTTTCTAGCTCCCGCCAGATGATCATGCCGTTAGGATGCCAGAAGACAGCGCCGGGAGCTACGGGATCGAATGAATATAGATCTAACTGGCGACCAAGTTTACGATGGTCTCGATCTTCAGCTTGTTCTTGTTTTTTTAGGTAATTATCCAGTTCAGCTTTATTTTCGAAGGCTAAGCCATATACCCGCTGCAGCATTGGTCTTTGTTCGCTGCCACGCCAATAAGCACCAGCTACCTTATCGAGTTTAAAAACATCGGCCGGTATATCCTCAGTAGATTCGACGTGAGGATATTTACATAAGTCAGTGAATTTGCCAGATTTATAAAATGTCAGCTTTTCACCGGCCTTGGTAAATTCATCAACCAGTTCTAACTTATAAGGTTGGTTCTTTTCTAACTCTTTGGCTTCATTGGTGCTGGCCTCGACTTTTTCAAAAGTAATATTCTCTTTTAATAACTCCCTCATTCTTTTTTCAATCCGCGGCAGGTCGTCGATTGTCAGTGGTTCCTTAAGGTCAAAATCATAATAAAAACCGTTATCAATTACCGGCCCGATGCCGAATTTTACATCCGGATATAGATCCTGAACAGCGTGAGCCAGTATATGAGCTAACGAGTGCCTGATCTGATAAAGTCGATTTGTTTTTTGTGATTTCATATCATCGATAAAATACCCAATAATTATTTTGGGGTCCATATATTACGGACGGTTCCACCCAAATTTCCCATAGTTGGGACACTCATAATTACGATTTAGCTCAGCCAAAGACTGTAGGCCCTAAGGCGTGCGACTGGTAATCGCACCAATCATCGATATATAAAACTGTAACCAATTGCCGGTCGTGGTGTCAAGTAACTTTTTCCATGATCGATGCTACTGACACTTCTTGCAAGTCCATGCTTTTTAGATCTTTTCTTAGTACCTCAGGATCAATTGGACCGTGTTCTTCTGTATTATGTGTGTAAACCTCGTTATCGTTAGCATCAACGATTCTAATTAATGCCACTTGTCCCTCACTGTCGTGTCGATAAAAAAACCGCATATCGTCATTGGGTAGATCTACTTCGTATTCCATTTCACTTGATGTTTCGCCTTCGACCGAAGGACTTACTTCTGGGGTGACCATATTATTGTTCGTTAATAATTATCTTAATGTGATCTGACAGTGAAGGGGAACGAAACACCCAAAAAGGAGAGAAGTCCACTTCAGCTGATTTGATTATGTTAAAGTCGGATAGATATAATAATATTTCATCTCGGCTCATATTTGTCAAGCGTCCGGGATCAAATGAATCATGATTTAGATCAATTGTGCTGGCCCCATTGGCCTGTACTACCATTGTCGCTTGCTGGCTATCTAGGTCATAGCTTTCTAATTCAATTTGGTAATTGTCCCGATCTTGATCTTGGATCTTCTCACCCGGTGGAAGCTGCAGGGTTAATTTTTCCTGGATTGCACCAAGCAGATTGGTGGTGTTTATTATCACGGCAATGACGTTAGCCGTGGCCGTACCACTAAGTTGGTCTGCTATATCTTCAACCGAGGCCGATAAATTAGAAGTTAATATATCGGCAAATATCATATCATTGTTAAGGATAAAACGATCATCAATCTCTATTAATTTACTTTCTAGGTCTTCTTGGGCGTTGGTTTTTAGCTGGCCAATTAATTCGTTAGTAATATTATTAATATCCTGGTTAGTAATCACGTGCTGATTCAACTCGCCACCAGTCATCGCTTGGCTGCTCTCAGCGTAGATTTGATCATGCAAGCCCGACCACAGGCCTGGGATAGTAAACCTAGTTGGTCCCACATCACCCGTTGCGCCGGCTTGATCAGCGGTAACAGCTACTTCGACCCGGCCACCGGCCGGCACATCAGCAAATTCATTTGTTCGGAAAAGAATGCCGTCCGAAGTTAGTAATCTGGTTGTTTCAGCTAGCGGCTGACTTTTTGTCCAATTATTGATTATGGTTACAGTGCCGGTGGCCTTGCCCTCGACTGTTTGTTCTGATTTTAAATCAGTGATTTCAGCGGAGGCTTCAGCCTCGACAGTTAATAATTGGCCGCTAATAACATCATTGGCCTCGGTTATTTCCTCAGTTGTTTGAATCGTCAGTGGAAATATAACCGTAACTGGTTGGGGCATAGGGATTAGTGTGATGGTGGTTTTGGCAAAGGCAAAATAAACAATGATGACGACAAAAAATATAGTCAGTAGGCCAAATGTTAAGGCCAAATTACGATGCCCTTTTAACGTCTGCGGGATAGCTTTTTTCGCTGTTTCTTTCTTGGGCTTATTCTTCACAGCTTTGGCTCCAGGCTGATAGTATTATGGCCGACCAGTTGTTCAATTTTATTAACTAATTCCTGACTATGGGTGACGGAGTAGTTAGTAGCCACCATTTTCGAACTGCTGTTGTTATTGGATAGCAATAGGTGAACCGGATACCGCCCGCTATGTTTGGCCAATATTTGTTTTAAATTATTAAGCGTATCTTGATCAGCTTGAGAGCGGGACAGGTTAATGGTTAGCACTTTACTAACCCCCACTTTAACGGCGGCCTGCTGTTTTAATGCTCGTATCTTCTTTTCATCGAAAGTTTGTCCTTTGTCGACCAGTAATTTGGGCGTGCCATCTTTGAGTGAAATTTTACCCTCTAACATTATAATATTTTCATCCTGCCAGACGGTAGCTGTCTCCTTGAGAACAGAAGGAAACACCAGCACTTCTATACCGCCAGTGGTATCTTCAACTTTTACAAATAACATTGGCTCATTAGTACGAGTCAGAACTCGTTGAATATTTGTTATGATACCAGCAATCCGGTGTGTGCCTCGGGGGTGGGTTTTTATTATTTCAACGATCGGAGTGGTGACCTGACTTAAGATTTCCGAATATTCCGACATCGGGTGTTCCGATAAATATAATCCTAATAAGTCCTTTTCCCATAATAAATATTGTTTTTTATCTTCTTTGTCTGTTGGTTTTAATTTGATTGTAGGCAGATTATTCGTCGGCAATCGCCCAAATAAATTAGTTTGTCCACTAGCCGCTTCAATATCAGCCGAACGAGCATATTGTAATAACTCTGAAGCATTGGTAAGCATCTGACCTCGTTCACCAAAGGTGTCTAAGGCCCCGGATTTTATTAAGCTTTCAAGTATTTTTTTATTAAGGTCCTTAGTGCTTATGCGTTTCAAGAAATCTTCCAGATTTTTATAATGTCCGTTGGTTTTGCGTTCAGTTATTGCGCTGGCGATAAAATTATCACCAACATTTTTTACTGCCCCTAAACCAAATCGCAATCGGCTGCCCTCCTGGTCATGAATTACAGTGAAGGTAGCAAAACTTTCATTGATATCAGGAGCCATTACGGGGATATTCATCTGCCGGCACTCTTCTACTTCTAGGGCTATTCTGTCCGTGTCATCTTGATCACCGGTTAGCAGAGCGGCCATAAATTCAGCGGGATAATTAGCCTTTAGGTAAGCGGTCTGATAAGAAATATGGGCATAACAAGTAGCGTGAGCACGGTTAAAGCCATAACGGGCAAACGGTTCGATAAAAGCAAATATCTGCTCAGCCGTGCTTTTAGTGATACCATTATCTATACAACCGGCAATAAATTTTTCATGCTGTTCATTAAGTAACTTGGCAATTTTTTTACCAACTGCTTTACGCAATACGTCGGCCTCAGCTAAACTAAAACCGGCCAAGTCCCGAGCTATCTGGATAATCTGCTCTTGGTAAACTGCTACGCCATAAGTTTTTTCTAGTATCGGCTTTAATTTTGGGTGGAGATACTTGGCTTTTATCTTGCCGTGCTTGCCGCCAATAAAATCGGGAATCAGTTCCATCGGACCCGGACGATATAATGAGATCATGGCAATTATATCTTCGAGATCGTTTGGTTTAAGTTGCATTAAATAGCGACGCATACCAGAACTTTCTAATTGAAATACACCGGTTGTTTTTCCTTCCCGAAGCAGCTTGAATGTATTTTTATCATCAAAAGGCAGCTTGTCTAGATCGATAGTTTCTTCTTGGGTTTTGGCCACCAACTTAATTGTGTTTTCAATGATGGTCAGGTTTTTTAATCCCAGAAAGTCCATCTTAAGTAATCCTAAAGCTTCAATGTTGGTATATGAGTATTGGGTTACCACACTGTTATCATCTTGGGTGGTGATTTGTAGGGGCACATATTCGTCAAGTGGTCGGGGAGTTATAACCACACCGCAGGCGTGAGTCGAAGAATGTCTAGCCACGCCCTCTAATTTCTTGGCTCCATCTAACAATCGCTTACCATCCGGATCATTATCATATATTTCGTGTAACTCAGGAACAACCTCAATTGCTTTTTCTAGCGAAGTAAACATGGGAACCATTTTTGCCACCCGGTCGCAATAGGAGTAGGGCAGACCAATTACCCGACCAACATCTCGAATCGAAGCTCGAGCAGCCATGGTGCCAAAAGTTATTATTTGGGCAACGTGGTCATGGCCATAACGATCAGCAACATAATCGATAACTTCATCACGCCTGGTATCAGCAAAATCCATATCGATATCTGGCATGGCAATTCTTTCTGGATTTAAAAACCGTTCAAAAAGTAATTCATACTTTAACGGATCAACATTGGTAGTGTTGGTTAAATAGGCAATTATACTACCAGCTGCCGATCCACGACCGGGACCGACAACAATACCGTTATTTTTAGCCCAATTGACAAAATCTTGAACGATTAGTAGATAGCTGGCAAAACCTGTCTTTTCGATTACCGATAGCTCATATTCCAGTCTCTCTGTTACTTCAGCCGACGGATTGGGTCCATAACGATGAGGAATATTTTTTAGACATAGTTGCTTAAGGTAATCTATTGGTTTTTGTCCTTCCGGTACTGAAAAATGTGGCAGCAGAGTCTTGCCCAATTCCATTTCAAAAGTACAACGATCAGCAATCTTAACTGTATTGCTTATAGCTTCGGGGGTATCCGAAAAAGCTTGAATCATTTCTTCAGTTGAACGAAGAGAATAGTCTTCATCGGTATAATTCATCCGGTCAGTATCGGCTTGCAATTTTTTTGTCTGGATGCACAGTAATAAATCCTGGGCTTCTGCATCTTCCGGTCGGGCATAATGAGAATCGTTGGTTGCCACCAAGGGTACACCTAGTTCACGCCCCATTGTAGTGAGTTGGTCATTAACAAGTTTTTGTTGCTGGATCGAGGGATGATGCTGCAATTCTAGATAGAAATTATCAGGACCAAAGATATCTTGATATTCTTTTATCGTTTGTTTAGCTTTTTTTACATCGTGATTAATAATCAAGGAAGGAATCTTGCCCTGCAAACATCCTGACAAAGCGACAATACCCTCATGGTACTGACGTAATAATTTTTCATCAACCCGTGGTTTATAATAGTACCCCTTAAGGTGAGCAAGAGTGGTCAGCTTAACAAGATTTTTATATCCGACCCCGTTGATGGCTAATAGCGTAAGATGATTTGGCCGTTCATCAACCTTTGGTCGTTTGTCAGTATGACCATGACGAGCGACGTAGGCTTCAACACCGATTATTGGTTTAATACCTTTGGCAGTAGCTAACTGAAAAAATTCCACTGCACCGTACATGACACCGTGATCGGTTAAAGCTACAGCCGGCATTTTTAATTCTTGTGTGCGGTCAACTATCTCAGTAATTTTTGGCAAACCGTCAAGCAGGCTGTAATGACTATGGACGTGAAGATGGACAAATTGCATAGACCGTCAGTCTATCGTCTTTTAAAAATCATCAGTATCTTCTGTTTGGTTGGTTTTGCCGCGCCCTTTTTTGTTTGCCCGACGTTCTTGCCAGCTGGATATTAATTTATTTATTGCTTTTGATAGTAAAGTAAAGGCTGATGCCGAATGTTCGATCTTATCCTTTAAAGTATCGACAATAGAAGATAAGGTTTCGATCTTTTCGCTAATTTGGTTAATAGCGCTGTAGCCTTTCTTCAAAATTTTCACCAGATAATATAATAACCAGCTGGTGAAAAAGGTTAAGATGACCACTGCTAAAGCAATGACCAGAAAGAGCACATCTTTGCTTGTATCAAACATAGTATTTGATAATAATAAGTGAAATTTTTTAAAGTTCGGTAGTTAGTATAGCACGGCCTAATACATAGACCAAGCATTCTATCGAAGACTAGATTATGGTAGGATTAGGCATATAAAATTATGTCTGGACTGAACGATTTAACGTTAAAAATAAGCTATTGGTTTGTCAGTCATCGACAGCAATTTAGGCGTTGGTGGTTTGTTACCTTGGTCGCTTTCGACTTTCTTTTGATGGTCTATGTCATCATTGTCTTGGCGCTTTTTATAAATGAATTCGAGATAATAAATCATCAAATAGGCAGCATGCCCCGGACTGTTGTGTCGGCTCTATATAAAGCCGATCATCGACCAGCCGATTTGATCATCGACCAGCCGCAGTTATTATCACGCGGTGATGAACGCACTGATTTAGCAGTACGAGTAGATAATACAAACGATGATTGGGCAGCAGCGATTGATTTTACTTATAAAAATGGCGATGAACTAATAACCGCTAGCACTAGTTATGTTGGTCCCAATACTACCGCCTATCTGTTGGGACTAAATGTCTCTTTACCTGAAAATACCAGAGCCGATCAAGTTGATCTGTTTGCCGATAATATCAAATGGATTTATATACCCAGTCAGTCTGATTACGTAACACCTTCGTTCTTAGTGAGCGAGACCAAGAAGGTTGAAACTACCAGCGACAACTTGCCGTCAACAGTAGTTGCCTCACTAATTAAGAATAATGCCGTAGTCGGCTGGCGTGAGGTGGTTGTACAGGTGGTTATAACAGTCGGTGATAAAATTGAAGGAGTTGATAAATTTACTATTCGAGACTGGCTGTCATTAACGGAAAGAGATATCACAGTACAATGGCGGCGATCATTCAGTCCGGTAGCCCAAGTCAATATTCTGCCAATTATTAATCCATTTGACCGTAATTTGACTATACGCTAGTCTGTGAGCGAATGGCTAGTATAACATCATGGATGGATCATTGGCGACGCCTGGATCCCTATATCTTACTTCTAACGTTGTTGCTGGTACTTTTTGGTCTGGCGGCAATTTATAGTGTTACTATTAATGTAGCCGATCCCGACTATTCTAAAGTGGTCAGACAGTTAACATTCACCGGTTTAGGTTTTATATTATTTTTTCTTGTTGCTCTTATAGATTACCGCTTTTATAAAGCCATTGCTTGGTTGGCGTATATTCTGGGTTTTGTCTTGCTGTTAGCAGTATTATTTTTTGGAACTGAGATTAGAGGAGCTACTGGCTGGTTTGAAGTTAGTGGCCTGACTTTTCAGCCGGCTGAGTTGGCGAAATTGTTGTTGGTAATTTTTCTAAGCAGATTTTTTGCTGATTTTTCGTCTACTAATAAGCAGATTAGAACAATATTGATAACTGCCGCAGCCGTGGTGATTTATGTCGGATTGATCATTCTTCAGCCAGATCTGGGCACAGCTGTATTATTATTAGCTACCTGGACGGGATTTCTATTATTTACAAAGATAAAAACCAAGCACCTTATTTGGTTATTAATTGGCGTCGTGCTGGTCAGCCTGATCAGTTGGCAATTTATTCTGTATGACTATCAACGGGATAGAGTCTTAACATTTTTTAATCCATCTCGCGATCCCTTGGGCCAGGGATATAATGTAACCCAGTCTATTGTCGCTATTGGCTCGGGACAATTATTTGGAAGGGGCCTAGGGCTGGGCACACAAAGTCAACTTAATTTTCTGCCCGAAGCTGAAGAAGATTTTATATTTGCCGTTATTGCTGAAGAGCTTGGCTTAGTGGGGGTTACATTGTTGTTAGGAATATACGCATTATTATTCTGGCGGATATTAATTGCTATACGAAGATCATATGATAACTTCAGTTTTTATCTAGTTTTGGGTATTGGTTTAATGATATTTGTCCAAATGTTCGTAAATATCGGTACTAATTTAGGTCTTTTGCCAGTTGCGGGTATTCCCTTACCGCTCATTAGTTCAGGCGGTAGCTCATTATTAGTAAATTTGGTCGCTCTGGGCATTGTTGAGAGTGTAATTATTCATCGTCGGTCGTCTTACTTCTAATATTAGGCAATTAAACGTTGACAAAAAGCCTATTTGTGATATAATGTGAACAGAAAGACTGGTTTACTGTTTATAAAAATAAAAAATAAAAAGTGACGAAATGAACCCTGAGTATCCAAACAATATGAGAGACAGTGCACAAAATGGAGACATGAGGGTAATGAAAGTTTGTCCGTCGTGTCAAACCCCGTATTATCCTTGGCAAGCACAAGTATTAGATGAAAAACACGATGCACATCTTTTATATGTAAGTTGCCATAAATGTGGCAGCGGACAGGTAGCTTTGGTTTTAACCGGAGCCGTTGGGGTAAGTTCGGTTGGACTACTGACCGATCTAACATCCAATGACGTTATGAAATTTAAAACTGGTGATTACGTAACAGTTGATGATGTACTGGAGATTCATAACTTTCTTGAAGATGTAACTGTTTCGTCGCTGATTAGTTCGTATTGATTAAGTAAATATTAATTATGAATGAGTATGCCCTGGTGGCTACCCGCCGCTCTATTTTTGGGAAAAATAATAAATCTTTAAGAAGGGAAAATAAGTTACCGGCAGTTATTTACGGTAAGGGTTTTGATAACACGGCGATTGAACTACCATTGAATGAGTTTACCAAGGTTTGGCAAAAGGTAGGCGAAAGTACCATCATCCAATTGAAGGTTGATAAGCAGGAAGATATCAAGGTGATTATTCAGGAAGTTCAGACCGATCCCTTGTCAGGACAGGTTGTTCATGTAGATCTGCATAAAATTAATATGAATGAAGCAATTGAGGCCGATGTGCCGTTAGAATTTGTTGATGAATCGCCAGCGATCAAGGAAATGGGCGGTGTCCTAGTAAGGAACTTAGATCATATTCGTATCAAAACTTTACCGGGTAATTTGGTGCATGACATACCAGTGTCTTTGAGTGTGATCAAAACTTTTGAAGATATAATTAGAGTCAAAGATTTAGAGATACCGGAAAAAATAACAGTATTAAACGAACTGGGGGATGTAGTAGCTAAAGTAAGTCCACCTCGTACTGAAGAGGAGCTTAAAGCTCTTGATGAAGAAGTTAAAGAAGATGTTGAAGGCGTAGAAAAGGTAGAAGGCGAAGAGGAGGAAGCAGAGGACAAAGAGGGGGAAACAGAAGAAGAAGATAAAAAATCTGATGAACCCGACAAGAAAGAAGAAACCCCCGATAAAGAAAAAGAAAAAGAAAAAAAATAATATATGGCTGAAAAACAAAAGGGAAAAAAGATAAAAGTCACTGAAGATATAAAAGAATCCAGTGAGACTATAGATAAGTCCAAAGAGCTAAAGGTTTCTGACGATAAAAAAGAATCCACCAAGCCAGCTGATAAGCCTAAGGAACAAAAGGTTTGGTATAAAAAAACCTCGGTAGTTGTAATTGGTATTGTGGCGGTAGTTGTGGTGGTGGCGCTGGCTGGATACTTTGTATTCTCCGATAGTGATACCGGGATTCCCGGATTAAATATAATTAAAAAAGAACAGAAATTACCAAGAGCGCTTGACGGTGTGCTAGTGGATTCGGAATTTGCCAATACTTACCCAGTTGGTTTGATGATAGAAAATTTAATCACCGTGCGACCGCAAGAAGGACTGAATGAAGCGTCAGTCGTATATGAAGCACTGGCCGAAGGTGGAATATCTCGGTTCCTGGCATTATATTCAATAACTGAACCGATAAAATCAATTGGCCCCATTCGCTCAGCCCGGCCGTATTATGTTGATTGGGCACAAGAATACAAAGCCCTTTATGGTCACGTCGGCGGTAGCCCAACATCTCTGGCCAAGATATCACAAGATGAAGTATTTGACCTGAACCAATTTTTTAATTCCCAGTATTACATAAGAGATTCACGTTTTGGCGCTCCGCACAATGTATTTACTTCTTCAGATATGTTGTCGTTTGCCTTACGAGATAAGGAAGCTCCAGCGGAAGGTGATTTTGAACCCTGGTTGTTCAAAGATGGGCTAACCGAAGCCAACCGTCCATTGGAGACCCAGCCAATTGTTATAGATTATTCAACTTTTAATTACAAGGTGGAATATAATTATGATCGTATTGATAATAAATACGAGCGCAGTCAAGCCGGAGAGCCGTTTATGTCAGATGATAATCAACTGGCGCCAACCAATGTAATAGTCCAATATGTGGCAACCGGTCTTGAAGACGCCAGTCGCTTAACCATGGAAACTGTGGGATCAGGTGAAGCGATGGTATTTAGGGACGGCAGTGCTATCCAAGCAACCTGGCGCAAGGCGGATAAAACCGCACGTACTAAGTTTTATGACAAGGTAACTGATCAAGAAATATCATTAAATCGGGGTTCAACCTGGGTACAGGTTGTACCAACCACTACCATAGTGGAGTATTAAAAGGGGGGTTTTAGTGGCTGAAAAAAAACAAAAACACAAACAGGATTTTATAAATCAACACAAAAAAGAATCAAATCATCATATATCCTGGTATAATATTTTATGGTCTTGGCAGCACTGGCCGGGCTATCGCTTTGTTATAATTGCCAGCTTCGTTGCTGGTCTTAGCGTCATTGTATTATTGACCTCTCCGCTGTTAAAAGGTGAGACAGTGCCAGGGGCAATAAAGATTGCGTCTCCGGCGATGGTCTTTGCGGCTGATGAAGATGAGAACGAAGAACCACTTAGATATTTTCGATATATCGACGGGATCGAGGTGTACAGTGATAGTGAAAACAACCGTTGGCCAGCTGGTGTAATGATCGAAAATCTATTATCGGTCAGACCGCACTATGGTCTTAGTGATGCCTCGGTTGTATATGAGACATTGGCTGAAAGCGGAGTGACAAGGTTCTTAGTAGTATATGACGGTGCGGGGCATGATGTGCCAAAGATCGGTCCGGTACGCTCAGCCCGGCCATATTATCTAGAATGGATCAGTGAGTATGATGGATTATATGCCCACGCTGGTGGATCACCCGAAGCACTACAGGCTATCTCTGGCTTAGGTATAAAAGCGATAAATGGAATAAGTTCTGGTTATCAATATTTTTGGCGCGATCCGACCGTCGGAGCACCACATAATTTATTTACAAATTCTGATCAACTCGGCCGGGCACTTGGTGATATGGGATTACTAGAGAAAAAACCGGCTTACCGTCCTTCACTTTTTAAAGACGATGCTCCATTGGAAGATCGACCGGTTGAGGATAGAGTGAATCCAAAGATTGATTTTTCCAGCTATAGCTATGAAGTACGCTATGAATATGACCCCGATCGCAATACTTATCGCCGATTTAATGGCGGGACCGAGCAGGTAGACGCTAATACAAAAGAATTATTAAGAGTTAATAATATAGTGATCGTCAAAGTACCGGAAGAGATATATCTGGGTGAAAAAGGCCGGATTAATTTGAACTTGACCGGTGAGGGAGAGTTATTGGTCTTCCGTGATGGCGTTGTAATAAAAGGCCACTGGAAAAAACAAAGTCGAGATTTCCGCACTGAATATTTCGACAGCAATGGTAATGAAATATATCTTAACCGCGGGCAGACTTGGGTTGAAGTAGTGCCCGGGGACCGTGAAGTAACCTATTAATTAATACAAATCAGGACAACGATTTATTTCCATAAACCGGTCTTTTTTATTATGACTATCAGAATAATCTATATCACATTTATTTAGAAATGACTCAATGGCTTTTCTTTGTCTCGGATCTATCTCAATGAAGGTAGTAGCGGTAATATGATATCTTCTCAATTGGTTAAAAAAACGACGATATAGATCAAAACCCAATTCACCGGCACCCAGAGCTATGGCCGGTTCATATTTGATACTCTTATCAGTAAACCATTCGGGATCCAGGTAGGGGAGATTGGCGATTATTAAATCTAGTTTTATATTTTTTACCGGATTAAGCAAATTGCCATGAATGAATCTAATGGCCGCTTGGTGTTTTTTAGCATTGGCCAGGGCTACTTTAAGTGCCCGTTTTGAAATGTCAGTAGCGTAAATTTTAAGTTCAGGTATATTCTTCTTAAGAGTAATAGCAATATTCCCAGCCCCGGTGCCAATATCGGCTATAGTTTTGAGTTTGTTTCTGGTAATTATTTCAATCGCTTTTTCCACCAGTAGCTCAGTATCAGGACGAGGGATAAGAACGTGTTTATTAACCAGAAAGTCCAGTCCGTAGAATTCTTTATGACCGGTGATATAAGCAACCGGTTCTCCACCCGTACGACGATGTATAGCTTGATGGTAATTATTTATCTGCCGGGCCGACATTACATACTCTGAATGGGCTGTTAAGAAACTGCGATCACGGCTGATAACCTTGGCTAATAGTATTTCAGCATCAAGGTGGGGTGACGAGATTTTATTTTTAATTAATAAATTTACTGCTCTGGCTAGAGTATCTTTGATAGTCATTATTATCTGTCAGCGTAATAAGCATCTTGAAGTTGATCAATAATTTGGTCAATTTCGCCGTCCATTATTTGGTCTAAATTATGCCAGTTTATTTTGATCCGGTGATCAGTGACACGGTCTTGGGGGTAATTATAAGTGCGTATTTTTTCGGAACGGTCGCCACTACCAATTTGGCTTTTACGTTCGGCTGAAAGTTTTTTCATCTGTTCTTCTTGGGCCTGGGCCAGTAAGCGGGAACGCAAAACTTGCAGAGCTTTTAATTTATTTTGGTTGAACGATCGTTCATCTTGGCACTGGACCACTAGGCCAGTCGGTTTGTGGGTGATCCTAACCGCCGAATAAGTAGTGTTTACACTTTGACCACCGTGCCCAGATGACGTGTTGGCTTCGACCTCTAACTCGTCGGGCTTAATCTCAATGTCCACTTCTTCGGCTTCAGGCAAAACAGCCACCGTGACGGTCGAAGTGTGTACCCGGCCACTTTTTTCGGTGTCGGGAATTCGTTGAACACGGTGTACGCCGCTTTCAAATTTTATCCGGCCATATACCTTTGATCCGGTTATTTCGATGATAGCTTCTTTATAACCACCGATGCCGATGCGATTGGCGGATACTAGAGAAGTCTGCCAGCCTTGCCGCTCTGCGTAACGCATATACATACGTACTAATTCAGTAGCAAATAAAGCCGCTTCATCTCCACCAGCACCAGCTCGAATTTCAACTATGGCATTCTTCTCGTCATATGGTTCGGCCGGCCGTGATAACTTAGTTATTTTTAAATCAATTAGTTGCTTTTTACTTTTTAATTCAATTAGTTCTTGGCTGGCTAACTTTGCCATCTCGGCATCACTATTATCACTGGCGGTAGTCTCAACTTCTTTGATAGCTTGGTATAATTTCTCTTGTTCTTTGAAGTGCTTAATATTATCTTCTACCTCTCGGAATTCTTTAGTCAGACTGGTTAATTTTTTCTGATCCTTAAGATTTTCAGGTTGCTGTAATTCATCAGCTAACTGTTGATGACGTTTATTCAGATTTTTATATAAATCGGCCATAATAAAAACAGCCCAGTAAAATTAAGCTAAGTTATTTTTTAGGACTAGACTTTTTGGTAGTTGTTTTGGCAGCAGATGGTTTTTTTGACTTTTTGCTGCGAGTCGACTGCGCGGTCTTCTCCAAACGACGTTTGAACCGGTCAACTCGTCCAGCTGTATCGACAAGCTTTTGTTTGCCAGTATAAAAAGGATGGCAATTTGAGCAAATTTCCACATGAATTTCTTCCACCGTCGAACCGGTAGTAAATGTATTGCCGCAAGCACAGGTGATCTTGGCCTGGGAATAATATTTTGGGTGAGTGTCTTTCTTCATGAAATTAAAATTAACGTGATACCCAACATAACAGAAAAAGATGAATATTACAACCCCTTGCCAGGTTCATCCATTTATGATAGATTACTCGGAGTTGGAAAATCATTATCATCTTAACCTTTTCCAAACTACACATACGCTTATTTTAAGGGCATTCTCCTCCCCACAAGCTAAATAGCTAAATAGGGGCTAATGCTAAAAATAATTAAGCGTAGAGGTAATAATTAATCAAAAGGAGACAGAATTGAAAGACATTACTTTAGTAGAGATGCTGAAAGCGGGTGTGCACTTTGGCCACCAAAAAAGTCGCTGGCATCCAAAAATGGAACCATATATATTCACTGCTCGCAACAGTATATATATTATTAATTTAGAAAAAACACGGGAGAAGTTAATAACTGCTCTTGATTTTGTGCGAGACGTAGCTAGCCGCGGAGGTAAGATATTGTTTGTCGGCGCCAAACGTCAGGCCAAATCAATAGTAAAAAAATACGCTGACTCTGTCGGTATGCCATTTGTTGTTGAGCGCTGGATTGGTGGGACATTTACTAACTATGAAACTATTCAGAAACTGATTAAAAATTATAAAGATCTGTTATCACAACAGGAAAAAGGTGAGTTTGCAAAGTACAAGAAGAAGGAGAGGCTAAAAATTGAAGAAAAAATAGCCAAGATGAAAGAAGCAGTTGGCGGTATCACTTCCTTAGAATCATTACCCGATGCTGTATTCATTGTAGATTTAAAACAAGATCGGACAGCAGTGCGAGAAGCAAAAAAAAGAAATATCCCAATTGTTGGTATTGCTGATACCAATGTCAGTCCGGAAGGAATTAAATATATTATTCCGGCTAATGATGATGCTACCAAGTCTTTAGAATTTATCACCTCGTTAGTGGCCGAAGCTATTGCCGAAGGTCAGGCAGAAAAACAGAAGCAGACCACGGTCAAGGCTCCAGAAGACAGTAAAGATTCAGCTAGCCCAGAACAAAACGATCTAGCTAAAAAAGATAAAGGAGATTTAAAATGACGATCACTGCCGACCAAGTTAAAAAACTACGCGACCAAACAGGCGTAGGTATGATGGAGGCGAAAAAAGCACTTGATGAAGCCGAGGGTGATATGCAGAAGGCGATCGAAGTTTTGAGAAAAGCCGGCCAGAAAATCGCCGATAAAAAACAGGATCGTACAGCCGCGGAGGGAGTTATTGGTACTTATGTTCATGCCAATAATAAAGTGGCTGCTATGGTCGTATTAAACTGTGAAACTGATTTTGTAGCGCGAACGGACGATTTTAAAAATCTGGCGCATGATATTGCTATGCAGGTAGCTGCTACCAAACCGGAATATTTAAATCCTGACGAGATACCGGCTGATGTTATTGAAAAGGAAAAACAGATTGCCAGCGAGCAAAGTGATGTGGCCGGCAAGCCCGATAAAGTAGTGGCGAAGATAATTGAAGGTAAATTACAGAAATTTTATAGCGAAATTTGTTTACTACAGCAGCCATTTATCAAAGACGACAGTGTTACCATCGAGCAACTGGTTCAGGATGCCGTTACCAATATGGGTGAGAATATTCAAATCAGAGAATTTACTTATATTTCAATATAAGAAATAAATATTAATACAGCTAATGATTATCGATTTATTTATCTGGATTATATTAATAGCGGCTGTGATCAGCGTGCTGGTCGTGATGGTTCGTAAATTTTCGGTCATTAGCGCGGTTGACGTAAATGCTCAACCTGGTAGTAAATCCAAAAAGATCAAAGCTGATTTATTAGAACAACGCCTTGATCGCAAGGTCAGTGGATTAGGTGCTTGGATCGGTAAGTATATTACTCCCGTCTGGGAGGGTGCCCGAGAAGCATTTCGTCGACTGTTGCAAACGGTAGCGGAATTAAATAAAAAATATGATCGGAAAATTAAAGCCAGACAGGCATCTACTGCACCGCCTGATGACGTTAAAGAGAAAATCAGACAGTTGATCTTTGAGGCTGATGAAAATGCTAACCGAGAAGAATATGCCGAGGCTGAACAACGCTTGATAGAAGTGGTCACATTGGATTCAAAAAATTCCGATGCCTATCATCGATTAGGTGATATATACCTTGAACAAAAAAATTATGAAGATGCCCGGCAGACTTTTGAGCATTTGATAAAACTTAATCAAGCTGATGACACGGCCTTTTCCGGTTTGGCCCACATTGCCGAAGCCGAGGGGAGGTTGACCGAGGC
The DNA here is from genome assembly GCA_042570545.1 of Patescibacteria group bacterium. Taxonomy (GTDB): domain Bacteria; phylum Patescibacteriota; class Patescibacteriia; order JBHPGJ01; family JBHPGJ01; genus JBHPGJ01. The sequence goes on along the minus strand of JBHPGJ010000004.1, from coordinate 69,827 downwards.
TCGTGATGAGTACCTGCACTCTATTGATCTAAATGCCAAAGCGGCACAGCACCATCTTGATCTGTGTAAAGTTTATATTGAAATGGAGGAGTTTGATGACGCGGTAAAGTCTTGCACCAAAGCGGTAAAGATAGAACCAAATAATCCAAAAATGCTGGCCAATCTGCTTGATGCTTATCTAGGAGCCAAAGATTCAGCTAATGCCAAGGCCATCTTAGGAAAGATAAAAGAAGTAAATCCGGAAAATCAAAAACTAGAAGAGTGGCGCAATATCATTGACAAGTTATAATAATATCGTTATGTTGGAGCGCTAGTTTATTGGATGCTTGACGCCGATGTAGCTCAGCTGGCAGAGCAACTCCATGGTAAGGAGTAGGTCAGCGGTTCGAATCCGCTCATCGGCTCCAGACATCCAGTAAAAACGTTATTTTTAAAAAACAAGGGTCGGTAGCGAAGTGGTCAAACGCGGCAGACTGTAAATCTGCAGCCTTCGGGCTTCGGGGGTTCGAATCCCTCCCGGCCCACCAGCCGGCGTAGCTCAGTGGCAGAGCAACTGTTTTGTAAACAGTAGGTCGTCGGTTCGAATCCGACCGCCGGCTCCACCGGTAAAATTCACAGATTTTATGAGTAATTATTAAATTATATTATGTCTCAGGACAACTTAGTTAAACTTAAATGCACCAGTTGCAAGCGGATTAATTATCATACTACCCGTAACAAGAAAAAGCTTAAAGAAAGATTAGAGCTGAGTAAGTTTTGCCGTTGGTGTAGAAAACACACTGCCCACAAAGAAATAAAATAATACACCAAGACCAAGGGGGTGTAGTACAGTGGTAGTATGCGGGTCTCCAAAACCTGAGACGGGGGTTCGATTCCCTCCACCCCTGCCAAGAAGCATTAGGTAATCTGCGATCTAAATATAACAAAAATAAATAATGACTACTAATAATTCAGTAATATTAGTATGGAAGAAATTCTGATTAGTATCAATAATAGCCTTGAAGCCATATCAAGTAATTTAGAGCTATCAAGGTGGTATAACAGCGGATGGTTTATTGGAATGTTCGGTGTTATCGCTGTAGTTATTGGCATCGTCTTGGATAGAATAATTCAAAATAGAATGGATAAGAAAAAACAAATGAACTATAAATTTGATATGGCTGATAGATCGATTCGCTTACAATTTTCTCAATTATTACCTCGACTCCAAAAGCTTCAAAGAAAAGTTGACACTTATATTGCTGGCGAAGCGCCATCTTTTGATAGTGAAACAGGATGGAGCGGAATAAAGTCAACTTTAATACAAAATCATATTGACGAGAGTGATAGCTTTATTAAGGATATGGAAGAGCTACTAAACCATCAAAGATACATATCTCCACAAGCAGCCTGGCCTAATAGGTATTCGGACGATATAAAGTCTTTAATAGGTAAAATAGTAGGTGAGTGCTCTGCAATAATTAAAATGAAACCAGAAGAGGTTGTTAAGAGATTTAATTTATAATGGAACTTAGCCACGCAGAAAAAGAAAAGCAAGTATTTCAGTTTTTTAATGACGTAATTATTCGTGAGATTAATGTAGTCCATCTCCGTGACCCCAAAGGTAACGATGCTATACCATTACGTGTACAAACAGTACTAACCTTTAGCTTGCTGGATATTCTGGCAAGTTATTGGTTTGAATTTCAAGATTTACAAGATACTCCAAAAAATAGATTTCAACGATGGTATGATGTTTTTTGCAAAACTGATAATAATGAAGAGTATAAAAGGGGATCAGACTGGAAGAACGTAAGCTCCGCAAGGCTGTATAATCTAAGAAGTTCTTTGGTTCATTTTTTTGGTCTTTCGCAGGAAAGTGAAGGTACATACTTCTCCTTGGTGTCGAATGAGTTACCGGAGAAGGACAGAAAAGAGCTATCTAAACTAACTAACAAACATGGCAAAAAAACAGTTGTATTTAGACCGCGTGATTTCCATAAGTTGATAAGTAGCGGTGGTGTATTGATGCTTGAAAGCTGGCAAAGTATGATCCAAGAAGCCAATAGGGGTGACGAAGAAAAGAAAAAAAATTATATTGATGGAATTAACAGAATCTGGAGCAAAATTCAATTAGAGGGCGCAGTGATGGTGTATAAAGAAAAATAGCTTAAAACCCCTTTCAATACCCCTGTTAGTTTGGCACTGAATCCGAGTGTCTTGCCATACTTATCAAGTTGGCAATTAATGTGGACAATTGACTGGCGCAACCGTTCTCGACGATGCATTGTTGATGAATAAAAAATCGTTCACAACTAGGATTGCTTTTCGTCACGGTTCAATATGCTTGTTATCTTGCTGCAAACCGTTCATAAATCTGTTCATCTTGTTGCGTTATATCTCTTTCGAACGAGAGTATTTGACAAATATATATGGTTTGTTAGCTTGAGTAGCATATAACAACCATGAAGCACACGACAATTACTAAACTGTCAGATATGGTCTCTTTCTATGATAGAGTCAACAAAGACCGCAGGCTGGCGGTCGGTATTGAGTGGGAGCGTTCAGGAATATATACCGATACATTGAAACCCGTACCGTACAACGGTAAGAAAAAGGGGTATTTAGCGATCATGAAGAAATTACACGAAGAAGTGGGCTGGCGTATTGATGAGGGCAAATCAAATTATATCACGGCATTAAGCCGGCGCAATACTAGAGTAACTACTGAAGCAGACGGCAGACTTGAGTTGACTGGCTCGCCAAATAATAATTTGCATACTTTAGCAAGGGAATTTAGAATTCATGTTAATGAAGTTCGCGAGATGAGCAATTTGTTTAAAATCGGGTGGTTGCCGCTTGGTTGGCAGCCTTTTCATACTTCAGATGAGATACCCATGGTATCAAAAAAGCGTTATCAGATTTTTATGAAATTAGTTAAGAACCAGATGTTGGAAGATAATATGAAAAAAAATAACGGACTAACAGCGAGCTTCAGCTATACTGATGAGGAAAATGCAATTTCTTTAATTCAAACCGCTTTTCGCCTTCGACCGATTATCGGAGCGATGTTTGCCAGCAGTCCCTTGAATAACAAGAAAGTCAGTAAGTATCTTAATTACCGCCGCTATAATGAGTTTTCTTATTTACCGGAAAGGCACAACTTTCCCAAGAATATTCTCAGCAAACGTTTTTCACTTAAAAATTGGATAAGATATTATTTAAAATTGCCAGTTATTTTGTACATAAGGGGAGGGAAGGAACTGGTTCCGGATAGGCGCTTAACATTCAAGCAATGGATTGACAGGGGTTACCATGGCATAGAACCGACTATCTTTGACTTTGACCAGCATATTAAGACGATATGGACTGACATTCGTCTGCGACCAGGGTATGTAGAATACCGCGTAGCCGACAGTGTCCCCTTCAGGTATGTGATGTCAGTACCGGCTTTGGTTAAAGGTTTGTTTTTTGATTCAGTTAGTCGGCGGCAAGTTTATGATCTTACTAAAAAGTGGACTTACCAGGACGTACTTAGTCTTGATAAAAGGGCTTGGAAACTCGGCTTAAGGGCAAAAATTGATAAGATTCCTTTATTATATTTTGCTCAGGAAATCATTCAAATTGCCAATAATGGACTTCACAAAATCGCTAAAAAAAACAGTAAGGGTGAGGATGAATCAATTTTTCTTAATCCAATCAAGGAACAGATACTGATTAAAGAAAAAAGTATTGCCGAGGAAATCAGAGATTTGTGGCGCGGCGAATGGCGCCAGAATCCGGAAGAGTTGATTAAATATTCCACTCGGAGTCTTTCCTATTCAAACATCGTAGCGGACAAAAAAACAAATTGATTAATATTACGGGCATAATGAAATCGTTTACTTGGATATGATCAGAACACTGCAGAAGAAATTGGGAAGTTCTGACAGCTTCCACGATGCCCTGCCACCCTATTGATTTTTAATGATTTTTATTAATGTGAAGTGGTGTTCATATCCTCATTCTCGGTGTATAATGTACTCACAGAGAATAATAAATAGATAAAAAAGGGGGAAAATGAATAAAACAATCATTATTGTGGTCGTGGGAATCATAGTGATTGGCGGCGGCATTTTTGTGTTTACACGAGGTAATGATACAGCGGAGACAAGCACAAATACAGCCACTGTAACTGATACAACAAATACGACGACCACCACAAATACCAACACAGCCGCGGCTAATCTAAATACCAGCATCTCAGCCAACACCAACACCACTTCGGTAACCAACACAACAAATACAAATACGACCACGACTGACGAATTAAGCGATAGCGAAAAACTAGACTTTATCCAAGAACTCGTTCAGACAGTAACAAGCGAGACGACCTTTCCAGTGGATCTGGATCCGGTAACACGAGCGACGAATATTGTTGCTACACCCACCGCTATTCGGTACGAATACACACTCCATGATATTGATGAAAGTCGATACAATGATGAGTTGCTGAAAAACAATATTATGCCGTCACTATGTCAAACCGCGGAAACAAGAATTGATATCTTAGACCGTGGTGTCGATATGGAATATTCATATCAAGTAGAAAACTCAACTCAAACCTACTTTTTCTCTGTGAATAAAGAAGATTGTATTTAGCCTAGGTTCGATTCCCTCCACCCCTGCCACTATAAACGGCTCGAACCGTTTTTTAGTCCAGAAAGCTTGAAAAGTTAGAGGTTTGGAAGTAGGATGGAGTTATGGACGGAAACAGTCGAGAAGATATATATCCAGGTCAGCGTGTGGCCGTGGTTAAAAAAATGGATCAAGCAACTGGACAGCTAACAGAGGGGATAGTCCTAGATGTTTTGACTAATTCAGCCAACCATCCGCATGGTATAAAAGTTCGATTGGAATCAGGAGAAGTTGGAAGAGTAAAGGAAATTTTAAAATAATATTATAAATAACTAATCTAAGAATAATATGTACGACAAAAAAGAAATGTTTCAAGCAACCTGCAGCAATTGCGGCCAGAAATGTGAGGTACCATTCCGGCCAACTGGCGGTAAACCGGTCCTGTGTAATAACTGCTTTGGTCAACAAAAAGATAAATACCAGAGTAGATCAGATGGACGCAACCAAGGCCGGTCAGGAGATCGTAGTTTTAGTAGATCTGGTGATAGGCGGATGCACACGGCAGTTTGTGATAATTGTGGACAGAAAGCAGAAGTACCATTTAAACCTACTGGTGGAAAGCCAATATTCTGTAGCGACTGTTTTAAAAAAGATGATAGACAGGGCGATAGACGCGGTGGAAGCAGACATAGTGGCAGAGATAGAGATAGTGGCGGAAGCAATAAACTATCAGAACAAATGGAAGCGCTGAGCAATAAATTGGATAAGGTAATAAGTTTGCTAGAAAATGGAGCGACTAAGAAAAAAACTGAACCAAAGAAAGCTGAATTAAAAGAGAAGACGGCAAAGAAAGTCGCCAGAAAGAAAGTAAAGAAAGTGGTTGGGAAGAAGAAATAGAGAAATAACAATAATTATTGTATTAGTAAGTCATTGCCCTTTGCTCTTATCATTTTATTATTAGTATATGGCCAACGAATCAGCTTCAAATTTTTATGGACTTGGAATAGCTCCTAAGTTACTTCAGATACTGGAAAAAAGTCGTTTTAAAACACCGACACCCATCCAGGCAAAAACCATACCTTTGGCGATTGAAGGGAAAGACCTGATAGGCATAGCGCAAACCGGAACGGGCAAAACACTCGCCTTTGGTATACCCATGATGCAAAACATCGCTCGCCTAAAAACGAGAGGGCTTATTTTGGTACCAACACGTGAACTAGCTGCTCAGGTCAACGAAGTGCTTTTACGCTTTGGTAGATCATTCGGACTCAAAACAGCACTCATCGTCGGCGGAGTGTCCATACGCCCACAGAAACGCGCGCTTAACTCCATGCCGCACATTATCATAGCAACACCAGGAAGACTTATTGATCATCTCTCGAAGAACAAGGTGCTGCTTCGGGGTGTTGAGATTTTGGTTCTGGATGAAGCTGACCGGATGCTCGATATGGGATTTGCGCCACAGATAGAAAAGATAATTGTCCGCACATCCAGAAGGCGGCAGACGATGCTTTTTTCGGCGACTATGCCACAGTCAATTGTCGCTATTGCCAACCAGCACATGAGCCTGCCGTTACGCGTAGAAATAGCGCAGCCGGGCACGACAGTTAAGGAAATCGATCAGGAAGTTATTTTTCTGGCCGCCAACGAAAAACGAAATATGCTTAAGACCATCCTAGGAAGATTTTCTGGATCGATCCTCATATTTACTCGCACCAAGTGGGGGGCGAAAAAGCTGGCTACTACTATCCGTGGCATGGGACACAAGGCGTCTGAGATCCATTCAAATCTTAGCTTAGGCCAACGTACTATGGCAATTGAAGGATTTAAAAAAGGCATACATCAAATACTAGTAGCAACTGATATTGCAGCTCGCGGAATTGACGTGAACAATATCGAGGTAGTTATTAACTATGATTTGCCGGGCACGCCCGATGATTATGTGCACCGTATCGGGCGAACCGCACGAGCTGGGAAAAAGGGTAAAGCGATTTCCTTTGCTACTCCAGACCAACAACGTGACGTTAAGGACATCGAACGGCTGATACGGACTCAGTTAATAGTTGGTGAGGGGTCATCTATACCAAGGTCGTCATCACCTAATAAGAGTTACCAGCGACGAAATTTTTCACGTAATCGTTCGCGTCCAAAACGTAAACGCTGGTAATAAATTTGGCTTAATAAAAATAAAGCGCAATTCTGTATGTGTGGCATATTTGATATAATAGCTTTATGGTAAATGCGATATTGATCAGCCTATTAATAATTGTTGGGGCAATTGTTTTATTACTTTTCTTTTCTGCTCTTGTTTACTCCAGACAATTGGTGCGATCACACCGCCAGCCAATTATTCGTACTCCCAAAGATTATAGACTTAAATATGAAGAAGTTGAATTTAAAAGCACCGATGGTATAAAAATCAAAGGTTGGTTTATACCCGGGGCCACCAAAAAAGCAGTTTTAATCAGCCATCCTTTTACCTTTAATCGACATGGCTTTGAGCCCAAGAACCAAGGCTGGCTTAAGTTATATAATACCCCAGTTGATATGCTGACAACAGCCAAAGAAGTTAATAAGGCTGGCTATTCAAGTCTCATGTTTGACTTCCGAAATCATGGCGAGAGCGGACGGGGGATCACGGGTATCGGCGTTAATGAATCCCAAGATGCCTTAGGCGCTTTGGCTTATTTGAAATCACGACCGGAAGTGGATCCTGATCACATCGGCTTGGTCGGGTTCTGTATGGGGGCCAATGCCTTTATTACTATGTTGGATAAGACTACTATGCCAAAATGTTTGATTGCTATCCAGCCAACATCATTGGCGGTGACGGCCAACGGCTATTTGAAAAAATTCGCTGGTTCATTTTTAACTTCAATATTTATTTGGTTGACCGGCAAAATGGCCAAGCTGCAAGGCGGTTATGAATTACCACAAATGTCACCCTGCCGCTTTGCCCACCAGATAAAAATCCCTACTCTTTATATTCAGGCGGCCAGTGATCCTTGGGGTACAGTAGCTGATGTAAAAAGCTTTTATGATCTGACCAAAGCCAAAAAAGAATTCTGGGTGATTAAGGGCAAGATGAAAAGATTTGATACCTATAATTACGTGGGCGAACATCCAGAGAAAATAATAAAATTTCTAAATCACTACGTTTGAATCAAGGTTGGCTATCATTATCTTTCAGATGAATTGGTTTGTTGATTTGCCTACTTTTGATATAATGAAGATACTAATAAATTAACCTATTATTATATGGGTAAAGGTAATCGAACAGCCATAGGGGGACTGATGTTTGGCTTGGGATTAATTGGTTTGCTTATCGGTGTTCTAACCGATGTATATACCACGACCATTGGGGTTGTAATAATGCTAGCTATCTGGCTAGTTGGAGGACCATTAGTTGCGCTTATGTCTAGGGGAAAAGGACAAACGCCACCCCAAAACACAGAAGAACCTCCGTCTCCGCCGTCGCCACCACCACCACAGCAGCAGCAGTAAGACTATACTTGGATTAAAAACTTCATTATATATAACATTTCATTACTTTTGTGTGGTGTCTTTGACTTGTCATAAATGATATAATGCAAGCATAAATAAAATGAAAAAAGCTCCCATAATAATTGTAATAATAATAGTAGCTATTGGTACTGCGTTATATTTTTTCGTTACTAGAAATAGCAGTCAGAATAATACAGTTACCCCGGTAAATACGGTCACAGCCAATACAGCAACAAATCCGGTAACAAATACCGAATCCAACACCAATACCGAAGATACTACCATACCACCCGGTAGTATCGCGCTGTTTTATCGAGAAAGCCTGGGCACTGTACAGCAGCGTCTAAGAACCTATGATGTTAGCTGGGAATCTTCCAGCAGTGTTATTGTCAGGGAGCTACCGGAACTTGATCAATATGATGGCCTAGCATCATATACTTCAAAATCATATTCAAAACAATCAAAATATCCCTACACTAATAATGGCAGATTATTTCTGTTGACTGACTGGGGCAGCGACTGGGCGGCTGACAATACCCGTTGGGACCTGACTGAGCTTGATCCCCAAGATGGTAAAAGAACAGGCACAAATATTAGCTTCAGCTCGGGTAGTTTTGCTGTTGCTGGTGATATTTTGTATTACACAACACCGGTAACTACTGATAGTTTGACCAGGTTGGTAACCAGCTACGGGAAATTAATGGCTAAGAATATGAATAGCAGTGCTGCTGCCGACGAAGTTCTGACTTTTACCGGCTATGAAGACCGGGGATCATTGTATGGCGTTGGTGACAGTTTGCTGCTGATAAATTTCAAACCCACCGGACAGCGAATAATGACGATTTACACTTTTGATCCGGTTACCCAGACATTTAGCCCGCTATACAGCGACCTAGTGGTTGCCGAACTTACCGCCAATAATATATTTCGCGGCGACACCGCACTATATTTGATCTCTCAAGAAGACAGTACTATATTTGTGGACCGTTATCCAGTCGATGGTCAGGAAGAAGGTTTATTAGAAATTGATTTAGAGACTGATGAAGAGTCCGTATATGTGGCCGAGGATAGAGGCCAGGTGCTGGTTTATGTCTCCAGTAAATTACCTGATGAACTGGCGAAAATCAGGTTGGCAATCATCTACGATCTTGAAACCCAAGAATTTAGTGAAATCGAGGTGGGGCCATTTAGCATCCCGGTATCATTTTCTAGAATTGGTGTGCCGTTTCTGGTTCTTTAGCTAGTCACCAAGAAATTATTAATATTATAACCATGAATAAATCTTTAGCACTGATTGTCACAATAGTTTTTGTTTTTGGCATTATTTTAATAATCTGGTTTTTTATGGACAGACTGGATAATAATACAAATCAACTGCAAGTTGATGACCAGCAGGAAGATAATAAAATCGTTGATGATCAGTTGTCTTCGTACATACCGCCAACCACCCCAGCTGACGATCGCTTTGGCTTTCTCTCTGGCCCGGGTCCAGAAGAGCTACAAGATATACGCAACATAGGAGCCGGTTGGGCGCGCCCTCATCCTGGACCATTTATCTGGGGAGATATGCAGCCGGATATTGAAAGTGACACGATAGTTTTTACTGAGACAGACGAAATTGTAAAAGACGCACAAGAAGCTGACATACAATTGCTGATAACACTATGGCATTACAATAAGGCAGATCAGGAATATTATTTGGGTGATTGTAGAGCGACAGGAGAGGAATTTGTTGCTGAATTTGGAAGGCTTCGCTGCCCACCGGCAAATACTGAAAAGTATAAGAAATGGGTTGAAGCGTTAGTAGAACGATATGATGGTGATGGAGTTAATGATATGCCCGATCTAATAACCCCGATAAAGCATTGGGAAGTGATGAATGAGCCTGATTTAAATGCTAATTCTGAAATAACAGATGGACTTCAATTCTGGGTGGGAACACCTGGGCAGTATGCCGAGTTGTTGATCAACACGAGCAAGGCCATTCGCTCAGCTGATAACAGCGCCCAGATACTCATCGCTGGCGCGGCTGGTGGCAATAATGAATTCCTGAGTTTCTATCGGAATGTGCTCACCGTAGCGGGGGCCCTGGAGGCATTTGATATTGCTAACGTACACTGTATTTCCAACGATGATTATAAATCGCTTAACGTTGAACCATACGCCGCGCTTTTGAGTGATTTTGGTATTAATAAACCCGTCTGGGTTACTGAGGCAGAAACTTTCATCTCCGATGACCAGTCGGTAAATGCAGCACAGCTAAAGTCGAGTACGCAACGCGCCGTGTCATTCGGCGCTGAGAAAATTTTCTACACTGGGAGGAATTTCTTAACTTCGCCTGGCGGGGGGACAAAAGACGATAAAAAGGCTCCCGAGGATGAATTGAAACCTCTTGGGCCGATGGCTACTGACGACGCTTCTAAAGCTATTTTTCAAGATATATTTAATTCGATATAATAATAATCAACAACACTTAGCATTAAAATCAATTATATGCCTAATCCAGAATCAGGAGGGGCGCCAGGGAGGAAAGAAATTGACGCCGAAATAAAGCGTCGTGATCAGTTTGCCAGCGATATTGAAGCTAACGCTTTTTATGCTAGAAAAATTGGCGGAGAAACTGTTGGAAAAATTGCTAAAGCATTTGATGTATTTGTGCATAAAATAACTGGTTCACATCCCGATCAAATCCAAAAAGATATTGACCGGATGAAAGAACAGGCACATACCGAGGCATTGGATTTGAATGACCGCTATGATGGTCTTAAAGTGCGCTACAACGAAATTATGACCGAATACTTAGAAAGTGACAGTCAGGGAAACGATAAAGAAGTTTTAATGACTGAACTTGGTAAAGTGGCTGATGAAATGGATGTACTGGCAAAAGAAATGAATTTGTCGGAAGACGAACAAGCCAAAGCAGCTTAATTTCATTATTAATAAACAATAATATGAAAGACCAAAAAGGCCTAGCTTACATCGGTGCCGTGGTGGCTATTGTTATCATTGCTTTGTCCATGATCGGGGTGATTTATTATTTTAAAAGTGAATACAATAAAGAAGTTTCTAATACAAATACACCCAATACTGGTGGTGGTCCGATAATAACTTTTAATGACTGTCTTGATGCTGGTTATCCGGTGGCTGAATCCTATCCCCGTACTTGCCGTACCCCCGAAGGCGAGACTTTTATCGAAGTGATCGGCAATGAATTGGAAAAAACAGATTTAATAAAATTGGGTAGCCCAAGGCCGGGTGATATTGTTACCAGTCCCGTGCTTATGGCCGGGGATGCTCGGGGGACGTGGTTTTTTGAAGGCAGTTTCTCAGTTGACATAGTTGATGTTGAGGGCAATATAATTGGTCAGACAGTTGCCACTGCCCAGCGTGATTGGATGACTGAGGATTTTGTACCTTTTAGTGCCACTTTGGAATTTGATGACACCGCCTATGGTCCGGGTGAATTACATCTAAATAAAAGCAATCCCTCAGGCCTAGCCGAAAATGATGATCAATTGATAGTACCGGTTGATTTTGGGCCTTTGGCCCAATAGAAAGATAAAAAGTTGAAAGTGAGCTCACTAGAATAGGGCTTGATTTTCTTAACCTTTTTTGTTAGTTTCAATTAATCAAGATGCGAATATCTCAGCCAATCCAAAAGCTGTTACTGGCATATAAGGAGGAGCCCAAAAGGCAAGCCGACAGCGACGAACAGAAAATTAATGTCCAAATGACAATCAGTCGTTTGGCTTACGTTTACGAGCGGATCCGTAATGCTATTGAGTACAAAGATGAACATCTGCTGAGAAAAAACGCCATCGAGCGCATGCTCAAGCGGCGGATATATAACGAAGGTCGAAAAAAGGACTTTGGCCGCCTTTTATTATCAGAATTGATACGAGCCAGGTATCTTAAAAACAATCAGTTGCCGGAGTCGATAACCGGCGAGATCGATGCCATTATAGCAAAATATCTATCGCTGCTGAAAAGCGTGGCCCCAAATCGGCTAACTAAGGAAAGACAAAAAACATCAAATTGGCTGCTGTCGGTGCTATCGACCGAGATCGATCATCACCTGGTATCTCATAAACGCGAGGAAGCCCTGGTGGAGTGTATGTATCGGGTGTTGCGGCAAGACATCGATCTGTCAAAAGACATAACCGATCCCAAGGAAAGCAATTACCAAATATTTATTGGTATTCACCGGGCATTAATAAAATCAGATCCAGCTATAGTCAGATACCACATATTGAAATTTATTTTACCGGGCTGGTTTAAAGGTGAACAAGAGTCACTTGATAGTTTTGCTCAGCACTTTGCAACCTATAAAAAATATATTGATAATCAGGTTGACCATCCACTTAGCGGTCGCATATTAAGATATGTAAAACGATATTCAATACTCTTTAACGTATTGGGCGATGTTATGGAAAAGTATGGCCGAAATTTTGAGAGCTTACTCGATGATCCAGAAGACCTAGAAGAGCAAATAAGAATAGCCTGTAACAAAAGATATAAGCGAGCAAAAATAAAACTTAGACGAAGTTATGTCCGGGCAATCATTTATATCTTTATCACTAAGATGCTGTTAGCTTTGTTGCTGGAGCTGCCCTATGACATGTTCGTTATTCATACAACAAATTACACGCCACTGATAATTAATGCCATATTTCATCCAGTACTGATGTTTATCATTGCTGTTTCAATAACCATGCCATCGAAGAAAAACACCGACCGCATAGTTGAACAGTTTATGAAAGTAGTACGCCGAGAACCAAAATCTGGTTTTCTGGGTAAGGAACGAAAATCATTTGGCCGCAGTGCTTTTATGACCGGATTGTTCAGGGCCATATACGCAATTACTTTCCTGCTGTCATATGGACTGTTAATCTGGGCCATGACGTTGCTGAATTTTAACATTGTCAGTGGTATGATATTTATATTCTTCTTTACCGTGATCAGCTTCTTTGGTGTTAAGCTCCGGGGCGAGGTAAGAGATCTTATTATTGTCGGCAAACGAACAAATATATTTACTTTTACAATCGATTTTTTCACCGTACCTGTAATTCATATGGGACGGTGGATATCGGACAAATCTCCAAAAATTAATTTATTTTTATTTGTACTTGACAGTATCATCGAAGCACCACTGAAAGTGGTAATCGAAGCCCTGGAAGATTGGGGAGCTTATCAGCGTGAGAAAAAAGAAGATTTATATTAGTATAATTTATCAATATTAAGCTGTATTAGGCAATTCAGCTGTTGTTGATTGGATAAATATTCTTTAATGTTGAATTTATGTGTTATTATTAATAATAATATTATTATTATAAACAAATGAGCCAAAACCAAGAAGAATTTAAAGTGTCAGGCGATGATGTCGTCGCCAAGGTTAAGCATTTGATCAAGGAAGGCAATGCTCGTCGGATTATTATTAAAAACGATAAAGACGAACCAATCCTGGAGATTCCTGTTACTATCGGTGTGGTAGGGGCATTGATCGCTCCAATATTGGCTGCTGTCGGCGCCGTAGCAGCTGTGGCCACTAATTGTACAGTTGTGGTAATAAAGAAATAAATTGTGAAATTAGCTTCCTCAAGGTTAATTATATTGTTTATTTTAGCCCTCGTTGGTGTGCTTGTATTATCGTCCGACGCTAAGGCGGGTACCAACTCAGGCTATGAAGAACTAAATGTTAGTACTGCTTCGGGGACATTTTTTATTCGTAGCGTAAGAATAAACTTAACTAATCCGAATTTACAAATATATAGTCTGACTGGCACTTCGGGTGATTGCACAACTTGTTCAGTATATCCACTTAGGAGTTATGTCGATCAAGTTAATGGCTTTGCAGCTATCAATGGCAGTTATTTTTGTCCAGCTGATTATTCTAGCTGTGCCGGTGGTGAGGGATCATATTTTTGGATGTGGTATCATTCATTAACACGGCAGTTTACTAATTCTTATAAAAACCAGTTTAATGGCGAAGAAGGAGCAGCCATTGCTTTTGATACCAACAATAATTTTTATTTGTACAAACACGCCAATGATTGGCCAGGCAAGACAGCTAGTGTAAGTGGGTTTGAAAATCAGACCGGTGCTACATTGCAAGCTGCCATTTCCAATGGCCCGACATTAGTATATGAGGGCAAATTAGTTGTCAGACAGTTCTATATGGACAGCAAACAGCTGTCAGTAAAATCAAACCGCTCCGGTATTGGATTTAAGGGAGGTAGTATGTATTTAATTGTGGCTAACGGCGCAACCGTTCCGGACCTAGCTAATGTAATGATGGCTTTAAATATGGATCACGCCGTTAATCTCGATGGCGGTGGTTCGTCGTCCTTGTTTTATGACGGCCAATATAAAGCCGGACCTGGCCGTAATCTGCCCAATGCTTTAGTATTTGCCGAAACTCAGGAAGTGGCAGCTGTAGCTCCGGCTTCCCAATCATTCTTCACCTATGATCCAAAACTACGCGGTGGATACCAAGTATCAACCGGTAATGTTCGTGGTGATGCCCGCGAAGAAATAATCTTTGGCACAGATGATGGCTTAGGGCCGCACGTTAGAATATATAATTACTTGGGAAAATTAAAAAATGATTTTTTTGCTTTTGATAGAAACTTAAGAAATGGCGTAACTGTCTCTGCCTGCGATGTGAATAATGACGGCTATGATGAGATTGTCACCGCCCAAGGAAGAGGGGGCTGGCCAATTGCCAGAATCTATACTTGGGAAGGCAAGTTGCTTAGTGAGTTTACGGTATTAGATGGGCGATTTTTAGGAGGTATTAATTTATCCTGCGGTGACACCGATGGTAATGGTAAGGCGGAGATAGTGGTAGCTGCCCGACAAGGTGGCGGTGCCCACGTTCTGGTTTACGATATTAATGGCAAAGCAGCCGTAAATTTCTTCGCTTACGACCCTTCATTTCGCGGTGGTATTAATGTTACGACAATCGATATGAATGGAGACGGCGCAGATGAGATAGTTACTGGACCACATTTTGGAGCACCACATGTACAAATATTTCAGATCAAACCAAATGAAGTTAAAAGAGTATCACCAGGATTTTATGCTTTTGATTCGGGGTATCGCGGCGGGGTTGATGTAGACGGCGTAGATGTTGATGGCGACGGTCAAAAGGAAATATTGGTCAGTCGGGGAATTGAAGCTACGCCATTGGTAAAGGTGTTTAATAATAAAGAAATTTTGCAGAAAAATTTCTTTGCCTTTGGTACTAATTTTACTGGCGGTGTGAATATTGCCGGCGGTGATGTTGATGGTGATTCAGTTGATGAAGTAGTGGTAGTACCCCGAAGCAATGGCGGTCCACAGGTAAGGGTTATAGACGTATCTCAGTTGTAAAATGTCCGGTCTAGAAAATATCAAAAGAGATTTAAACAAACTGGCTGATAAAAGGCAGGCGGCCTTGCTTCAGCGTTTTTTTAAAACGGGCAGGGGTGAATATGGCGAGGGCGATGTATTTATAGGTATAAAAGTACCAATTCAAAGACAAGTCGCTAAGAGGTATAAAGACCTAAGCAATACCGAAGTCGTAAAGTTACTTCACAGTAAGATACATGAATATCGGCTGACGGCCCTGTTAATTTTTACCTATCGCTATAAAACCGAAACGCTATCTGGTAGAAAGAAAATATATGAGCTGTATTTAAGAAATACCAGGTACATTAATAATTGGGATCTAGTGGATGTAACCACGCCAAATATTATGGGTGAATATTTATTAGACCGGCAGCGAGATATTCTGTATAAGTTAGCTAGATCAAAAAGTTTGTGGGAACGCCGTATGGCTATCCTGGCCACCTTTACCTTCATCAGTAATAATGATTACGCTGACGCCCTAAGGCTCGCAAAGTTACTGTTAGATGACAAACACGATTTGATTCATAAAGCTGTCGGCTGGATGTTGCGTGAGGTGGGTAAAAGAGATATTAATATCGAAGAAAATTTCTTAAAGAAATATCATCAGCAAATGCCGCGTACAATGTTGCGCTATGCTATTGAAAAATTTCCTGAAATCAAAAGAAAGAAATATTTAGATCGAAGTTGAACGGATATATCAAAAAGACCCACGTAGAATAGGTCTTTTTGCATAATAGATAATTAACTTACAGAATCGACTCTTTGGCAGCTTTTGCGATACGGAACTTTACCACTGTCTTGGCAGGAATCTGAATAGTTTCGCCGGTGGCTGGGTTACGACCCTGACGGGCGTTACGATGCTTTTTCACCAGCTTGCCGAGTCCAGGAATGGTAAATTCGCCGTTGGTCTTAGTCTCTTCATAGGCTACTCCGACCATCATTTCTACAAATTCCTGCACATCTTTTTTTGACATGCCGGACTTTTCAGCCAGGTGAGCCATTAGTTGGGACTTAGTCATTTTGGCCATTTGGGCTTCTCCTTGGTTATTAATTATTTATCTTATGAACATTATAGCGAAAAACCCCAAAAAAAGCCAAGTTTTCACTGTCCACAGGGAAGGAAAAGTATTTTGAAATGGTGATAAAAGGGGTATTATTTGGCTAACGTTAAATAAAAAATCATATTCGTACTAGCTTCAACGAAATAATTTTGTTAACATACTGGCACCCAGATATGAATAAAAATAGTGAAAAACATAACGACAAGCTATCAGATAACCCTGATAAATTGACCGGTAATGCAGATAAGGACAGGCAGGCTGTAGCCATAGTATTTAATAATCCTAAAGACAATCAGCAGGTATTTTTGGCTATGCGACCGGATGATCCGACTGATGTCTCATGTAATTGCTGGGGATTTCCCGCGGCTACTTTAGGAGAAAATGAATCGTTCGAACAAGCGATAATAAGGATTGGACAGGATAAACTGGGACTGACGATTAAACCCCTAGAGATGCTGTCGCAAGGGGAGGCCGATCGGGTCACTTATAATCTACACCTGGAATTGTGGCGAGTTGAAGCGAGGGGCCAGTTGAGTATAAAAAAAACCGGTCGTCCAGATATAACTTATTATTCAGATTGGAAATGGGGCGATCTCAACGATTTGGGTCCGGCTGAAGTAACCGGCTCCCTAGGTTCAAAATTATACCGTCAGTGGATTGAGCAATTAAGCCAACCAAGCAAAAAAAAAGATGAATAATGATAACCATGACTTGATAATAATTGGCGCCTCGGCTGCCGGTGTGTCGGCAGCAATTTATGCCGCTCGTCGTAATTTGAAGTTTTTGGTAATCAGCAAAGATATCGGCGGCGAAGTAATTAATTCCGGTGAGATAGAAAATTATCCAGGAATAAAGCATACCAACGGGATTGAATTGACTCAAAAATTCATTGAGCAATTAGAATACTATAAGGTTAAAATCGAGCAGATGGTACAGGTAGATAAAGTTGAAAAAAGCGAAAGTGGATTTAATATCTTAGCTAGGAAGGATAATAAAGAATTAGTGCTCACCTCAAAAACAGTAATAATTGCCACCGGTATCCATCCGCGTGTTTTGCCGGTGCCTGAAGAATCAAAGCTTAAGGGCAAAGGTTTGTCATATTGTACTACTTGTGATGGACCATTATTCAAAAATAAAATTACTGCCACCATTGGCGGAGGTAACTCGGCTCTAGAATCGGTTCTTATGCTGGCCGAGCTATCGCCAAAAGTATATTTGATTAATAAAAACCCAACCTTCAGAGGTGATAATACACTGATTAGTAAAGTAGAGGCTAATAATAAAATAAAAGTTATTTACAATGCCAAGACCACCCACTTATTGGGCGATAAGAGGGTATCGGGATTAATTTACACCGATAAAAATGATAAAGAGATCGAACTAAAAGATATTGAGGGTTTATTTGTACACATCGGTATGATTCCCAATTCAGATCTGGTTTCTGATGAAGTAGAAAAAAATAAAACAGGCGAGATAATTGTAACCAAAGAATGTCATACAAACATTCCTGGACTGTTCGCAGCTGGCGACGTAACTGATATACCCTACAAGCAAATTGCAGTTGCTACTGGACAAGGTGTAAGCGCGCTGCTTTCAGCGGTTAACTTTTTAAACAAGCTATCAGACTAAACGGTTAGATCCTTAGCAATAGCTTGAAAATATTTTATCCGATTTATATTTATTTGGATGATTTTTGCTAACCGGTTAGGGGGGTACTTAATAAAGTCTGATAGCAGAACGATATTAGCTTTAAATAATCTTTGTTTATCGGCTGCTGATAATTGGGGTATGACAGTTACTGGATAGATCCCTTTAGACTCAATTAATTCTTTAAGACCTGATCCGGTCGGATGAGACCAGCTAACCGCCTTAGTTCCGGAACAACGTGAAAATTTTAATGCTTGAGTAGTAAATTGAGTATTGGTAACAACCCAACCCTCGTGCCGGGTAAATTTATTTTTATTTCGAGCCTTAATAATGTCTTGAAATCGGGCGTGAGAATATAATAATACTCCAACATCGGTCTTGGTGCCCGGTCGGTTGTGAAATTTACTTTCGACCAATATTTCCCGATTGTCTTTTTTGGCAATTACATCGACTTCATGTTGCACACAATATCCGTTAACCATTACATCAACCCGGGTAGAGTAACCGTGGGCATTGAGTATTCGGCTAATTAATTGCTCAAATGGGAACCCGGTTGGGCCCAATTCTGTGATCGCTCGTTTTAAATTATAACGGTAGGCAGTGACCGGATCTTCTTTAATCAATTCGCGTTGAGCGTTTTTAAAGATAAAATCAGTCGAACTTTCAGCTGGGATGTTTTTTGTTATCCGAGTGACTATATTATTTGCCTGTCGTTGGGAGAGGCCGGATCTAATCAAAGAACGTCTTAATTTACTTTTATCATATTTTTCTTTTTGACCACTGGTTTTTAATATTTTCATACGTTTTTTTACTTGGTCGGGGTAGCCGGACTCGAACCGGCGACCTCACGCACCCGAAGCGTGCGCGCTAGCCAACTGCGCCATACCCCGCAATGATAAAGTGTTTTTAAAGTAACTAACAACCGGCACTATGTCAATCTGCTGGCTTGACGATTTGTCCCGTCTGGTTATAATTAAGGCTCAAATTAAATTATTATGGCATATAAAGCACCTTACCACATTGGCATTATCATGGATGGTAATCGTCGATGGGCGAGAAAGCGCGGATTGCCTACTTTGCAGGGGCATCAGCGCGGATATAACAAGATAAAAAAAGTTGGCGACTGGTGTCTAAAGAGAGGAGTTAAGATTCTTTCTGTCTATGCTTTTTCTACTGAGAATTGGAACCGCAGCAAAAAAGAAGTCGGTTATCTGATGCGCTTGTTACACTCGGCAATTGAAAATGACACTCAAGAAATGCACGAAAAGGGGATTCGCATGATGTTCTCTGGCCGTCTGAAGGACTTACAAGAGAATATACAGCAAGCCATAAATCGAGCCGTCGAATTAACCAAAAACAACACTAATGGGATTTTAAACATTTGCATTAATTATGGCGGTCGAGCAGAGATCGTCGACGCTGTTAAGAAGATAGTAAAAATGAAAAAATCCTCAGCTCAGATCACAGAAAATTTAATTGATAATAATCTTTACAGTCCATCATTGCCAGATCCAGATATTGTAATTCGCACCAGTGGTGAACAGCGTCTGTCTGGATATTTAACCTGGGAATCAGTTTATAGCGAATTGTATTTTATAAAAAAACCATGGCCGGCATTTACAGAAAAAGATCTGGATGAAGTACTGACAGACTACGAAAATCGACACCGCCGATTTGGGCATTAATATTTATTAAATAATAATGGGCTTATTGAGCCTGTTTTTGTTATTGGCTGACAGTTGCCGGGGCATTTGATATGATTACTATACTATGACGTTTAAGCCCAGTTTACTGCTCCATGTCACCCATCCGACCAAAGTGTTAACACAGCTAAACAAACTGCTAGATGAATTTAAAGTTACTTTATTATTTTTTCAAGCAGGTCCTAAGGATAAAGTGGATGAAGAAAAAGATGAGGCTGGTGTTCAGCGAGTAGCGGAATTACTTAAATTGAATTTATTAAAGCAATCGATGTCTCAGGTGTCTGATCGGCACAGTCATAATTGGCGCGATGGGATGGCAAGGTGTAATCAATGTACAGAAAAAGGTTTAGAACGTACGGCAACTATAGCGGACGAAGAAGGTTATGATTTTTATTCATCGCTATCTATAAAAGACGATTTAGAATTTTCACGTGATGAAGAAAACGTGACCGGAGAGGGCACCAGTCAATTCTTATCATTAATTGAAAAAATATGACCGATGAAAAATGGCAAGAAATAGTTGGTTTAGTAAAAGATAAATTCGAAATAGAAAAACACGAAACTTTACCTTTAGAAAATATCCCTGACGGAACAGTAGAAACGATCATTTTTGCTGGACCGCTAGGTCGGATGAAGCTGGAATTTACCGGCAAGCCCTTGGTTCTCGGCACCAAGGCAGTTGGAGCCAGAAGGATCGGTAGTCAGAAAACAATTGAATATTTAACATCGGACACCGAAAAAACTTTTACCTTTAAAGCCTATCGGGATGAAGGGGGAGACAACTGGGTGGAGATGGAGGCGGGAGCTACATTTCTAAGTGAGTAATGATAGATATAAATAAGAAAATTGCCGAAATTTTCCGCGCCAAAGCTGATTTACTTGAACGGCAAGGTAAGGTAGTATACCGCATAATTGCTTTACGCCGTGCCGCTGAAGCATTGGAAAGTCACCCCGAAGGCGTAGATGTAATATATCAGCGCTCCTGGTTGAGGGGTTTGGAAAAAATACCGGGCGTCGGTAATCGACTGGCACATGCGATAGAAAAAGAATTATTAAAATTGGGAGTTAAAAGGAAATAATGCCCGAATTACCAGAAGTTGAGACTGTCGTTCGTGACCTGCGTCGTCGATTGGTGGGTAGAAAATTTAAGCGTGTAAAAATAAATTTGCCGAAAATTGCCAACTTATCGTCAAGCAAATTTAACAAAATTGTAAACGGCAAGAAGATCATGTCGATTAATAGGCGGGCTAAGATCGTAATTTTTCAGTTAAATAATAACTGGCGAGTGTTGATACATTTAAAAATGACGGGACAATTGATATGGCAAAAAGGCAATAAAATTCTAGCCGGTGGCCATACTTTGGCAACTGGTATTACTAATTCGCCTAATAAATATACTCACGTAATTTATTATTTATCTGACAAAACAACTTTATACCATAACGATCTCAGACAATTTGGTTGGGTAAAAATATTATCAGATAAGCAAGCTGATAGATTGGTGGCAGAGCTTAAGCTGGGACCAGAGCCATTGTCAAATGAATTTTCACCCAAGCTGCTGTGGCAGCTCAGTCGCCGATATAAAAAACGACCTTTAAAAGCACTACTATTGGATCAAAAAAATATCGCCGGTTTAGGTAATATTTACGCTGACGAATCATTATATTGTGCCAAAATTAAGCCTAGTAGGCTGAGTGGTCGGCTATCACACGCTGAGGCAAATAAACTTTATAAATGTATCAGGAACATATTGTTGATGGCCATAAAATCTAAGGGTACTACTGTTCGCAATTATACTAGAGGCGATGGGAGCCGCGGAGGGTATGAACCCTATTTAAAAGTTTATAATCGTATTAATCAGAATTGTCATCGTTGTCGAACCAAAATAAAAAAAATACGTGTCGCCGGACGCGGTACACACTATTGTCCGTTATGTCAGTCTACATAAGTAATAGGTAGAACAAATAACCAAGAGCTAAACCGATAATACCACCGACAGTGGCTTCGCTGTAATTGTGTCCCAGTCTCTCTCGTAATACGGGAAACCGAAACTGTTCATCCTCAGGCAAGAGGCGGGTAAGTCGATTAATGGTTTTACCGTGACGCCCAAGATACATTCTCAATCCAACAGCATCGCGAATAATAATAAGAGCAAATACAACGGTAATGGCAAATGCAGGAGAAGCCAAGCCCTGATCTAGACCAATAATTGTCGCCAAAGAAACAACAAAAGCAGCGTGACCCGAAGGCATACCGCCGTAGCTTTTTAGTACTTTAATGTCCCATGATTTATTACGGACACCATCGACAATAAACTTGATTATCTGAGTGATACCGCCTACTATTATTGGTATTATTAATAAGTATGGTATATTCATAACTGATTTACTTTATGAATATAATTGAAGCAATTATTTTCGGTGTTGTACAGGGGATAACAGAATTTGTTCCCGTATCTAGTTCTGGACATTTAGTAGTATTACATGAATTATTTTCAGTTAACGGAGAAACGTCTCTTAGCTTTGATGTGTCGCTACATATTGGCACCTTGTTTGCTCTGCTGGTTTATTTTAGAAAAGACTTGCTTAATATTTTAAGATCATTTGTTAATGGCAATCGTGAAAATAAAGATTATCCAAAATACTTGGCCTGGTTGCTATTGTTGGGTACCATACCAGCTACGTTAATTGGATTTTTCTATGAAGAAGTAATTGATAGTGCGTTTCGTACAGTTTCCCCAGTCGCTGTCATGTTGATAATTATAGGGCTATTAATGTTAGGCATTGAGAAATGGGCCAAGGGGCAAAGACAACTGACAGATATAAAATGGCTAGATAGTATTATAATTGGTTTGGCTCAAGCAATAGCTTTGATACCGGGTACATCGCGTTCGGGCATAACCATAATTGCCGGAATGGGATTAAGTTTATCACGGGCTACCGCTGCCAGATTTTCTTTTCTGCTTGCTTTGCCGGTAATTTTCGGAGCTGGTTTGAAAAAGTTTGTGGATTTATCCGCTCTTAATTTGAACAGTGAAGATATTTCAGTGTGGATGATAGGCATAGCCACCGCTTTTATATTTGGCTGGATAGCCATTGCCTGGCTGTTAAAATATTTAACCAATCATAAACTATATCTATTTGCTTGGTATCGAATAATCCTGGGAATTATTTTATTATTGTTTTTTACCTAACCAAAAACCCCCGTCTTAGCGGGGGTTTTATAATGAGATTTACAGGTCTTCGCCGTACTGAGCCTCAAATGATCTGGGTCGCAATAGAGTAATGACCAATGAGCCGATAATAATTAGCCAGACTACCCATGGATATTCACCACCACAGCGGAAAGCGTAATACAGCCAAACAGCGGCTACCACGGCGACTAACGTAACAATTAATAGATTATTGGCTTTATTTTTTCTTATAAAGTAATGATAGATATGAATTATAGCTAAGAAGCCGATACTTGATAGTAACCAGGCCCACCAGGGCATAGATGAGCAATTACTGTCTATCTTGGTTTCCTCAGAAGTCGCCAGAACTTCAGATTGTTCTGCACTTTCTTCGGTAACGTCTGTTTCGATGGCTGATTCTTCATTAGTATTTGTATCAGCTGAATCCTGACCATTAGTATTTTCACCCTCTACTGGTATTATTCTGACGACGGTAATGGGTGCCACGGCAATTATTTGATCAGCGGTAGCAATTATTTGGCTACTGCCTGGACGCTGAGCCGTAAACAATCCGTTGTCATCGATCGTACCCAAGCTATAAGCGCCAGACCACTTTATCTGATCGCTATCTAATTTATTATTAAATTTATCGAAAGCTTCAGCTTCATACTGCTGTGTTTGACCAATTGTTATATCGGTGGTTTCGGCCGAAGGGCTTATCTTTATCCTAGCTGCCTCACCGACAGAAACACTAATTTTTGCTTTTAAAACTTGGTCATCAATTTTGACAGTTATCGTCCAATTGCCAGCTTGACCAGCATTGTATTTATTGCTGGTCATGTTTCCAATCGGATCGTTTTCATCAAATTTAGCCAGATCAGTTACGTTGGTTTCTATCTCAGCCGATGTCTTAATAACATTAAACTGAATCGATTCTCCAGCTTTTATTTCAGCCGAGGTAGGACTTAGGTCATAGGATACTGCTGCCTTTGCTGGTTGGGTTAATACGAAAACACTAAGGAAAAGCATGATGGCCCCTCCAGCCAGTTTGAGTTTATTCATATTTTAAAGATAATTGTTAATATTGAGAGTATCTAAATAATATAGCTGACAACCCGGGTTGTCAAACTTATACTATTTGCATCATTGTTGGTAGGTTTTCGACGAAGTGTAATTTAACGGCTAACATCAAACCGGCCATTATTAGCACCAAAACAGTATGGAAGATAGCGTGTGAGTGTTGTACCCTAACTTCGACAAGTAAGTTAAATACCAGAACAATTACTAGGAATATAAATATTGCCCAGAAGATTGTGTTTGCAATATTTATTGCTTGTTGTGGACTATCTTCACTGGCTAGCACTTGACCGGTCTGTAATTCAGAATTTGTACTTAGCAAACGATTAAGCTCCTCGGCTGAATATAGTAGTACCGGTTCATTTTGAAATTCCACCGTTGAAGCCAAGCTTCTGGTAATGGTTAAGATGGGATTATGTACTCTCACCGGAATAGTAAATTGTCCACCTTCAATTTGACTTTTACTATTGTCTACCAGACTGAAAGATTCAGAAAAAGTACCTAGAATTTCCGGGGCCTGTAATGGGAGACGGAAGGTGCCAGTATCATCAGTTACTACAGATTCTTCAATTAGTGAAGTAGGCTGACTGGCATTTAGCCAATCCTGATGGATAAATAGACTTGTTCGATCAGCGGGATCAGCCAGGTTCACATCAATTCTTTTTTCACCGTCGTTGGTCCATTCTAATTCACCAACGTTTTGATAATTGATAACGAAGGCTGCTTCTTGTCCCAAGATAACATCAATACTGTCATCCGATTGGGATACGAACTTAGCTGCTAGCTGTGGGGCCTCTGGTACCTGGGTTATTTCGGTCGGTACCGGCTCAGGCTCTGGTTCTGGTACCGGCTCAGGCTCTGGTTCTGGTACCGGCTCTTGATAAGGATTACCGAACAACTCAACTAAAACAAAAGTATCACGACCATTGAAATCACCGCTGACTACGGCTAAACCGATGTTTTTAAATTTTGGATTAAGAATGTTGTCGCGATGAGAAGTAGAAGCCATTAATGCATTATGAGCGGATTCGGCGCTGGAAAAATCTAAAGCTAAATTCTCACCGGATAAGGAATAACTATATCCCGCCTCTTGTACCCACTTGTAGAAGGGTTTGCCGTCAGGTGTGGTGTGGGCAAAATAGTCTCTGGCCAGCATATCATTAGCTTTGGCCTCGGCGGCTGAGGTTAGCTGGGAGCTTACGGACAGCGCACCCAAATTTGCTTCAGCTCGTGAACTGTTAGTAAGTGATACAATGTTCGAGGTGCTGAGACTGGAGAATTGGGCAGGTGATGGGTAAAGAAGAAATAAAAATACAGCTAAAAATATTTTACTAAAAATTAAAATTGCACTGTATATTCGTAATGATGGTCGGCGTATAGAGTGCGGGTGATAATTATTGCCCTCATGAGGAATAAAAAAATGGTGCAGGTGCTTTTTCGCCCGATGATGGAGTCTTCTTTTTTTGTTGCTGCTAGATTTCATAGTTTCAATATTAACACGAAATTGTACTACAAAATTGCGATTTTGTCAATCCCATTGATGAAAATCCATATAACTTAGAGTTTTTTTATATGGGCTCGCCAATAATAACTAAGCGCCACTCCGAATTTCTTTGATAAACCGGGGTGCAGGTAAAGAGGGTCACTTGCGGGCTTTCGGTGTTGTTTAATACGCTTACTTCACTTCGATGAACAACTTTTTTATCAGTAACTTGATAATCGTATTCTTGGCCTTGCCAATAGACAATAAAAGTATCGTCTGGTTCTAATTTAGGTAATAGAAAAAAGGTCATCGGACCAGCGGTATATTGAAATCGATGAGCTGATAAAACAGTGTTACCACCATCAATCGGATTTGATGTATAGGGGATACGCCAAGCGCCACGATATAAAGCATTTTCATCAGCTCCTTCAGTTATGGGTATATCAACGCCAATTTTAGGAACGACAAGTCGGTTGTCCTGGGGGATAAATTCTGATTTAGTATTAATTTCTGGTAGATGAAATAATTCAGGATTAGCACTCAATTTTGTAGCGTAGGGAAAGCTGGGCTCAGGGCGTAATATCTCATACCGGATTACTGGCCAGAGGGGATATATAATGATAGCCGCACCTATGGTCATAAGTGAAATACCTAGCCACCGACGCCAGTTTTTTGGTTTTATTGATGATGTTTTATCAGCTTCCATATATTAGCGATAAACTTGAAAATTGATATACTGGTAACATACTATTTACCAATTAGATGTCATATAGTCAACTAATAAATGATTTAGTAGCAAATGGAGTACTGAAAACAGACTCAATAATTGCGGCTTTTCATAAAATTGATCGGAGTGATTTTGTATTGCCCGAAGATCGACACCAAGCCGATATTGACGCACCGCTAAGCATTGGCCATGAAGCAACAATTTCTCAGCCGACTACCGTCGCCATCATGATTGAGCTGCTTCAACCTCAAGCCGGGGACAAAGTACTTGATATTGGTTCTGGTTCGGGCTGGTCAGCGGCCTTATTGTCAGTTTGTGTGGGTCAACAAGGCCAAGTGTTTGGTTTAGAACGAATCGAGGAATTAGTAACTTTGGCCCAGGCTAATATTAGAAAGATTAAATTAAAAAACATAAAATTAATACACGGAGATGGTTACCAGGGATTGCCGGCTCTGGCCCCATTTAATAATATTCACGTAGCTGCAGCAGTAAAAGAGATTCCTTCAAAATTAATTGATCAATTAGCTGATAACGGGAGAATGGTGTTGCCGGTAGGTCATAATATTGATAATGATATAAGATCTCATCGAAGAAAACTGAATATTCTTCTAGGAGACGAGTCATTGCAAGACGTTGTTTTACTGAAAAAAAGATCAGGTAAATTGATTGAGGAAAGGATACCTGGCTTTCAATTCGTACCTTTGGTAAAATAGAGTATCACATGGTTACCCCCAAAATACTCGCTTCAAAGATTTCATATAAAGGCAAAATATATACTGTCCGCGAGGAAAGTGTACGGTTAACAAACGGTAGAACTATATGGCATGAAGTTATTGAAAAAAATGACTCAGCAGCAGTTTTAGTTATTGATAAGAAATGGCGATTGTTAATTAACCAGGAATATAGGACTGGCAGGCGAGACTATGCCTACAAATTACCAGGTGGACTTCGCAATATAGGAGAATCACCGCGACAAGCAGCCGGTAGAGAACTGGAAGAAGAAACTGGACTAAGACCAGTCAAGTTGACAGAATTATTTGTTGCTAATAGCGGGGGAACCTCACGTTGGGATCGGTATTATTATTATACTTTGGATTACAAGGCCGGCTTAGCAAAACCCGATTTTGATGAAGACATTAAACTTCTGTGGGTACCAATAAAAAAAGCCATAGCCATGGCATGGAATAATAAATTTATTGGTGGAGAAGTCGGATACGCCGTTCTTAAATTTGCAAGACTAAAACATAAACTATGATTTTCAGTTATGATATTACTAAATAATGTGATTAGACTATACTCGACCGTCCTTATAAACAGGACGAAAAATATTTTAAATACTAGCTTTGGTAGTACGAATGCCAATAATTTATTAACTGGATTATCATGAAAATAGTTATTCGTGCTGGAGGAAGCGGCACCAGGCTTTGGCCTCTATCACGGCGCCAGTCGCCAAAACAATTTCTTCCTTTATTAGGTAAGCGATCTTTGCTGGAAGAAAAAATAAATGAAATTCGACCAGCAGTTAATGGTTGGAATGATATTTATATCTCAGTAACCGAGCCATTTATTGCCACCGTGAAAAAATTGGTCCCGAAAGTTCCTAAGAAAAATATTATTGCCGAACCCATCGGCAGAAACACCGGACCAGCTATTGGACTAGAATCGGTTATTATTCAAGCGGCCACCGGATCGATAGATCCGGTGATTGCCAGCCTGACGGTGGATGATGTTTTTACCAATGTTAGTGGCTTTAGAAGTGCCCTAAAAGCAGCGGAAAGATATATTGAAAAACAGCCTTTTAGGATAGTCACTTTAGCTTCAAATTTAAAAGTACCCGATACCGGTCTGAGTTATATAGAACTGGGTAAGGCTTTAGGTAAATTTGGAAGACAAACCATATTCAATACCCACCGCTGGATAGAAAAACCTAAATTATTTCGTATTAAGAAATTGCTAAAACAAAACAACGTGTTTGCCCATACTGGTTTATATATATGGAAAACATCAACCATATTATCGCTTTTTGAAAAACACCAACCAACGATTTACAATAAACTTCTTAAAATCCAGCTTTCTTATGATCATAAAAACTATTCACAAACTATTGGCAGGCTTTATCGGACAATGCCGGCGATAAGTATTGAAAAAGCAATAATTGGTAAAGAAAAAAATATTGCTGTTTGTGCGGGATCATATGGTTGGAGTGATACCGGTAAGTGGTACCTGGTAAAAAACATATTAAAACCAGGCAATAAAAATATTACTACCAATAATGTTATACTAAAGAACGTATCAGATAGTTTAGTTTACGGTGATACTAAAAGAATGACTGGAGTTGTTGGGCTTTCCGGAGTGGTAATTGTCGATACCGGTGACGCGCTATTAATCTGTTCAAAAGAATATTCGGGTGATGTGAAAAAAATAGTTGAAGAATTAGAACAAAGAAAGCAATATAAATATTTATAAAGATGTCTCGAAATAAATTACTCATTATTCTCATAATCATATTGCTAATTGCTGTTTTTTTCTGGTTGGCAATCCGGTCTGTAACCAAACCTCATGGAAATGATAATACGGCCGTAGACTTTATCGTTGAGCAGGGTTGGGGAGTGAAAAGAATAGCAACTGAGTTGTTAGATGAGGATTTTATTGAATCAACTTTTGTTTTTGAAACATATGTCTGGTTAGAAGGAGCAAGTAGTGAACTACAGGCTGGTAATTTTAATTTGCAGCGCAATATGAGCGTTCAACAAATTGTAAATGTATTGTCCGGTGGTCAGACGATTTCCAATGAGCGGGTAGTTAAATTTATAGAAGGCTGGAATAGTAATGAAATCGCGACCTATTTATCCGAGCAAGGAATTATGTCGGCTGAAGAATTTTTAGCAGCGGTTAATACAAGTGATTCGAGAGATCTTATACCAGGTAAAGAATATACTCTACTAGGCAGTAAACCAGCTAGTGCTAATTTGGAAGGGTATTTGTTTCCTGATACTTATCGTATATTTAAAGACTCTTCGGCTGCCAGTATTATTCAGCGACAGCTTGATGCGCTACATGATAAAATAAGTGAAGATGTGATGGCTGACATTGAGGCAAGTGGTAATAGTTTTTATGAGATTTTAATTATGGCCTCAATCATCGAGAAGGAGGTGAGAACTGATCGAGATAGAGAAATTGCTGCTGATATTTTTTGGCGACGGTTAGAAGCGGGCATCGCCCTGGAAGCAGACTCAACGGTCAACTATATCACCGGAAAATCTACTCCAGCTGCTTCAGCTGATGATCTTGAGGTAGATTCTCCATATAACACTTATTTATATCGTGGCCTGCCGCCCGGACCCATTACCAATCCATCGCTGTCATCGATCCGGGCAGCTATATATCCGGAATCAAATAATTATTGGTATTTCCTGACTAAGCCGGACGGTACGACCGTATTTAGTAAGAACTTCGAAGAACACAAAGAGAATAAGAGTAAATACTTATGAAGAATAAAACTGTAGTTTTATCTTTGGGTGGCTCATTGATTATTCCCAATGATATTGATGTCACTTTTTTAAAAAAATTTCGTACCCTAATTAGGGATCTAATCAAACATGGTTATAAATTTGTGATAATTTGTGGAGGCGGAGAAGTTAATAGAAAGTACGTAAGGGCAGCGAATAAATTGAACATTAGATCAGATAAATCACTTGATTGGATTGGTATTCATAGCACGTGGTTAAATGCCAGTTTACTTAAGGAGTTTTTTGGTGCTGATGCTAATAGTTCAATCATCTATGATTACAGTCGTTTAACTATTGGTAAAAAACCAATAACGATAGGCGGTGGCTGGCGGCCAGGTTGTTCAAGCGACTATGATGCAGTATTAGCGGCCAGCAAACTGAAATGTCATAAAGTGATAAACTGTTCTGATATTAAGTATGTTTACACAGCCGATCCTGATAAATACCCCAAAGCAAAACCGATAAAAAATATGCAATGGAAGGAATATATTAAGCAAGTAGGGCCCTACAAGCCCCGGGGTAGCTGGCCATTTGATCCGACAGCGGCCAGATATGCTAAAAAGAAACGTATTGAAGTAATTATTTGTCGAGGTAAGAACCTAAATAATTTGAAGAAAATCATCCTAGAAAAAGATAAATTTGAGGGTACTACTATTAGATAATAACTTAGTGCTTGACATATATTTCATACTGATGTAGTCTCATAAGCACACAAATTTTCGCCACAGACAGCGAGGGTCCGACAAAGGATATAATAATCCACCTTGCCAAGGCAACACTAAATAATTGTTATCTGTGGCGTTATCTAAACGTCATTTTTTTATGGCTAAGACAAGACAACAAAAAGAAGAAGAAATTGATTCAATCGTCAATAAGATTGAGCGAGTGAAGACCATGGTAATCTCATCAATAAATGATATTGGGGTAAATGAATCGCTGACCCTGCGTCGCCAAATGCGGGCAGAAAAAGTGGATCTAATGGTTGTAAAAAAAAGACTTTTAAAACTAGCCTTGGAGAAGGCAAAGATTGAGGATGTTCCATTAGACGATTACACCGGTACCATTGCTGTGGCCTTTGGCTATAATGACGAAGTGGCTCCGGCTAGACTATTACATGAGTTTTCTAAAGCTAATGAAGAAAAAGTTGAATTATTCGGTGGTGTTATGAACGGTAAGTTTATTAACACAGATAAGGTTAACGAATTAGCACTGCTGCCCTCAGCTAGTGATATGCTAATCAAGACTATCTGGACCATCAAGGCCCCAATAAGCGGACTGGCTAACGTGCTGAGCGGCACAATGCGAAATTTACTTTATGCACTTAAAGCGATACATAATAAAACTAATTAACATTTTGAAGGAGAAATAAATGACCGAAGATAATAATGAATCGACTGACGAAAAGGAAGATAAAAAATCAGTTGATATAAAAGTACCAGAAAAATTTAAATCAATTGTTTCTGAAATAGAAAAAATGTCTGTGCTGGATTTGTCTGAATTAGTAAAGATACTGGAAGATAAGTTTGGTGTTACCGCAGCTGCGCCGGTAGTAGCCGCTGTAGCTGGGGGAGAGGCCGGTGGTGAAGCTACCGAGGAGAAGGATTCTTTTGACATAGAGTTGACCGATGCTGGAGCAAATAAAATTTCGGTAATTAAAGTGATCCGTGAAATTACAGAAAAAGGTCTAAAGGAAGCCAAGGATCTTGTCGACTCAGCCCCAAAGGTTGTTGTCGAAGGTGCCAATAAAGAGGATGCTGAAAGTATGAAGAAAAAACTGGAAGAAGCCGGTGGCCAAGTAATCTTAAAATAACACTTAAATCAAAAAACACTTCCTCAAATATGAAGTGTTTTTTGAATATTACATTATTGATTTAAGTCTACCAGGTATATAGTACTGCCGTTAAGGATATAGACGTTTGAATTTTCTTCAGCCACAGCCAGTGATTGTACGCCGTTGAAGGCCGGTGATACATACTGATCTTTTAAGGTTCCTGACTTTGTGAATATAACTAATCTATTACCAACTGGATCTAATAAATAAATGAAATTTGACCCTACATCAGTCCAAAATGCACTTGAGTGCTCTAAGGCTGGATCAACAATCGATAAAGAAAAATCCTGAGCTTGACCCTGGAACAATTCTGTAATAATTCCTTGTCGATTGATCACATATACATTGCCATCAACCATTATTGCTTGAGCTTCGCTGACAGAAAAATCAGCATCACTTAACCAAGCCGAGCCATCACCATAACCAGCTGCTCCTCGAGGATGCCTAAAGATTTGGTTATTCTTTGTATCTAAGAAGTATACTCGATTCTCATAAGTGGAGAAATCGGTTATTAGTCTATCTTGATTTGCAAATGGTACATCATAGGTATCAAAATCTTTAGCAATAGTATTATATTCAATAATTTGACCCTGATCGGTCAGTAGTAATACAATATTTAAGCCTATAGAACTCAATTGTGATATTGCGCCTTCGTGCTCAGGTATGTCGAATGTTTCCAAAGTACCTTCAGGTGAAACCATAATCAGCATGTCATTATTGGCAGTAAAAATATTACCATCTTGGTAAACCATATCTTGTATTGGTGTGCTTATTTGAGCAGCTGTCAGGTCACTGATTATCTGCGGCGACTCAATGGTAGTGATGTGTTTTGTCTTTTCTCGTTCACTGTTAATAGTAGCTAACCATGACTGGCGCTGATTGCTATCCTCTTTATTGCGATCGGGGTAATCTTCAACTAGAGTAGCTACCTCATCCAAAAGAGCAATGGCGCCAGCTTCATCACCATATGTTATAGCCGATGATGCAGTGAAAAGTTTATCTTCAATAGTATTTTGAAGATTGACTTTTTGTTCGTCACTTAATTTACCCTCTTGCGACGCACCGCGCCATACAACACTAATAGAGAAGATAAAAATTAATATCAGCACACTAAGCAATAGTCTTTTTTGGGTGCGGTTTAGTCTGTTAAATGATAAGACTGATTTGTTAATTTGGTCGCTGGTTGAGACGGGCAGCTCCTCTATTCTCTCTTTTACTGACTTTGGCCGTCGAAAAATTCTTACAATAACTTGAAAAGTACCAACAATGCCTTGATATACAATTTGAAAGAATTTTTTAAAGATAATTAATAATTTTGTTCGTCGGTCACGATGAGATTGTAAGGCATCTCCTTGTATTGGTTGACCAACTTGCTCAAGTCGTCGTTTTGGCGGTTTGCGAAGTAATCGTGTGCGAGCGAAGCTGGCAACTGATGAGCCGGTATTAGCAAGCCATTCTCTTATTTTGGGCCTAACTGATGGTCGCAGGAGTTCAGATGTATATCGTGATTTGGCATTAAGTTCGTCAATAGATGATTGAGCCATAAGTGGCTTGGCCGGCGAGGTAGGCTGAGGCCTCGCTAGCTGTTGTCCAGTTTGTAAGCCGACTATAATAGCGGCAAACGAAGACTGATGTAGGCTGTCTTTTAATAATGATTCCAGAGTAAAAATTGCATTAGCTGTCGTAGTACCGCTTATTATTTGTCGAATTTTTTCTTGGGATAGGTAATCAAGTATGCTGGCAGTGCTGAATAATATTCTATCGCCAACTTGAACTTCGCCAGATACTAAGTGTGAAAAAAATTTTACTGGATTTACTTTTTCACTTTCTGGGTGGTCGATAATCTCCATAATACGAGAACCCCGAGACAAGAAAGCATTGATATTGCCGACAGATGTTAGATGTAATTCATTTTCATGGATGACAGCCACTAAACCATTAAAATTATTTATAATATCTTTATTTATTTCGGTCAAATGTCTTCTGATGATGTTGTTGCCTTCTTGTACTGCTCGTTCGAATGATAATTCTATCGAACCCTCTCGGTTGCGATAATAAGCGTTAGTTATAGAAGTTTGGAAGTCGTGAAATAAAGTGGTATTATCGTCGTTAGTATTTTCAATTTCTAAGACAAAAAACAACCTTCCCAAGATGCGCTCATCTTTTGCTGAAGGCGTACTTATCTCAGCGTGTATAGTACGGCGAGAATAAGTTGGGTCCGATAAGATTAGTTTATCGGCGGCCAAACTCAGTTCATTGTTGTCATTTGTCATGTGAGTGTATAGTGATAGCTATCTAATTGTATTAAAAATGAGCTAAAATTACAATTAACCCTTGTCACTTGGTTTCACTATCAGCTATACTAAGCTAGTTAGATAGACTTATATGCTTGAACAACTATTTAGCTCAAGAACACGCGTCAAACTTCTCCGACTATTTCTAAATAATCCGGAACAGTCTTATTATACTCGGGAGCTGACTCGATCAATTGGTGGACACATACACTCTGTCCGCCGCGAACTCAACAACTTAATTCAGGTTGGACTGCTGATAAGCGAGGGCGCTGGAACAAAGAAATATTATAAAATTGACAGTAAATTCCCAATCCTTAAAGAGTTGAAAGATTTATTCTTTAAAGCACAATTATTTCATGAACGCTCAGCCCTGCAGAAACTATCAAAACTAAAAGGATTACAGGCTTTGATTTTGACTGGTTTTTTTACTTCACAAACACACACACTGACCGACTTATTAATCGTTGGTACCGTAAATAAAGGCCGGGTAAAAAGAATGATATCAGCGGTACAAAAAGACGTAGACCATGAAATATCATACACCACTATGTCAAAAGCTGAATTTCAGTATCGTCATAATTTGACAGATAGATTTCTCATAGCAATATTGGATCACCCCAATATAATATTATTAAATAAGTTTGGATTAAAGTTGTGAAAAAATATATTTCTATAGCTGGCCCAGTGTTTATAATTATTGCGGCTATATTATGGAGCACTGATACGGTATTTCGATTTCCACTTACTGAGCAAATATCTGCAACTATGATAGTATTTGCCGAGCATGCTTTAGGTGCACTAATTTTACTGCCACTTATTTGGAAGGCTGTAAAATTATTAAAAAGATTGTCAGTAAAAGAATGGGGGGCTTTTCTTTTTATAACTATTGGCGGATCGGTAATAGCCACCCTAGCTTTTACAGCATCATTTTCGCATGTATCACCTTCAGTGGCTATTTTATTACAGAAAACGCAACCACTGATAGCGATTATGCTGGCCACTATTTTTCTTCATGAGAAAATGCCAAAAAATTTCTGGTGGTGGGCGTTCTTAGCTATCGGCGGTGCTTATTTGGTATCATTTCCAGATATTCTTCCCAACCTAAGTATTTATGAGGGGGGCGCTATAGGAATATTCTATGCCTTGATCGCGGCATTTTTCTGGGGTGGCTCAACTGTCTTTGGCCGAATAGTTCTGAAACGAATATCATATTATCAGTTAACAGCCTTACGACTAGGTGGCGGAGCCGTAGCCCTATTTGCCATATTATTATGGCAGGGCAATACAAATTTAATTGGTCAGCTTACCTCAGATCAATTTATTAAATTATTATTAATAGTATTAATACCGGGTACTTTTGCATTATTGATTTACTATCGTGGACTGGCTAAAACAAAAGCATCGGTTGCCACAATTGCTGAGCTTACCTGGCCCTTATCAGCCGTGATAATAAACTGGATAATTTTAGAGCAATCATTGGTGCCAATGCAATTAATTGGGGGCGCTGTGTTGCTGTTAGCCATTGCCAGAGTGACCATATTGAATCAAAGAATAAAAGATAAATACAGTAATGAAAACCAGCCTAGTTAAATTTAAGAATAGATACGGTGAGAAATTAGCTGGCGTGTTGCATCAGCCAATAAAAAAATCAACCGGCGGAGTTATTTTATGCCATGGTATGCAAGGTGGTAAAGATTTCAATTTCATACCACAACTGGGCTATCAATTAGCCCGGTCAGGGCTGTGGGCGCTGCGTTTTGACTTTGGGGGTAATATGCAGTCAGACGGCAGGTTTCAAGATTTAACTTATACAAAACAAATTAACGAAACGATCGACGCTGTAAAATATTTACGAACAAGGGGAGTAAGAAGGGTAGCGGTGATTGGCCATAGTATGGGTGGCGCAGTAGTTTTATTGGCAGCCGCTAAGGAAAAACAGTTTATAAATAGTTTAATTGCTATCGCACCCATAGCAAAATTGGACAAAACTCATAATAATTATTTTAAAGAGTATCTGGATGAGCTAAAAAGTAAATCAACTGTAAACATTCCAAACCCTCATGGAGGGGGCGTCTATAAACTCTCAAAGAAATTTTTTAATGATTTTAAAAATCACAATATTTTTTTGTCAGCCAAGAAGATAAGAGTACCAACCTTAATCATTCATGGTAGTAAAGATCGGTGGATACCCATGGATGACAGTCAACAATTATATAAATACTGTGATAGTGAGTTTAAAAAAATCAATATTTATCGAGGCGTGGGACATAATTTTCCGATCGGTAAAGGCGGCCAACGCCTGGTGCGCGATGTGACAGAGTTTGCTAAGTATACAGTTGGTCGAGATAAAATACCGGGCGTAATTTCTATTATACGGCACAAAAAAAACATTTTATTAATGAAAAGAAGTTATGAAGTGTTTTCCGATCGAGGCAAGTGGTCTATGGTCGGAGGATTTCTAGACCAAAAAACAAAGCCGGATAATCAAATATATGAAGAAATAAAGCAGGAAGTGGGATTGAGCAGAAAATACTTAAAGATTATTAAAGAAATAAATGATCAAAAAATACATAACAAAAAATTTGATATTAATTGGGTTCTTACTCTATTTATTATTGATTCTAAAAGGACAGGTATAGGATTAAATTGGGAACACACTGATTATTGCTGGGTATCGCCTAAAAAAGCATTACAAATGAATATAACCAAAATAGCTCGGCAATTAATAAATCTATATTTATAGTGAATCTTTTTATTGATACAACTAAACCGGACCGTATTTTATTGAAGTTTGGTTCAGTAAAAAAAATTGTTAGATTAACTGATAATGCAATTAGCACAAAACTGTTGCTGCCGAACATAGTAAAGATTATTGAGAAACAGAATAAAAATTTTCAGAATATTTCTGGCATAGCCGTAGTAAATGGACCGGGCCCGTTTACATCAGTAAGAGTAGGCATAGTTACTGCCAACACCCTAGCGTTATTATTAAAAATACCAATAATATCAATAAGAAGTGACAGAGTAGATAATTTTAAGGATTTTATTTTAAAAGCAGAAAAAATGTTGAAAAATAAAAAAATAGGTGTTTCTATTGTGCCATATTATGGCCGTCCACCACATTTAACAAAATCTAAAAAGAAAAGAGCAAAAATAATTAAATAACCGGCGAGCGCCAACCAAAGCGGTGATACAATAACGACATTGAATGCTGTATGTTTTGAATCGAAGAAAGTGTGTTATTAAAAAAATAATTTTCCTTTATATTAGCTGTTAGTTCTAATAGCTTTATTTCAACCTTGGTTATATTATTTCCATTTATTAATTGTTGGGTTAGTATTTTCAATGCATATTTTTCAATATCTTGTTTGTTATGTATTGGAAATGGAATTTTAATAGATTGTCTTTTAGCCTTATCGTTGAAATATAGAACTAGGGATATTTTAGTAGTTTGACGAGATTGATTATTCAACTGATGAGATAATTGTAGGCACAGATCGTTAATCACTGAATAAATTTGCCAAATATTACGTGTAGGTTTTATTGTCTGTAGTCTTGATATGGTTTTGGTTCGATTTATTTTTTGAATAGGTCTATTGTCATTACCGCCAGCTAAATTTTTTAATCTCAAACCGGGAGAACCAAATTCATCTTTTAAAAAATTATCAGGCGCCAAGGCTAACTGACGAAGAGTCTTTATGCCATAACCTTGCAGCGCTCGGCGAGTACGGATTCCGATTCCCGGTAAATTAGAAATGTCTAGACTATTTAGAAACTTTTTCTCTTGTCCGAAGTTTACATATGTATTACCGTTTGGTTTCTGGCTATGGCAGGCAATGTAAGCTGTTATCTTATTTTGAGCTATGCCGAATCTGGCAGTTAAGTTTAGTTGTGTTTGAAATTTTTGGCGGATGGAATTAACCATTTGCTGACATTGCTTGATAGTAACATCGCCCATGTCAATGTAGGCCTGATCTAAGGTAAGCGGCTCGATATTGTCAGTATATGAATAAAGTATTTTATAAAATATTTCAGAATATTTTTGGTACAGAGCTATATCACCACGCAAATATCTGGTTGTGGGGGATTTTTTTATGGCCGCTGATAATAACATGTTTTTACGAAGACCAAGAGTCCTGGCTTGTGGACTGAGACTTACAATAAATCTATTGTTGACATCAATCACCGCCACCGGCCGGTCGGTCAAATCCTGGTGCTCAGCTTGTTCCACCGAGGCGAAGAAACAGTCAATTGATAAGTGAATTATTTTACTTTTATTCATGACCGAATAATAACCGAAGTTGATAATTAAAAAATTTAGTACTTTCTAATTATTCCCAAAACCCGACCCTGGATAGCAACGTTGGGTACAATTAGTGGATTATAATTTTTATTGGCTGGTTGTAATTTAATATTACTTTTCTGCTTGTAGAATTTTTTCAGTGTTGCTGAACCATCGTCAAGCAGAGCAACTATCATTTCACCATTCTTGGCAGTGCTGGTCTTTTCAACAATAACGTAATCACCATCAGATATATTACTTTCTATCATTGAGTCTCCCTTAACTTTAAGTAAATATGATTCTTTGTTGCCAAGTACTTCTTGTGGAACAGTAATATTGTCTTGACGATCTTCAATTGCTTCAATTGGCGCGCCAGCAGTAATCGTACCGAGTAGGGGCAATGGTACTCCGCCAATATTTTTTTTCTCTACCAAATTTTCTTTAACCGATATACCCCTGGCTTGGCTTTTATCTCTTTTTATAAATCCGCGTTGCTCCAAGAAAGATAAATGTTCATGCACCGTAGCTAATGAGGATAGGCCATAATGTTTGGCTATCTCAGTTAGAGTAGGAGCATAACCATTGTTATTAATATAATCCTTTAAAAAGGCGAGTAACTCTTTTTTCTTTTTGGGTAATATTGGAGCCATGTAGAAATTATATACCGAATAAAAACCGAAAGTCAATATTATTATGTGGATAACTCATAAGTAATGAAATGGGTGGTAAATATACTACACAATTTTCTTGACATAAGGTCTATTGTGGTATAAAATGGTTATGTAAGGTGATTTGTGGATAAAAGTGGGGAAAAACATATGAATCGGTGGATAAACAATGTTAAACAAATAAATTTCTGTAATATTAAATGTTTATTGGAGAATATCATCATTCGCTTGATCAAAAGGGTCGAATCGCCGTACCGGTTAGGTTTCGGCCAGCTTTTGCTAAAGGAGCGGTGGTAACGCGCGGTATTGATAATTGTCTATCACTGTATACAAAAGAAGCTTGGGAAGAATTAGCAGATAAAATATCAAAATTACCTATATCCAAATCAAATACCAGAGCTTTTGCCAGGTTAATGTTAACCGGGGCGATGGAAGTTGAATTAGACAAACAGGGCAGAATCATTCTGCCGGATTACCTTCGAAGTTACGCTGAATTAAAAAAGAAAACCATAATAGCTGGAGTTTCCGACCGGTTGGAGATCTGGGACGCCACCAGCTGGGAGCAATACAAGGGTGATAGTGAAAAAAGTTCAAGTGATATTGCTGAAGCGTTAGATGAGTTAAGCGTTTAGATCGTTTTAAAAATGTCCAACAGTAGCCACACACCGGTAATGGTGTCGGAAGTATTGGGCTGGTTGAAGCCGGCAACGGACAAAAATTATATTGACGCAACAGTTGGAGGTGGAGGACACGCCGAAGAATTACTGAGGCTTACTAAACCGCGAGGGATATTATTAGGGTTCGATCGTGATCATGGCGCAGTAAGATTAGCTGAACAAAAATTACATCAATATAGATCTCGGGTATATTTATTTCAAAAAAAATATTCTGAAGTAAAACAAATAATAAAAAATGATGAACTATTTAATACTATTAATTTTAGCGGAGCATTATTGGACCTTGGCCTCTCACTGGATCAGCTCCGTTTTACCGGGAGAGGATTTACCTTTCTAAAAGATGAACCGCTTGATATGCGGTTTGATTCATCATCTGAAAAAACAGCCGAGCTAATTATAAATAAATCGTCCCTTGCCACATTAATAAAAATATTTAAAGACTACGGTGAAGAACGTCAAGCCGTCCCTATCGCCCGCCAGATAGTTGTTGCTAGAAAGCTAGAGCCGATTAACAGAACCAAACAATTAACCGAGATAATAGACGGGGTGTATAAAAAAAAGCTAAAGACCAAATCACGGCAACCATGGATTGGCGGAAGACATCCCGCCACAAAAATTTTTCAAGCACTGCGTATCGCTGTCAATGATGAGTTAGGGGAATTAGATGGTGGCTTAAAAAGTCTCACCTCTATAATGGGCGTCGGTAGCCGCTTGGTAGTGATAAGTTATCACTCTCTTGAGGATAGAATCGTTAAAAAATATTTTAAAGCTGAAAGTAAAGATTGTATCTGTCCACCAAGTCTGCCAAAGTGCGTTTGTGATCATGAGGCCAGATTAAAAATACTTACCAAAAAACCACAAATACCAAAACAAGAAGAAATAAATAAAAACCCGGCCAGTCGTAGTGCGAAATTACGCTGTGCCGAAATCATATAAAAATAAAATTATGACAAACTTTAATCAACCAGCTAATCAATCTTTTGTTAAAAGGCTATCTTTGGGAAAAATCGAACCAAAACTTAGATATATTGTTTTTATCCTGGTGATTGTTATGGGGCTGGCTTATATTGTCATAATAAATAATGTGGCCACTGGCGGCTTTGCCTTAGATGATCTGAGGACTGAAGTTGATGAACTTAGACTACAAAACGGTCAACTAGAGTTAAGGGTGGCTAATTTGCAGTCTTTATCTCAAGTAGAAAGCAAAATAAGTGATCTACAATTAGTACAGACAGATACGATTGAGTATCTAGACGTCAGCGGCGGCGCCGTGGCTGTACAGCCATAGTAGTTTATTAATAATGGTTAAATCGTATTACTAATTTTTTATGGTAAAGAGAAAAAGCCGTAATAAAAGCCGGCGTGAAATCGATCGACTGTCATTGTTAAGAGGATTGTTGATAATTTTTGCTGGTTTTATTTTGTTCCGGCTTTTTAATTTACAAATAATTGAGCATGGCGTCTATGCTGCGCTGGCCGACGATCAGCACCGTATTTATGAACGATTAGTGCCGATCAGGGGTGAAGTATATGCTCGGGATTATAATAGTGAAAAGTTATTTCCAATGGCCCTTAATGAAAATACATATCTGTTATATGCTAATCCTAAGCAAATAACCGAACCGGATGAAGTAGTAGATCAATTGGAACAGATTTTAGACATTGATACAGAAGCGGTGTTAAGTCGATTGAGAAAAGTTGATGATATTTATGAACCGGTGGCCCACAACCTTACCACTGAATACAAAGAATATATTTCAAATTTAGGGTTAGAGGGTCTTCATTTTCAGATTGAGCCCGATAGATATTATCCCGAGAAAAACATCGGCTCACATATTATAGGCTTTCTAGGTAACGATGGTGAAAATCGAATTGGACAATATGGTATTGAAGGTTATTACAAAGAAGAGCTGGCGGGTAAGTACGGTGAATTGAATATAGAGCGCGATGCCGGCGGCAATTGGATAACCGTTGGTACGACCAGCATCGAAGAAGCTCAGGACGGGGACGATGTTGTGCTAACCATTGATCGAAATATTCAATATCAAGCTTGTCAGCGACTGAATGAGGCGGTACTAAGACATGGCGCTGATGGCGGTAGCCTGATAATAATAAATCCGAAAACGGGTGCCATAATGGCCATGTGCGGCTCGCCCGATTTTGATCCAAATAATTATAATGAAGTGGAAAATATCAATTTATTTCTTAATCCGTCCACTTTCTATACCTACGAGCCTGGTTCAGTCTTCAAGCCGATCACAATGTCAGCGGCGATTGACCTGGGAGTAGTTACACCGCAGACAACCTTTGTTGACGAAGGACAAGAAGTAATAGGTAGATACACGATTAAAAATTATGAAAATAAAGTCTATGGCCAGCAGACGATGACTCAGGTGCTGGAAGAATCAATTAATACGGGAGCAATTTTCGCCGCCCGCCAGGTAGGCGACGTGCTCTTTGAGCAGTATGTCAAGGCTTATGGATTTGGTCTGCAGACTAACATTGAATTAGAATCAGAAAACGGGGGCGATATATCTACCTTAAATCTACATCGAGATTTATACACTTCTACTGCTTCATTTGGCCAGGGTATAACAGTTACTCCGCTTCAGCTGGTGACCGCCTATGGAGCTATTGCTAACGGTGGTACATTAATGAAGCCATACATAATTGATGAGATACACAAACCAAACGGCGCCGTAATAAAGACCGAGCCACAATCGATCCGTCAAGTAATCCAACCCAGCACGGCCAGAACGATATCAGCTATGTTAGTAAGCGTTGTTCAGAATGGACACGGTAAGAGAGCGGGTGTACCAGGCTACTTTGTAGCTGGCAAGACAGGTACCGCTCAAATACCAAAGGAAAGCGGAGCTGGTTATGATGAAAATAGGACAATTGGCTCTTTTGCCGGCTTCGCACCGGCTACCGATCCGCAGTTTGTCATGCTGGCCAAGATAGATGTACCGCGTGATGTACAGGCCGCTGAGAGTTCAGCCGCTCCATTGTTTGGTGAGATGGCTGCCTGGCTAGTTAATTATTTGAATATTCCACCATCAATAACCGTGGAATAGGTTTTTGAAAAAAATCTTCAGCAGTGGTAGTCTGGCATTATGAAGCAACGGCTACAGAAGCTACTAGAAAAAATATTGGGTTCAATTGCCCGGCGGATTGTCAGGCGTTATCAACCTGATGTTATTGGCGTCACCGGTACGGTCGGTAAAACAGCCACCAAGGAAGCCATCAGTTGTGTATTGGCCCAACGTTTTTACATACGTCAGAGTGTAGGTAATTATAACAATGAGTTAGGTCTACCCTTAGCTATTATTGATGGTCAAGTGCACGGGGCTAATATTTTTGGTTGGCTAAAGGAGATTATCAAAGGTTGTTGGCTAGCTGTCTGGCCGCATGACTATCCCAAGATATTAGTGTTGGAAATGGGCGCCGAAAAAACCGGTGACATTGACTATCTGCTTAGCATTGCACCGATCCGCATAGGCGTGATTACCGCTATTACGCCGGTTCATTTAGAATTTTTTAAAACCATGGAAGCGGTAATAGAAGAAAAGAAGAAACTAATAACCAACCTGCCCGAGGATGGCTTTGGCGTGATCAATGGTGACGATAAAACTATCAGCAAGTTAAAAACACCAATTGATGTGCAGTTGACCACTTACGGTTTTGATAAAATAAATGAAATCAAAGCACAGAAACTAAAACTGCAAAGCAGTGCTATCGCCCAGCCGGATAGTATTCGGCAGGAAAAACTGCAAGGAACAAGCTTTCAAGTCAATTATGAGGGTAATAAACAAGATTTTATTCTACCTGGAGTAATTGGTAAACAGCAAGTTTATGCCGCCCTGGCCGCGACAGCAATTGGTATAGCTTATGGTTTAAGCTTGCCGGACACAGCTGCCCGGTTAGAAAATTACGTATCACCACCCGGCCGAATGCGATTAATACCAGCAATTAATAATGCTTTCATTATTGACGACAGTTATAATTCTTCTCCCGAAGCAGCCCTGGCCGCTCTGGATACATTAGGGAATTTTCCTAAAACCAAAAGACGAATTGCCGCCTTAGGTTATATGGCAGAATTAGGCGACTATGCTGGTGAGGGGCATAAACTCGTCGGTAAAAAAGTCGGCCAGAAAGCTGATATGTTATTAGCGGTAGGCGAGCTGGCCGGTATATATTCACAGGAGGCAAGAAAAGCCGGTCTAGCGGCTGACAAGATTAAAATCTTTACCAATTCTACTGAGGCCGGTAAATATTTACAGCACCAAATTAATAAGGACGATATAATATTAATTAAAGGATCACAGATTAGCCGTATGGAAAAAATGGTGAAGCGTATAATGGCCGAACCGCTCCGCGCACCGGAATTATTAGTAAGGCAAAGTAGCGACTGGCTGAAGAAATAATTGTATAAATATTATAGTAAAATATTATCAATGTATTTTATTTATGATGAGATTAATGGTAAAATATAGGTCATAAAATTCTGGAAATGGCTTAAAAAGCAACAAGAAGATTAATATATTTAATATGGCCAACAAAAAAACGCCCTATCTGACAATACTGATTTTGCAGGGGCTTATTTTATCACTTACCGTTTTTGTATTATCAACGGTAATTTTAAATAAAATCAGCACCGACCGCTTGATCCATGCTCTGGATGAGATAAATGAGTTCAATATGACCCGTTCGGCTGATAATGAGATTAACACCAATACTACAGATACCACAGTCAGTAATACCAACTCGTTGACCTTTAATACTAATACGGC
Source organism: Patescibacteria group bacterium (assembly GCA_042570545.1). Taxonomy (GTDB): domain Bacteria; phylum Patescibacteriota; class Patescibacteriia; order JBHPGJ01; family JBHPGJ01; genus JBHPGJ01. Next base: position 25,417 of record JBHPGJ010000004.1, on the reverse strand, counting down.
CATAACGACCACAAATACAAATACCTCAACGAATGAATTGGCCGACTGGCAAACTTACGAATCGATTAATATCGATTATAACGGAACTTTTACCACAACTGATTGGAACAGCTATCCCGGAGGAGGCTTGCCAATGGTTAACTTTAGTTTAAAATATCCGGCTACTTGGTCATTTAATGGCTCTTCAGTTTTCAGTGATGAGAACTCAGTTAAGATAGCCGAGTTTTCACCTGGCCCAGTGCGGTTAAATGAGGGCCAGTCATGTTTTGATAACTATGCGTCTACCCCGTTTGTACTTGAGGAAATATCTCGAAGCTCCATTACCATCGGTTCCCTGCCAGGCGTAAAGCTAGTTAATAAGGTCCAGCTAGATGGGACACCGGACGAAATCTATAGTTATCCAAATGAATATTGTTTAGATGACGGTACGCAAGCTTTTGTCATGACTTTTTACGAAGATACACTCGGTACTGGTGATATTATCTTGTGGGAACAAATCCTCTCTACTTTCCAATTCACAAACTAAAAAAATAAACAGGAGGTATAAAAAACATGAACCAGAAAGGATTAGCCAATCTGTTAGCCGTTGGCCTGGTGCTAGGCGTAACGGTGGTTTTGTTATCAGTGGTCATTGTCTACCAGCGGAATGTTGATGAGCAGAAGCAAGTAGAAGAGAATATTAATAGTTTGCCCAAGACAGTAAATAGTCAGCACACAAATGCAAATACTTCAACAGCCGATACTGATACAACTGTAGTTGTAAACACCGACATAACCAACACCTCGCTAACCAATACCAGCGTAACTGATTTGCCGGATATTGATGTTTATACTGACTGGCAGACGCATAATGGAAATAATTTTGCTATTCAGTACCCATCTGGATGGTCAGTAAATGAAGAACAGGTGGGTGCAAACGGGATATTAAATGCTACTGCTTTTTATATAGGTAATATTGATTATCAGTGGAATATTATTGAATACCAAAATAGCGAAGGATTCATTGATGCCCATATAGCAGACAAATTAGAAGGGCTTACTATTACCAAAGATAATATTGAGATATCTGGCGCCGATGCGCTTAAAGCTACCGGCTCATCGATTGATGGCAGCGTTGGTGATTATATACTCGTCTTTGTCGAGTTGCTTGATCGTGTTTATGTAATCAGCAACGCCGCTTTACTTGAACCTAATTTTGAGGATTTTTATAACTCATTCAGCTTTGCTGGATGATTATGTTCAACACTAACTAATAAACTATGAACCAAAGAGCCTTTACCCACATTGTTGCTGTCATCTTCATTGCTGTTATCGCTGCTGGAGCCGTCGGTGCTATGTTGTGGTTTAAAACAGAAGCGAATAAACTGCCTACGGCTGATACTATTAATACATTTGATAAGTGCGTTGCCGCCGGTTATCCGGTCAATGATGAACAGTCGCCCTGGACCTGTGTAGCCAATGGACAAACTTACACCCAGACACTGGAGGGGACGACGGTGCCTGAAGGCGGCCCAAGCGAGGCTGACCTTGGCTTATATGCCGATGAAAGTAATGGTTTTTCAATACGCCTACCCCAGTACTTTTATGTCTACGCTGGAAGCTGTGGCGATGATGGGCATGGGAATTTTAGCTTGTCTGAAGGTATGGTGTCATCTTTATATCTTGATGACGCAAATACCTTTTATATCACGCGAGACCATTATTTCGAATTAACTGAGGGCACTGAGTTACCCGATGGCAGTATGACCTTTGCCGGCTGTCAACGAATCAACGTAGATTTAGCGGACGTCACGAAGGAAAGTTATTTTTGGGATGGTTGGAAATTGGATTTCGCCGATGTTTCTAATGATGAGGAACTGGACAGTTTTATTAAGTCCAAATGGGGCGAAGGTTGTTCGCTGGGCAGTCAGACGGCCTGGGACCATCAGGCTGGAGTTTTTGACGTTACCATCGAAGGTGACGAACTTGACCTTGACGAGACAAAGTGCCCGGTAAATTATGTCTATCAATTACTTTACCACCCTGGTTTAGGGAAAGCAGTGGGTTGGAATCTGGGCCAGGAACCATATTTTTGGGCAGTTGACCCGGCTGATTTCGCCAGCGAAGCCGGATTTTATTCGTATGACGAAAGTATGGTAAACAGCTTCCGTTTTTTAATGGATGATGAAGAAACAGGAACAACAAACACCAACACTGCGGCTGATGAAGTGGCCACTTGCACTGACGGCTGGTCAACCTATACCAACAACACATATAACTATTCAGTAATGCACCCGCCGACATCTACAATAACCCTCCTTGAAGAGAATGCTTTCAGCCTGTCCCCGGATGAAGTAGCTGCCGGCATGACATTTGCCGATAAGTTTGCCGTATATGGCAACGAACTTTGTGTAAAAATATACATTAATAATGCGGCTTATGTTAGCATAAGCGCACCGGAAAATAACGCAGCTGGTGTTATTTGTCAGCGATCTGGTGTTGGCGTTATTATCGATCAAATACCCCGAACTGATGCGCTGAACATCGATGGTGCAAGCTACACTGGCACGGGTAATATTTATGTATCAGAAGACCCCGCAACTGGACTGGCCGGCACTACATTAATGTATAAGAACGAAACCAATCATATAACTTTAGCTGACGGTACCAGCATAGAGTACGGCTCTACACCCGACGAATCCACTTTATATACAGATTATGAACCTATGCGCGATACTCTCAAGTGTATCTTAGAGTCATATACATCTGTACCATAAAAATATTAACCAAGCTACCTAAAATAATTAATAAAAAATCTATGACCAATCAAAAGGGACTGACCAACCTATTAGCTATCGGCCTGATACTCGGCGTGACAGTAGTGTTACTGTCAGCAGTTATCGTCTACCAGCAGAATGTTGATGAGCAGAAGCAAGTAGAAGAAAATATTAATAGCTTACCCGAGACAGCGAATACTCAGCCTGTAAATACAAACATATCAAGGACCGATACCAACACTACTGTAAATACCAACACGGCAGTAACTTTGACCGGCTCCACAACCGAGAGCATTGATGACACGTGGAATAGATATACCAATAATGACCTGGGCTTTTATCTGAACATTCCCAAGCAAGCCTGGTTTGGCTATGCCGGCTGCGAGTGGCAAACAGATTCTTATCGGCCGACCGGTGGGATGTTGCCGGTAAAAACTTTTGAGGGAGATGATTCAGTAATTATTGCTCAAGAATCTCTATACGAATTAAGTGGCGAAACTGAAGAGGCAGACGGAACGCATAATTTTTCCGAATGTAATCTGGTTAACAACAGCTATGAAAGGTTAAGCAGTGATCCGCCTCAGACTTGGCATTTTAAGACCGCCACGGTGACAAATGATAGTGAGTTAAATGATTTCGTGGATACAAATTTTGGAACTGGCGTATGCAACGTTGATTCACAGACAGAATCTGATTTACAAGCTGGTGTATTTGACGTAGCTATTAATTCAGGTGGGCCGGATTCAGGTTGTTTTTTAAACTACGCCTTTGTAGTTAAGTATTATCCCGATGGTAATATAGCAGTGACCTGGGATTTGGGCCAGGCATCTTCATTTGCCACCGAGGATTTTGAACCGCTGGATCCTGAGATGACCAATAGCTTTAGGTTTATTGAGTAACATTAATAAGATGAAAAATAAAAAAGGCTTTATCCATATAGCGGTCGCTATCACTATCGGCGTTATTGCTCTTAGTATGGCGGGTGTAATGATTTGGTATAAAGGCGAGGCTGATGAGCGGGCGGCGACAACACCGGCCGTAGTAACGACCAATGTTAATAATACCAACACCTCATCCCTGGTTGACAGTAGTTGGGAGCTCTATACCAATAGTGATCTGAATACCACATTTCAACATCCATCTTCAGCCGAGGTAAAAGAGGCTTATTCTGGAGTGGTAGAAAATCCTGACGCCGATCCGTCAGATCAGTGGGAATCTGTATTTTTAACTATCGGAGATTATAATCTGGCGATGAGTCAGCAGGATAATCACTATGGCCGACTTGAGAATACTTGGCACAACACCCAATATACCAAACCACTGGATCTGAATCTAAGCGTAGACGAATTATATAATATTTTAAATTCTGATTTTGATGATATTTTTAAAGTAGAGAAATTAAGCACCAATACCCATACGGCAGTAGAATTTTATGAACTTGGTCAATTTAACGGTCAGTCAGCGCTGATTTACCGCGCCATCATACCTCACCGTGCTTACGGTAATGTTGTGGCTACCTATATATTGGGTGATGAATTTGGTACTTGGGAAACAGATAACGAATCCCAGCGGCTGGATCTGGTTACCAAGGCCAGTGATGCAGTTGGACAGATCATAAATGAGAATTATGATGAAGATGTACTGGCAAAACTTGATGATTTTAAAACTCTAATAAAAACTATTCGTGATATCACCCTGGATAATCACGTTAGCAAAGACTGGCCAACTCATACCAATGAAACGTTTGGCTTTTCTTTCAAGTACCCAGCCGAATTTACCCAAGCTGAAAACGCCACCGCCAAAACGGTCAGCTTTACCAATGATACCGGATCAATAAATATTAATATCTTTGATCGGCCGGTAAAAGCCAGCAGCGTGATTGGCGTCTATGGCCCGGTAAGTGAACCAACGGTCGTTAAGGTAGGCAATCAACCAGGCTGGCAGTATATTGAAGGCGATGCTGGCTGTGGTTGGGTATCTACTCATACTCCTCGGGGTATGTTTACCTTGCAGATAGCTTTTTCCTCGTGTGAAGAACAGACCCTGCGTGCTAATAGTGATCTTCAGGCAGAAATTTTAACGACTTTTGAATTCAGCACGGTCGTACAGGATCATTACAGTTATTTGCAGGAATTCAAGAGTGGTGGGCAAATCGGTAACGACCGGGCTGTCTGGAATTCACAAGACGGAAAACTAGAACTGCATGATTATCCAATCGAAATTTTATCCAGTGATTTATTGCTTTATCCCCAAGACGGCCATACGGAAATATCAAATATTGACTGCAATGGCCGGTATTGTCTGATCGCCGTTGGCCGCTGGGACCGGGTGCACCGCGTAGTAAAATACGATTTAGTCAGCACGCAATTTACCGATATCACTGATAAACTTCCCGACTTTATAACCAATGGCGATAAGGTGGATTTTGAATGGAACGGCACTGATTACATAATTAGCAACCGGCAACGATTGTTAAAGTATAGTGGCAACAGTGTAACTATATTGCATGATTTCTCGCCCCGGGCTTGCGATTACCCTTATTACCTAAGTCGGGGCAATGATGTGACCGGAAACTTTGTATTGTTTATTACCAGTGGCTGTGACAATACCAACGTACCAGCACTGTTTGGCAAGATCGATAGATTTGGACAGGTGACTACGGTTAGCAGTAGCTTGCTAACAGACAGCACCTTAATATCTGAGATAGGTCATAATGGTGAACGGTGGCTATTTGCCGGTAAGGGTACGATGCTAGAGTATAACGGTAAAACATTGACGGATGTTTCGGATCACTTCATTGCTTACAAGGACCTAGAACCAGCTGGAATTGTGGTAAATAATCTACTCTGGTGGATTGCCTGGCAAACCGATGACCCCATCTTACAGCTAGCAGAATATAACCGGGTGAAAGCAACCCCATTGACCAACGTCCTTAAGGGCTTTGATGGTGTTACTGTTGGTGATATTACTGGCGAGGAAGGTAATATTGCTGTATCCGGCAAGCAGGGTCAGCAGCTTAATATCATAGACAGGGAAGATAATGTTATTGATGTGTCATATGCCATACCGCATGACATATATGGTATGCACTATTCGTCACCCAACTTCTTACTCGGCTCCCAGACGCTAATTATGCAGGCTGATCGTGCGGGCGTGCCATTAGAGCAATTTGCCGAACAGTTCACCTTAAATCCTCAGCTGACTAATAATGTATTGTCAGCGACTGTTAAAATTGATCATAATGTACCCGAGGGGGCTTCGATCAAGTATTATCTGAGTAATAATCGCGGCGCCGATTGGTTTGAAGTATCTCATGATGAAAAACATGAATTTACCACTACCGGTAATGAACTAAGTTGGCGAATAGTGATGTCGACCGATAATATTGATAACAAACCACACGTTAGCTCGCTGGAGATATTATATTGGGTAGAACAATAATATGAATCAAAAAGCTTTTACGCACATTGTCGCCGTAATAACGATCAGCGCTATCGCTATTACGGTAGTCGCCGCCATGGTTTATTTTAAAACCGAAGTAGATAAAATTGACGATACTAACACAACCGTAGGTATAAGCAAAGACGAACCGAGCAGTAATCAGAATACCAATCAATCGATAATCAATACCAATGTTTCGGTTAGGGAAGACGCCATCTGGCATACTTATACTAATGATTTTCTTGGAGTTACATTTAAGTATCCACCGGATACCGAAGTTAAGTGGCACGAAAACGGGGGACTGGCCGGCATTATTCGAATAGCGTCAGAAGCTAATCCAAACAAAGACAGTGCGTTGTATACTGATGCGGTTGGTCCAGGATCTATAGGCATAGTCTCATATCACTTTCAGAACGATCTACTGACATTTGCCGAGAGTATGTCAGGTGGTTTAACTCCAGAACCAATTAAGATTCTCGGAGTTGATGGCTATCGTATACAGGGAACCCACGATGCGAACCAGACGAGAGTATTGGGAGCCTTTGAATCAATGGTTGATTACTACTTCTTCTCGTACAATGCCGCTACCTGGGGTATTGAGTTTGATGCCAAGACTGAGTTTGCCGATCAGACTCCTTCGCATGCGCAATTTCTGCAATTAGTTGATATATTTGATTTTACCGTCGCCGACAAGCCCAACTGGCCAACTCAAGACAATGAAACCTATGGCTTTACCTTTGCTTATCCACCCGATTGGTCTATCACCACTTGCGGTTCTGATTACTCTGGTCTGTATATAGATGATGCCTATGCTCCCATCTGCAATGCCGGCGGATCAACCCGAATAAATATTAAAATATTCCAGGGTGAAAGCACCACTGAATCAGAAATACAGAGCGTGGCCGATGCGCTAAATGTGACCGAGAGGACAGAAATTACCGTCGGTGGCCGGCCAGCTACCAGAGTAATCGGCACCTTCAAGGACGTTGAGGGGCCAGCACCGTCCGCTGGTACAGAGGCAGCCTATGTTTTCTTTGACTTCGGCGGCGATCAGTATCAGCTGTATTATCATGGCTACAATAGCATTAGTTCTCTAAATACTTTCAATAAAATAGTTGATAGTCTATTGTTTTATCGCTAATTATGATTAACCAAAAAGCCTATATTCATATCGTTGCGGTAATTGTGATCGCTGTGATTTCCTTAGCTGTGGTAAGTGCTATGGTGTGGTTCAAGCTGGAGGTTGATAATGATACTAATGTTAATACCAATACTCCAGTCGCCACAAACAACACCATATTAAATACCAACCGAACCACAGAAAATACAAATACTGCTATCGTTACCAACACCAGCCTGATTAACACCAACTCGGCAGCCAATACGACCAACTGGTTGGCTTATACAAATGATGAATATAACTACACTATAAAATACCCCCTAGGCTGGGCTAAGAACGTACAGCCGACCTTTACTCAAGTTTATCCGACTGACGCCGGCACCGAATCATCACCGGAGTTGGCGCCGACCGTAACAATGCAATTTGTTGATACAATGGTGACCACTGATGTATCGGATACAAGAACCGAAACAATTAATGGACTTGATGTAACTAGACAATTGGAACTGGGATTAACCGAGTTAGATGCGGTTTATTTTCCAACCGTGGACGGTTTTATCAAATTAGCCTGGGCGACTGTTTATGTTGAAGATTATCCTGAACTGGCGCAAGTCTTGACTACTTTTCAGTTTTTTAAAGATCCAACAGCTGATTGGCAGACTTATAATAGCAGTGATGGATCTTTGAATTTTAAGTATCCCACGGAGGGATGGTTCATAGGCAGTGAATCCCAGATAAATGATGTCTTTAGCTGGATCTTAACCAATTGGGATACGACCCAGGCAGCCGGTCGCGGCGGGCTGGATGACGGTATGATAAAAGCCGATTTTGCTATCTATAATAACTCTGATAATAACACCGTTGAAAATGTCATCAGCTGCGACAGCAGTAATCCGGAGTACGAGACTGTCTTGTCTTGTGATTATGCCATAATAAATGATAAACAATTTAAGAAGTTAATTACTGACAGCCAGGTTGAAGGTAGTTCCCGAGCTATTGTTATAGGAACCATAGTAAATGATAAGAGATATACCATCAGCGGTTTTGTCCCAACCGGTGATCAGCAGTTATCAGGCTTAGAAATGTTGGATGATATTATGAGCACTATAATCATTTACTAGCATGGTTGAGAAGATATTATTCAATATAAACAGCTACAGCAAATAATATGCCTGAGTCAGTATATGATAAAAAAAATAAATTTAACGATAATCCACTAGCCACAACACAAATAGTATTTGGGATTGTTATACTAGCCTTGGTAGCCATATTTATTGTTATTTATTTATTTCAAACTTTTGACGTCTCTGTTAATACCAACATCAATAGTCAGCCCGACTATAGTATCAAGAATTTTGATGATGATGAGTGGAGCCGATTCTCGCTTAGTGGACAAGAAATATCTTTTAAATACCCGCCCGGCTGTATGCAGCTAGACCGGCCTCAGTCAGTGCTTGATGATGAAGATGTTGATATGGGTGGTTTTGTTTGCAATAATTATGGCGGCTCACGCTTTTCAGTGATGACCATAGACGATGATCAGTGCGGTGATCTATTAAGTTGTCAGCAGACCTACGAGACATATTATAAATCACCCGAAGATTTTACTACCGGAACGGAGCAGATATTAATCGGCGGTCAGCCGGCAATTTCAGAATTAATAATTGGTAGTGATGGTATCTGGAAAGTTGAGGTCATTAATGTATACTATCAGGGTACCTTATACCAAATAGTTGCTCTGGCCAAAGCTGAAGAATATGAACAAGCCGTCCATGTATTTGACCTGATCAAGGAATCTGTACAGTTCAAATAATTAACTCAGATAATTATTAAATGGAAAACAAAAAAAGCATTTTTAATATATTATCAATTAGCTTAGTGTTGGCATTGACGGTTTTTGTTTTAGGTACGATAGTTTTAAACAAGCAGGGTACGGATAAATTGAATGTTGCCCTGGCCAAGAGCCGAGCCGAAGCTGCAGCCTTGGCCGAACAGTTGAATACGATAAGTAATACCAATTTAATTGAAGTTGGTAATACCAACGTCGGTCAAAATAATAATCAGGGTTTGATAATTAATACAAACACAAATTCTAGCGTCAATATTAACACCAGCAACAGTTCCAATTCAACCAGTGTAAATATTAATTCGATTGGGCCAGCCCGTGAATGCACAGTTCGCAATGATTGCTCAACATATTGTGATAATGTAAGTTGTCCGGCTAGTACTAGTACGATGTTCGAGTGTTTGGCCGGCCAGTGTACTTGTGCTTGTATCGAGTATGGACCCGAGGATGAGCTGCCGCTGACTTATTTTGATGGTCAGGTAACGATAAAATGTTCGATCAGCAATGATTGCACAATAGTGAATAAAAATCTAACCGACGAAACCTGCTATCGGCCACTTTGTGAAGTACAAGACTACGCCCAGTCCGAATATGTAGCAGTAAATTTACAATCCTTGCAGGAGCTGCAGCAATCAATTGATAATTGCGTCTCCTCGGCTTGTCCGGGTGAATATAAGAACACCAACTACATAGCACAATGTATAGATAGCACATGTCAAAAAGTACTTTTTAATGAGTAGTAGAGTCAGTATCATATTAGAGGCACTATTTTTACTTGTGTTGCCAGTGGCTTTATTCACCTTTCGAATATTACCGCTGCTTTGGCGTTACTGGATTATGGAAGCAGCCTTATTAATAATTATTATTTTAATAATAAAAAGAAGGATCACCTTAAAAGAACTTGGCTTGCGGCGAGATAATTTTATCTTATCAATCAAAGCTTTTCTGCCTGGTACGTTGCTTATCGCTTCAGTGTTGATCGTAGTTTATTTTATAAAGGGCCGGCCGGATATTTGGTGGAATACGGTCTTTTTTGTTTATTATTTTCTGATCGGAGTGATTTCACAGCAATTTGCTTTTCAGGGATATTTATCAAGAAGATTACAAAGGATAATAAACAGCAAGGTTCTGATCATTGTCATTGTCGGCTTGATGTTTTCCCTGCTACATACTTATCGTTTACAGCCAGAAATATCGGTGGCAACTTTTATTCTGGGTATGTATTGGACCTGGACATATCTAAAACAGCCAAATATCTATGCCGTAAGTTTATCTCATGGTATCATTGGCACGACAGCAATATTGCTAGGATTTGTTTAACCTATGAAACCAAAAGATTTTATTAATCACAGTTATCACTACGCCGTAGTTGGCGCTACTACCAACCAGTCTAAATACGGTTACCAGGTCTTGATGGATCTCAATGATGGTGATTATCAGGTAGTCGGTGTAAATCCCAAGTACAATGAAATAGAAGGAATATCTGTCTATCCGTCCTTGAAAGAAGTTCCCAATATGCCAGATGTAGCGGTGGCGGTTGTCCCGCCAGAAGTAGGTCTGAAAATAATTGACGAAGCCAAACTGCTGGGCATCAAGAAAATGTGGTTCCAACCGGGTGCTGAGAGTGAAGCGATCAGACAGAAATGTGTGGCCAACGGTATTTTAGCAATGGCTTCTGGAGCCTGTATAATGATAGAAAGAAGTAAACTGTAGATAAGAGGCTTGACAACTTTAAAATTACTGTTCTATACTGGAAAGTGTTCTGGTGTTGTTAGACAATTAAATAATAATTAGTAAAAGCAAAAACCAAAAAAAAATCTCTACTCCTAGGGTAATCACAGCAAGGGCGGTACATTGAAAACCCGTATCACTGCTCCCAGAGAAGAGGTTTAGAATTATCTTGGTTTTTTGGTCTCAAGTCGGGACGAGGTGGCTAGGGAGCTGTTCATAGACAGCTGTTTTAACGTGCTCAAGTCAAATTTTCACACAACACTGATCCTACGTATATCAGCCCAACTGGTAAGCGGATGTGGTCAGCCTGGCATACACTTGAAGTAATAAACGTTATCTATAGTCCGGCAGTCTGTGAGCAGCTCCTTAGTCATAAGGCAAAGGAGGCCCCATGAAGACCAAACAAGACCTTCTAAAAACTTTGACTGAGAAACAAATTAGCAAGTATTATCTCGTTGGCATACCTAGGTATCGCTGTGGTTTCTGCGGCCGGCGGTCGGACAGACCTCGTATTTGCCAGCAGTGCCTTGAAAAACAGGCGAGTCCTAGACTCAGCGAGTAAGTAAGGAGAATAGAAAGGTAAAAAATGTATAACTCTTTACACTGAAGAATCCCGCCAAGAATCTTCACGCGGGATTTTTCAGATAGACGAAAAAATGATATCCTATACCAAGTGAAAAGAAAAACCTACATAATCATATCTACTATTGGCGGGTTTTTACTTAGTTTTATAGTCCACTCAGTAGTAGAAACACTTTTACTAAATAGCGGCATATCCTGGACCTTCTGGCATCCGACGTATCATCTGCCTTTTGGGATAATTATTGCTTTGGGCGGGATCGCTTTTGGCTGGTGGGTCGGTACGATATGGTGGGACATAGTCTATGTCCAGAAGAAGCACCACGGATGGTTTAAGAAATGAATAAGGCCAGAGTTTATAAGGTAGCTGAATTCAATGATCTGGTCAGGGATTCTTTGAGTGCTACTTTTGGCACCGTGGTTGTCCAGGGAGAGATCACCGGGTTTCGTCAGCGGTCAGCGGGTAATAAGCTTATTTTTTTTGAGATCAAGGACGAGTCATCACGGCTGACGGTTTTTATGCTCGATTATCAGCTTGATGTGGAGCTAGAAGATGGCATGGAAGTTCAAGTGATCGGCTCACCGTCTTTGTTTAAAAAAAATTCTGGTTTTCACTTGCGAGCTGTCAAAGTACGACCTGTGGGTGAGGGCGCCCTGGCTAAAGCTCTGCAGTTATTGAAAAACAAGCTAATAAAAGAAGGCTTATTTGCCCCCGAGCGCAAGCGTTCACTGCCGCGCTTTCCGGGCCGTATTGGCTTGATAACATCGCCTGATGCCGCCGCCTATAATGATGTTTTGCGGGTACTAAATAATCGTTGGACAGGCATGATTATTGAGTTTTTTCCGGTTCAGGTTCAGGGCGATGCCTCGGTTGGCAGCATATTGCAGGCTTTTAAATATTTTCAAAAAAGTACTGGAGTGGAAGCGATTATCCTGACCAGGGGCGGGGGATCGCTAGAAGACCTACAGTCATTTAATTCAGAAAAAGTAGCTCGAGCAATATTTGCCTCTGATATTCCGGTAGTCGTAGGCGTGGGGCATGAGCGCGATTGGTCAATAGCTGATCTGGTAGCTGACTTTAGGGCTGCCACACCGTCCAATGCGGCTGAGTCAGTCACGCCTGATAAGAGTGATATCTTGAGCTTGGTAAATAATTTTGAACTAACTATCTACCGTCAGTTTTATAGTGCGGTAGAAACCGGCAATCAGAGACTCAGTCAGGCTATCGGCAATATCGTCCGCGGACCTAGACGCTGGCAGGAGAGATATGGCCAGCTCAGACAAAGTATGCGAATAAAATTATCAGCCTATAGTCAGACACTTTTATCTTCTGCCGACTCGTTGACCAGGCTGAATGATAGATTGTGTTTTGGTATCAAACAATCAGTCAGACTAAAGAAAGATCAATTAACTAGATTATTAAAATTACTTAAAGCTCTATCACCGCAAGCGACAATGGATCGGGGCTATAGCATTACCTACGGACCGGCTAATAAACCGCTAAAAAAAACCAGCCAGATCAAGACCGGCGACAAGTTGCGCACTCGGCTGGCATCAGGTAATATAATCTCTGAAACCAAGAAAACCTATGACTAAGAAACAATCACCAAAATTCAACTTCGCTCATAAGTTTGATGAGCTCGAAAAAATCGCTGAGTCATTTGATGATGAGTCAGTTGACCTGGAAGAAGGTTTGGTCAAGTTTGAGCGCGGTCTTAAAATAGCAGAGGAACTAAAAACCAAATTGTCAGAGGTAGAGAATAGGGTAGAATCGATCAAGAAGAAATTTTCTGAACTGGAAGAAGATAAGGAATAATTAATTGTTAACAACCAGCTTGACACCGGAGTCGCCGGCGGTTGGAAATATTTGAAAATACTATTGACAATATTTTACGCGTAATATAGTATCGCTATATTAATTGCTTCTAAATCAATATTTATTTGGAAGCGTTTTAATAGATAGACCCTAAGGAGGTGAAAACAATGGACGAAGAGACAATGGATCAGCCTACAACAGAAGGCGAAGGTACTGAAGAGAAGAAGGAGGAAGAAGCTACTCCTGAAGCACCGGCTGAATAGAAGTATCTTTATTCAATTAACAAAAGCACCTTGGCAGACGGCTCCGGCCTTTATCAAGGTGTTTTTGTTATTCACTTTTTTGAATAATTAACTTATAATTAATCCCAATATGGCACACGCTACCTGGTTGTTAATTCATTTTATAGGTTTAGCTATAAGTCTAGGCTCGGTATTTGTAGTTGATGTGATGTGGTTTATATATGAACGAGAGAAGAAATATTCACACTTTTTAGTCAAATTCTCGCCAATAATGTCCATGATGGTGTGGGTGGGTTTAATTCTTCTGATCACCTCAGGGATATTTTTAACAGCTGAGAGGCCGGATTATTACCTGACTGATGCCCGGTTCCAGATGAAACTGATCTTGGTGCTGCTGCTGGTAGCCAATGGCGTCTATCTCAATCTCCGCGTCGGACCGCGCATCCAGGAGCTGACACCGCTGTTTCATGAGGAAGCAACTGATAAATACTATCAACTCAAGACCCGTGGTGTTGTCAGTGGTGTTATTTCACTTTTTTCCTGGATAGGGGCCATTGTCTTTGCCGTCTATAAGAACATCGATCAGCCGCTTATTAATCTGCTTATTATATTTATTGCTATAGTACTTACGGGAGTAGGTGTTGGTGCTTGGGTGGATAGCATAGCGGCCGAGCTAGGACGCAGACAAGCGGATAAAGCAGTGACCAACAAACCAGCTAAGCCAAAGTCGGAAAATAAATAACATTGGCTGACATTAAATAAACTGATATAATATAGCCATGGTTACCCAAGGTCAAATAATGGGAGTGATAATCGGACTGATTCTGCTGGGAGTGGTTTTATTCGCTGCCAAAGCAAGGTGGTAGTAGAATAATTTTTTATAAATTATTTATCGTAAGCCCTTAGATGGGTTTTTTTCTTGACAGAAATTTCTATTAATATTAACTTGTACAAGCCGTTCAGTTTTCATAAATAATAAGGGTCGGCTGGTGAGGTGGTAAAAAGACAGCAACAACATTGAGACAACGGTGCTGGTATGTGCCAACCCTTATTTATCCTTTTGGGCTCCTGGGTAGCTGACTTCTGTTGACCACCTAAATCGGTAAAGGAGGTGGTGGGGTTAATAGCACAAAGTGTATCAGGGATTTCTAACAGGAGCCCAATTCTTTTTCGGCCTGGCCGGTGAACAATCTTCTACATAAGGTAATCCCCCTTGGATTGTTGTGCCGGTCAGGTCATCCGATTCCCGTCGCTGCGCTTTTGTGAGGCAAGGACTTCCTCCCCACCTTACTCACTATCTGCCTAGCGACGGGCCTTTTTATTACTTGACAGAATAATTATAACAGTTAATATGTGGGCAAAGTTATTCTTTATGCCCGACTGTTGAGCGGGGTTCCTAGTGACGGAGGAGATGGCGCGTGGGGACGTGCGGAGCAAGACAGTCGGGCAGTTATTTGCCCGTAGCAGTTGTTCAAGCGACTCCCATATCAGGGGCTGGGATCGTCTGACCCATTGCTACGGGTCTTATTTTTGACAATAATTATTTATTATCATATTTTTAATCTCTGGTGAATATACACCATCGCCCTGCCACGGTCGTATCTAAGCGGAGACTAAAAAATTTGCTTTACGCCGTGGCGGGGCTGCCGATTCTTTAGATAGAGAGAAGACCGCCCGTCGACATCAGATGTCGTGAAGCCTGTGCGGATCCCGTATCCGATTTCCCTCCAGCTTCTCATCTACTGACGGGGGATTTATTTTACCACTGACATCATATAGTAGATGGGGATGGATTGGACCAAGTTCGTCATTGATATGGTTGGGATTTTCTAGTTATATTATTTTGAAGAGGAATTAAAATGTTAATTAATATTGAGAAATGGATATAATATTCTGGGGTAATTTTTTATTAATACCAATCGCCGCGGTGGAATTTATTCTAGCGCTATATATATTGGTGAGAAAAACACGTAGTGAAATTTCTATCTCGTTTGGATTATTTGCATTATTTGTTGCTTTTTGGGTATTTAGTAATGGATTTGGATATATAAGTGTCGACGAGTCTCTTAAATGGTTTTGGTGGAATTTTACATTTATCGCTGCACTTTTTATATTAGCAACTTTTTTACTATTCTCATGGGTTTTTCCTTTTAAAGAAAAAATAATTACTATTAAAAATTATTTGATATTATTTGTGCCCACGATTATTTTTATATTGGTAATAATATTTACTGATTTATTTATTAAAGGTTTTGAATATGAAGCACCATATCAAATATTTTACGGCTCGGCATATCATTTATTTGCCTTTTATTTTATTGCTTTTTGGGGTTGGGCGTTTATAAATTTATATAAAAAGTTCAGACATAGTGATGGAATCCATCGTTGGCAGCTTAAATACTTATTGATTGGTGTAATAATTTCATCGGCATTTGGCATTACTACAAATTTGTTATTACCTTGGATCGGTCAGGGGCAAGTTAATTCTTACGACTTTATTGGACCAGCATCATCGGTGGCATGGTTGGGCTTTGCAAGTTATATAATTTTTCGAAAAACAAGAATTAATTAAATAAAAAATGCCAGTTATTTAAGTAGATATTTGGCCATTTTTATGGTATAATTAAAAAACTTTCAGTAAATATCTTAAACATTTCTTCAAATCATGTTTATGTTTAATGGAATAAAAAATTTTCTAGAAAATACTTTCGACCATATAATCAGGAGAAAAAGGAGATACCAGATTACTGCAATAATTATATTGCTTATTTTAGTTACAATTTTTATTGATAAAATAATTTTTGCTTCTAATGTAATAAATGAAAAATATGGAGTTAGCCTGGTGGTTATTGCTTGGTTTTTTGCAATTTCAGAAATATTCTTTATTTTAGGTATATTTTTAATGCTTAAGGGAAGTGGAATATTTAAGATTAAATTTAAGGATATTAAAAAGTTTAAACTCAAGAAAGCTAAAGTCGAAGGAAAGACAATGTACACAGGGTTAATGATGAATAGAATTGCAGCAATTGTACCATGGATATATTTAATTACTGCCGGGTGGGGTAAGCTGCCCATATATATTACTTTAGCGGCTATAACCGAAATAGTAATTGTTATGATTATTGGCACATTACCGCTAAGAAATCGTAAACCAATATGAAATTAAAAGTAAGAAAAGCGCAGCTATCTGATATTTCTTCAATCATAAATGTTGAAAATAACGCATGGTCGAGTGAAATGGCAGCTGACGAAAGGATGTTTGAATCAAGAATAAAAATATTTCCGGAGGGCCAACTAGTTGCATTGATTGATAATCACATCATTGGAGTAGTATCTGCTGAGATTATTATTTATGATTTTAGTAAACCTTGTAAGACATGGTATGAATTAACTGATAACGGTTATATTAAAAATGTTCATAATCAACGGGGTAATGTAGTGTTTGGAGTTGATCTAAGCGTGGAGTCATCAGCGCAAAATAAGGGGGTTGCCAGAAAACTGTTGCAGGAAATTGGCAAAATGGCAATTAGGAAAAATATCCAATACGGAGTTCTTGGAGGAAGACTACCGGGTTACTATAAATTTTCTGATGAAATGGATGCGAACACGTACGCAAAAAAAACTACACAAGATGGTGAACCTTTTGATCCAGAGCTAAGGTTTTATAAAAATTCGGGACTTATGATAGGTAAGATTATCCCGAATTATTTTAAAGATTATCAAAGTATGAATTACGGAATTCAATTAATTTGGAAAAATCCTTTTTTCTTAAGGAATAAAAAATTGGGCAGAGTGGTTGGCAAGTTCTTATCATTATTTTTTAAAATATAAATAATGGGAATAATTTTATTAATAACAGTCGTACTAGTAAATTTATTTGTCGCAGGTTTAGTCTATAGAAGATCTAGGTTTAATAAGACAAATATTTATTTTGCAATAATGCTGCTAGCAATGGTTGGGTGGAGTGTTGTCACATTTATTGAAGAAGAATCCAGAAACATTGAAATGGTTAATCTGTTAGTTGGACTTGATTTTGCATTAGCTGCGTTACTTGGTTTTAGTTTTGTACAATTTGCTAAAAATTTTCCAAGGCAAGAGACTGGTAAGACAATTACTGCTTTTTATCGACTCGCTCCTATATTAGTTATATTTTTGTTATTATTTACCCCTTTAATAATTAAAAATGTTACTTTCTATAGTGATGGGATTAGAGTTGAGTCAGGAAACTTATATCCATTATATGCGGCTATACTATTATTATATATAGTGTATGGAATATTTATATTATTCAAAAAACGAAAAATAGCATCGGGAATAAGCAAAGTACAAATCTCCTATATGTTGTGGGGCCTCAGCATCACCTCATTTGTTGCTTTGCTAACCAATTTAATATTGCCACAAATCGCAGAGTTGGGAAAAGAAATAAGCCGTATTGGAATATATAGTTTCTTAATATTTTCAAGCTTTACTGCATACGCAATTGTAAGACATAGACTACTGGATATTAGAGCTATTATATCTAGGTCAATAATATACTTTTTACTTGTATTGTTTGTCTCCGCAGCATTTAGCGTAATTATTTTAATGTCAACAACGCTATTCACGGAGGTGTTTGGAGCCAATACGATAATAATGTCAGTAATTGGCGCGTTATTAATTGTTATTGGTTTGGATCCTCTTAAACGCTGGTTATCAAAAGCTACAGATGCCATATTCTTTAAAGCAAAAATTGATTATCAAATTTTATCACAGCAGTTGTCAGAGATAATCAACAAGGAATACGAACTACATCCATTATTAAGATCAGTCTCTATGTCCCTATCTGAAGGTTTGAAATTAAAACACGCTGATATACTAATGCTGGAAAAGAATGGGGAATATTGCAGCCAGATGCTAGCACCGAATAAAAAAGATCTTTGTTTAAGTGAGCATAGTGCACTGATAAGATATCTGAAGATCAAACAGCACCCGTCAATCTTAGAAAGTTTAGAAAAAAGGATTGAAGATACGAATAATGAAGCGGAGAAGCAGGAGCTGGAAAGATCAAGGCATGATTTTGAAATGATCGATGCCTCGCTGGCCAGCCCGGTCTTTAGCGAAGGTCGATTAAGTGCTGTACTTACCCTAGGGTCTAAAAGATCAGGCGATAGCTTCTCGGCCGAGGAGCTGGCGCTTTTAAATGTCATCGGACCGCAGATCGCTACCGCTATTGAGAAGGCCAAGCTTTTTGGTGAAGTTAAGGATTTTTCTGAGACCTTAAAAGAAAAGGTCGACCAAGCGACCACCGAGTTGAAAGACCGCAACGTTTCCCTGGTGGCCGTACAGCGTATAACAAAAATTATAACTGAAACGCTTGATTTCAATAAAGTAAACCAAAGCATTGTAGACAGCCTGGCTAATGAACTGGATTATATCGGAGCCATGCTGCTATATATCGAGCCGGAGACGAGAAGAATACATCCGGCAGCAGTTACTGAAACCGCCTTAACCAAGAAGGCCATAAGACTGCTGCCCAAACCGCTGTATGATTATTACTCAGAAATAGATAAGGACACCACCCTTGATGGTATGGCTATCAAGGAAAAACAAATTAAGATCGGTAACAATATGACCGAGTTTTTCTCCCCACCGGTGCCTCGGCCGATCATGGCTACTATCAATAAAATATTGGGTGTTAAAACAGTAATTGCCATACCACTTTATTCCGAAGGCAAAGTTATTGGCGTGATGGATATAGCTTCGGCTAAAACGCGAGATCAGCTGTCGGAGAGGGAGATTGAGGTGCTGGAAACTGTCGCTGACCAAGTTGGTATCGTCGCTCGCAATCTAAACTTATTTGAAAAATTAAAAGTTACTAATAGACAACTAGAAGAAGCCAACATGCACCTACAGCAGCTGGATCAAGCCAAGACTGAATTTGTTTCCATTGCCTCACATCAGTTAAGGACGCCGATGACCGGCATTATGGGCTACTTATCAATGATGACGTCTGGCGACTTTGGCAAGCTTGAGCCGAAGCATTCAAAGATTCTTATCGATTTATTGAGCGAGAGCCAGCGGATGATCCGGCTGATAAATCTATTTCTAAATGTGTCTAAAATTGAAGCGGGGAAATTTGAGATCGACCTTAAACAAACGGATATTAATGAGGTTATTGAGAGTCAGATCAAAGAAGTTGAAAAAGTGGCGGACAAGAAGAAAATAAAAATAATTTATAAAAAACCCAAGACAAAGCTACCCGACATTACTGCCGATGAGGATAAACTAAAAGACGTGGTCTTAAATCTTCTGGACAACGCTATTAAATATACGGCCAAAGGCTCGGTAACAATACTGGCCGAAAAAACCGATGGTTTCATACATGTAACTTTCAAAGACACCGGTGTGGGGATTAAGCCTTCTGATGCCCGTGAATTGTTCAATAAATTTGTACGCGGCTCAGGTATTGCCCGGATACATCCGGATGGCTCCGGGTTGGGTTTGTTTATCGCCAAGAAAATTATTGAAGGACACGGTGGTATGATCTGGGTAGAATCGGAAGGGCAAAATAAAGGCAGTACTTTCCAGTTTAAAGTTCCAATTAAAACACTAATTGATAAAAATGAAGCTAAAGAAAAAATCAAGTAGGACCAAAGCAACGGTACTATTGATCGAGGATGAGCCGTTGATCAACAAGGTCTATCAAGCAGCTTTTAAAAACACTGACTACTCATTATTGGTAGCGACAAACAAAGAAGAGGCTCTGGATTTGCTGTTCAAGCACCAGCCGCCGTTAATACTGCTTGATCTGATAATTCCAGTTTCTAACGACTTGGTGATCGAGTATGAGCATCCGGTTGGTTTTGATATTTTAGAGCTGGTCAAGCAAAGTGATATTACCCACGATGCTCATGTGTTTGTGCTTACGAATTTGGATAACGATATCTACGTTAAAAGAGCCAAGAGTCTGGGAGTGGATAAATATTTAATCAAAACCGATACCAGCCCCAGCCAATTAATTGACCAAGTTATCAAATTTTTAGGCTAAAAGCTGAATAATAACTCTTTGTCAGCAGAGCTTTTTTTTGTTATAATATGTTTATTAAAACTAAAAAATGAAGAAAAAAATTAAAACAATTAAAGGGATTGATGTCAGCGGAAAGAGGGTCATATTCCGGACGGCCTACGACTTTACGCTAAAAAAAAGAGGCGGAAGTTTTGTCGTACCTGACGATATCAGGATTAAAACCACCATACCGACATTGCGTTACTTGTTGAAGAAAAAAGCTAAAGTAATAATTCTGACTTGGTTAGGCCGGCCAAAAAAAAGAGAAAAAAGATTTAAATTAGATCCAGTAGCTCGAAGATTATCACAGTTAATTAAAAGACCGGTAAAGAAACTTAATGAAAGTGTTGGACCAAAAGTAGAAAAAGAGATCGCTAAGATGAAACCGGGTGAAATAATAATGCTGGAGAACATAAGATTTGAAACCGGTGAACAAAAGGCCAGTAAGCAATTAGCCAAAAAATTATCACGTTTGGGCGATGTGGTTGTCAACGATGCCTTTGCCCAGATACATAGACGAGCTGCCTCATTGGCACTGCTACAGAAACATCTGCCTAGCTACTCTGGGTTTTTACTTTGTTCGGAGTTGGAAGAGTTAACGTCATTATTTTGTAAACCAAGGAAACCCCGACTGGCTATTATTGGTGGGGTAAAAGTATCGACCCGTCTGGAATTAATAAAAAGGTTGACCAACGATTTTGAATACATACTGCTGGGCGGCGCTTTGGCCAACACAATTTTTAAGGCCCAGGGTCATACAGTCGGCCGGTCACTGTTTGAAGAGGAGATGGTGGATATATTGCGTTCTAAGGCTTTTCTTAAGAACAACGTTATCATCCCCATTGATGTCATCGTGACTAGTAGTAACAAGAAAATTTCTTCAAAAATAAGGGCCGTAGGCAATGTCGGTAATCATGAAATCATTTATGATATAGGTCCTGACACCATTGAACTATTTAAGAAATATATAAGATCAGCCAAAACTATTGTTTGGAACGGACCAATGGGGCTGTGTGAAGTTGCCATGTTCAATAAAGGTACCAAAAGCATTGCGCAGACAATAGCTAAAACCAGAGCCAGAAGTATCATTGGTGGCGGCGATACTATTTCCGCTGTTAAAAAAGCCGGACTGGTTAACCAATATGATTTTATATCTACCGGTGGCGGAGCTATGTTGCATTTTCTTGAAGGCAAAACTTTGCCTGGGCTTAAGTATTTAAAGCGAGAAAAATAAATGGCCAAAGTAACCATTAGATCAATTGACGCAATGGAAATCCTGGATTCTCGGGGTTATCCCACAGTCCAGACTAAAGTTACCCTAAGTAATAAGGTAGATGCCAAGGCTTCTGTGCCATCCGGAGCCTCAACAGGCTCTCGGGCTGCTCTGGAGTTACGCGATGGTGATAAACGCTATGACGGTAAAGGTGTATTGCAGGCGGTAAGTAATGTAAATACCACTATTAACGAAGCTTTAAAAGGCCAATCAGTGGATGATACTAGGAAGCTTGATAGACAATTGATCGAGTTGGATGGTACAGAAAATAAAACGAACCTGGGAGCCAACGCCTTGCTTTCAGTTTCATTGGCTTTGGCGCGTGTAGCGTCTGAAAATGAGAAAATACCGCTATATAAATATTTACGGCAAACCTATGCTCCCAAATACAAATTATGGAATTTACCCAAGCCGATGTTTAATATATTAAATGGCGGCGTACATGCTGATTCTGGGTTATCTATTCAGGAATTTATGATCGTACCGGATAGTAATACATTTCAAGAAAATCTCGATCGCGGAGCCGAGGTTTTTCACCGTCTGGCCGGATTGCTCAGTAATGAAGGATATTCTGTTGCCGTTGGTGACGAAGGCGGATTTGCTCCTCGATTAAAAAACCATACAGAGGCATTTGAATTTATTATTGCCGCTATGACCAAGGCCGACTATGTACCGGGAGATGACATCAAAATTGCCTTAGATGCCGCCGCTAGTCAGTTTTTTAGCGGGCAAGGCCGATACGCGCTCCGCCCAGAGGGACAAACTTATACTACAGAGCAACTTATTCAGCTGTATAATGATTGGCGGCTAAAATACCCACTAATATCAGTTGAAGACGGATTAACAGAAAATGACTGGGAAGGCTGGCGGGTGATGACCGGTCGCTTAGGAGATAAGATGATGTTGGTTGGTGATGATTTGTTTGTAACTCAGACTAAGTGGCTTCAGAAAGGTATTAGCAAAAAAGCAGCTAATGCGGTTATTATAAAACCAAACCAGGTTGGCACTATCAGTGAAGCCATAGAGTGCTTGCGCCTGGCAAAAGAGAATGATTTTAAAGTAATCGTATCTCATCGCTCAGGTGAAACAAATGATGCATTCATCTCCGATCTGGCAGTAGCCATTGGTGCTGACTATTTAAAAGCGGGCTCTCTGGCCAGAGAAGAGAGACTTGCTAAATACAACCGGTTATTAGAAATTGAAAAAGAAATATCACCTCATGCCCAAACATAAGAAACCTCACTTTCCGGCGGTGTTACTTATTCTTGATGGCTGGGGCATGGCGCCCCCCGGTAAGGGGAATGCTATCAGTCAGGCTAAGACGCCTAATATGGACCGCTTATGGCGTCAATTTCCTCATGCTCAACTAAGAGCATCAGGCACCTCGGTAGGACTACCGCCAAGACAGGCTGGTAATTCTGAAGCAGGACATTTGAATATCGGTGCCGGGAGGGTTATTGATCAGGATGCGGTGCGAATATCCAGATCGATTAACGACGGCACGTTTCATAAGAACCCCGCCTTAATCCAAGCTGTCAGGCACGTCAATAAAAATAATAGCGTACTTCACTTGATGGGCATGTTAACTGGTGATCAAAGTCCGCATGCCGATCCAGATCATTTATTGGCATTAATTATGTTGTGTCGACAACACTTAGTTAAAAAAGTTGCTCTACACTTGTTTACTGATGGTCGAGACTCGCCAACGAATTATGCTCGTGAGTTAATTGGAAAACTTAATGGTATATTGGATCCCAAGCGAGAAGTTATAGCCACCATAGCTGGTCGCTTTTATATGGATCGTAAAAAAATGTGGCAAAGAACTGAACGGATTTATAATGTATTGACCGGTCAGGCCCTGCAAGTTAATAAAGCTGAGTCAGCCTTAGATGCCATAAAGACCGCTTATGCTAGTGGTAAAACTGATGAATTTATACAGCCGACGATAATTAAAGACAACGAACACGAATCGCCTCGTATCAGTGATAACGACGCCATAATTTTTTATAACTTAAGGTCAGATCGAGCGCGGCAACTAACTAAGCCATTTGTACAGGTGGATTTTGATAAAAAAAATAGTAAATCTTTTGTCAGGAGAAAAGTTTTAGCTAATATTATTTTTGTAGCTATGACCGATTTCGGTCCTGATTTAGGAGATATTTTGACCGCTTATCCGAGCCAGGATGTAAAAGGGTCATTACCGATGGTATTGAAAAATTATCGTCAATTATATATTGCTGAATCAGAAAAATTTGCTCATGTAACATACTTTTTAAATGGCGGCTATAGTCATCCAGTAGCTGGTGAGATGCGACTGCTGGTGGAATCGCCGGATGTTAAGAAATATGATTTGTTACCAGAAATGTCAGCCAGTGCCATCACTGATACAGTGGTTACGGCTTTAGATGCTGGACGTTTTGATTTTATTACTTTGAATTTGGCCAATGCTGACATGATAGGACATACTGGCAATATAAAAGCGGCCATAAAATCAGTTGAATATCTTGATAAGAAAATTGGTGAGATAGCTAATGTAGTGAAGAAAAAAAATGGCTTACTGTTCGTATGTGCTGATCACGGAAATGCTGAAGAAATGATCAATATGAAAGATGGGGCAATCACCCAGCACTCAGACTCGTTAACCCCCTTTATAATAGCTAACTTCGCAAATGATAAAAAAAGAAAGTTAAAAACTAGGGGTACGCTTGGTAATATCGCGCCAACAATTTTGGAGTCGATGGGCATTAAAACACCACCACAAATGACCGGAACGAGCTTATGGCACTAAAAAAACGACCAGTGGTATTAATAATATTTGATGGCTGGGGAGTGGGTGTGCCCTCTCGCGGTAATGCTATTGATATGGCTAAAACACCAGTCTATGACGAGCTCACCAGCACCTTTCCCACCACTGTATTACAAGCGGCCGGAGATGCGGTTGGTTTGCCTTATGGTGAAATGGGCAATTCGGAAGTTGGTCATTTATCATTAGGTACTGGCCGGATAATCTATCAGGATTTACCCCGAATAATGAAGGCGGTTTCTGATGGTACGTTTGGGCAAAATAAAGTACTGCTCAAGGCTATAGAACATGTTAAAAAAAACAATTCGACCTTGCACCTAGTTGGTATCTTTAGTTCGGGAGGAGTCCATGGCAGCAATGAGCATGGACATGCCGTCCTAGAGCTTTGTGCTCAACAACAATTAAATAAGGTAGCAGTCCATCCTATATTAGACGGTCGAGATACCTCTCGAGATAGTGGTAAAAATTTTATTGAGAAATTACAATCGGTTATAATTAAAGTGGGCGTGGGACGGATTGCCACCATAGCCGGTCGTTATTATTCTATGGATAGAGATAATCGCTGGGATAGAATTGCTAAAAGTTACCTAGCAATGGTCAAGGGATCGGGACCAACAGCCAGCGACCCAATAGAAGCTATTGAAAAATCGTATGACCAAGGAGTGTACGATGAGCAATTTGTACCCACGGTGATAAATAAAGACAAGGCTCCAACCACCGTAAAAGACGGTGATGCCATAATATTTACCAATTTTCGTCCCGACC
>JBHPGJ010000003.1:0-91040 GCA_042570545.1 Patescibacteria group bacterium | reverse complement strand
AATTGTGGTATTCGTAGTCATGATTTTATATGAATCATCGATTGTTGGTCGCACCGAAGACATCAGAGCTGAAGTCAGTGAGATAAACAGGCAAATAGCCTCTTATCAAGCCGAACGGACTTCGGCCTTAGCATTAAAGCAGAAAATGGACTTAGTTACCCAACGACTTGATCAGCATATTTATTGGACAAAGTTTTTTGAACTTTTGGAAGCCAATACAGTAACTGACGTTTATTATGACAATGCCTTTGCCGGGGATATCAGCGGTTCGTTTAACTTGAATGCTACCGGTAAGGATTATTCATCCGTTGCCCGTCAATTAATCGCTTTCCGTGAAGCGACTGATTTTGTTGAATCGGTATCTATAACCAGCGCTACTCGTCAAGCTGAAAGTGAGCTAAGCACGGTTAGCTTTACAATAAAATTGATAATTAAACCAGGCATATTTACCAGCAGTGGCGAACCATTAGACATAGGCGGTGATGATTCGGGAGAAACAGCAATATGAACTTTAAATTAAATTTTAGAATTAGCCGAAAATTAATAAATCTTTACGTAAAGTACTCACGTTACATTACTATTGGTGTCGCAGTTATATTAGTAATCGTTGGTTACGCTTTATTGATCGGTCCCAAATGGAATGAAATTCGCTTGGTAGGCTTAAATGACTATGCCCGCGAACAAAGAAAACTAGAAGACGATAAAGTTTATTTAGGTGAACTAGAAAAGTTAGTCACTAAATATAATGGTATAAATCAAGCAATATTGAGCGATATTGATGAAGTATTGCCCGATAGACAAGACCTACCAAATCTATTCGTACAAATGGAAGCCCTGGCCATTGATGCCGGTGCCACTATGAGTAATATTAGTTTTTCTACCACTGAAAGTGAAGCCCTGAGCGAGTCCGTACAATTAAAAGTTCTTGATATTGATATCGAACTAGATGGTGGTAATCGTTACAATGAAGTTAAAGCGCTGCTTGATATTTTTGAACGCAACAAACGTATTCTGGATTTAATATCAATCAGTTTCTCTCTAGAAGGAACAGAAACTGTTTCTCTAGATAAAGAAGTGTCTGGTGATTATAATTTAAATTTGCGTACCTATTATCTTGACACTGCCCAAGCCGCGGCACCGACGTCAGAAGCCGATCTTGAAGAACTACTTAAACAGTTAAATCAATAAACTAATATCAAGCTATGGCCTTAGTAAGAAAAACTAACGTAAAAAGATACCTAATCATGTCATCCATTTTGGTGGCAGTAATTGCCATTGCCGGCTGGTGGTATTATTACTCCACCCAACCGCTCGACACCTCTACAGCTACTGATCTAGTGACTAGTGGTCGAAGAGATATTAATAAGATAAAAGAGTTTAATGACACTGATTTTGATACCAGCGGAATTTTTGGACGGGATGATTATGTGAACCTTGAGTCTCACGGGAGGCCAATTGTTGATTATGTCCCAAGAGGACGTGAGAATCCGTTTATCCCTCCACAATAAATATGGCAACAATGACAACCAATTCAGCTACAGGCACAGGTAGCCAGGATATTCTGGATATTTTGTTATCACAGAATGTGATCAATCAGCAAACATTTCAATCAATCCGGACAGAAAGCGCCAAAACCAAGCAACCAATTGAAACACTGATTATGTCGACTAAAACTGTCCGTGAAGAAGACCTGGTCAGGGCAAAGAGTACTTTGTATAATATTCCTTTCGCTGATTTGTTTGGCCGGATCGTCCGGGCCGAAGTTTTGAATATAGTACCACAAGAATTGGCTGGTAATTATCAGATGGTAGCTTTTAACCGGGAGAGCAATGAGATCAGCATAGCCATGGTCAATCCATCTGATTATAAGGCCCTAGAAGCTATAGAATTTATCGCTCGTAAAAATCGTTTTAGAATAAAGTACTTTATCACTACACCATCAGCCTTAAAATACATTTTACGCCAATATGAGAGCTTATCAGCTGAAGTTGAAGAGGCGCTGAAGGGTGCGCAAGACGAGGTCAGCAAGCTATCGCCAGAGAAGATGGAGATTGCTACCAAGGATCTGGAAGAGGTAGTCCGTCAGGCACCAGTATCAAAGATGGTCACAGTGATCCTACGGCACGCCGTAGAGGGCAAGGCCTCAGACGTTCATATTGAACCGGTCGGTAATGAAACCCGGGTACGGTATCGAGTAGATGGCATATTACACACTTCACTTGTCCTGCCAAAGAATATTCATAGTTCCTTAGTGGCCAGGATCAAGGTTGTATCAAATTTAAAGATAGATGAAACTCGCATCCCCCAAGATGGCCGTTTTCGAATGAATATCGAAGGAGCCAATATTGATTATCGGGTATCGACACTGCCATTAATATCAAACGAAAAAGTTGTGATGCGTATTCTTGATACTTCCCAAAACGTCACTGATCTTGAGGCGTTAGGTTTCTGGGGGCAGAACTTAAAGACCATGAAGAAAGGTATAGCCAAATCTCACGGCATGTTCTTAATAACTGGTCCAACTGGTTCGGGTAAATCAACTACTCTGTATGCCCTAATTAGTATTCTTAATAAGGAAGGCGTAAATATTGTTACTCTGGAAGACCCGGTAGAGTACTTCATGAATGGAGTAAATCAAAGTCAAGTTAATCCAGAGGTTGGCTTAACATTTGCTGCCGGTTTGCGATCAATATTGCGTCAAGACCCCGACATAATCATGGTTGGTGAAATCCGAGATAAAGAAACTGCGGAGCTAGGCGTGCACGCTAGTTTGACCGGGCATATTGTTATGTCAACATTACACACCAACGATGCCTTCGGTGCCATCCCGCGAATGATGGATATGGGAATAGAACCATTTTTAATCACCTCATCAGTTAATATTGTTATGGCCCAGCGACTGGTCAGGCGAGTTTGTCAGTATTGTAAGTTTGAGGATAACCTACCCCAACCGGTGGAAAAAGAAGTAGTAGATGTATTAAGTGAGATTCCAAAAGAGCACCGGCCGGTAAAGGTAAATTTTGATCCACCCTTTAAGGTATTTAAGGGCCGCGGCTGCCCTCGCTGTGAAAACACTGGTTACAAAGGACGGGTGGCTATAGCTGAAGTGTTGGGCATGTCACCAGAACTGCAAAAAATCATTATTGAAAGTGAAGATATAATTGATAAAACTAAAGAAGAATTTACACGCCAAGGAATGTATTCAATGAAGCAAGATGGAGCAGTCAAAGCATTACAAGGCATTACCACTATTGAAGAAGTGTGGAATGCAACACGCGCCTAAAAGAGTATTAATCAAAACATTATGCCTAAATCCAAATCCCAAGACAACAAAAATATAGGGGAAACTCACACAATAGTATTAGTTGAGGACGATAGCTTCTTGGCCGGTATGTATGTGGCCAAGTTAGAAATGGAAAAATTTAGAGTGCACTTGGCTGGTGATGGTAATATCGGGTTGAAAAAAATCGTCGAAATTAAACCAGATATAATTTTATTGGATATTGTTTTGCCCAAAATGGACGGCTTTGCTGTATTAGAAAAGATCAAAAAGGAAAAAGATTTAAAAAATATACCGGTAATATTACTGACCAATCTTGGCCAGCGTGATGATGTAGAGAAGGGCCTGGCCCTAGGAGCGTCTGATTACTTAATCAAAGCTCACTTTATGCCCTCTGAGGTGATTGATAAAATAAAACGCTTAGTTTCATCAAAGTAACAAATAACTATGCCTGCTAGTCAGAAAGCCATAATAAATAGAATTCTTTCAACCGCCGCTGAATATCGTGCGTCTGATTTACATTTTACAGTTGGCAGCGTGCCGATTTTAAGAGTTGACGGCAAGCTGGTTCCTTTATCCGATGAGCCAGTAATTACGCCTGAGTTTATTGATGAAATGGTAATTACATTTATCACCGAAGAACAAATGAAAAAGCTAGAAAGTGAGCGCGAGTTACTTGGAACCTATACAAGTGAGACTAAAGTTCGTTTTCGGGTACATATATTCTACCAGCGTCACTCGAGAGCGATATCACTTAGAATAATTTCAAATACAATACCCAAAGTTGAAGATCTGGGCCTGCCAAGAGTTGTGGCTGAATTTGCTAATCTTAATAAAGGCCTGGTAATCATCAGTGGACCGTTCGGCAGTGGCCGATCAGCCACCGTGGCCGCTTTGATAAATTCAATAAATCAAACTCGAGCCAAGCATATAATAACCATTGAGAAGCCGATAGAGTATTTATATATAAATAATAAAAGCATAATCGAACAACGTGAAGTCGGAAGCGATGCTTTAACTTTTGAGCAAGCCCTAGACGCCTCCCTTAAAGAAGATGTTGATGTCTTGATGGTTTCAGAAATTGAAAAACCAGAAATTATTTTAGCTGTCTTGGAAGCCGCCGCTGCCTCACGATTGGTTTTTGCTTCTATGAGTACGCCAACGGTTTTTAAGACAGTAGAACAGCTGGTAAATCAGTTTCCCGATAATCAACAGGGTCCAATAAAAGTTAAACTAGCTGAAGCTCTAGAAGGAGTTGTCGCCCAGCGGCTCTTGCCCCGGGTCGGCGGTGGGCGAATATTGGTAACCGAGGTGATGAGTCTTACGTCACCGATAAGAGCTATTATTCGTGAGGGACAGTTGCATCAAATAAACAATATCTTACAAACGTCGCGTGATGAGGGCATGGTTTCTTTGGATCGAGCCTTGGCTAATTTAGTAAAAACTGGTGAAGTAATTATTGATGACGCCTTGGCCATTGCCTCTGACCGCGACACATTTAAGATGATGATCAGAAGCTAATATGGCGGTATTTGAATTTAGAGCCAAAGACGATGATGGTAAAGAAGTTACCGGAGCGGTGGAAGCCCCATCAGAATCGGTAGCTTCGGAAATATTACAAGATCGCGAATTAATAGTATTGGGTATTAAGGAGCGGCGCAAAAGAACTTTATTCCAATCATCATTAAATATATTTAAAAGAGTTCCGATTAAAGACGTAGCTATTTTTGCCCGTCAATTGGCAGTGATGATTTCAGCTACTGTACCGATTGTCTCGGCTCTTAGAATTCTAGTTAGACAAACCGAGAACACCAATTTTAAAATTATAATTTCTGAAGTTGCTGATGAGGTTGAAGGTGGAGCCAAATTATCTGCTACCCTGGGGAGATACCCACATGTCTTTTCACAATTTTTCATACACATGATCAGGGCCGGCGAAACAACTGGTAAATTAGATGAAACGCTTAACTACTTAGCTGATCAACAGGAAAAAGATTATGACCTACAGAGCAAGATTAAGGGCGCCATGACCTATCCGATATTTATCATTGCCGGCTTGGGCATTGTAGGCGTGTTGATGATGATATTTGTAATTCCTCGGTTAACAGAAATATTAACCGAAAGCGGCGGTGAGCTTCCAGCTACTACTAAAATATTAATCGGCACCAGCTCATTTATGCAAAATTTTTGGTGGGTTCTACTGCTGATTGTAGTGGGAATTGTTGCTGGTTATCGGTCACTAAGTCGGACAAATCAAGGTAAAGAAATAATTGATAAAGCTAAATTTAAGATTCCGATCTTTGGAAATATATTTAAAAAGATATATCTGGTCAGATTTTCTCGCTCACTTTCAACCTTAGTAGTAAGCGGCATCCCGATGACACAATCATTAGAGATCGTGGCTGATGTGATTGGCAACAGTGTTTATAGGGATTTAACTAGAAAAACAATTAAAGAAGTAGAGGCCGGAAAATCAATTTCAACCGTCTTTGCCGAAAGTGAATACGTACCGCCGATTTTAACGCAGATGCTATATGTCGGTGAGCAAACCGGTAAGCTGGACTTGGTGCTTGATAAGCTGTCAGAGTTCTATTCGCGGGAGCTGGAAAACACCGTCGCCAACCTGACCAGTCTGATAGAGCCGATAATTATGGTTGTTATGGGGCTAGGTGTAGCCATGTTGGTCATGGCCGTAATTCTGCCGATATATAACCTTTCTAGTGCAGTATAAATTGCATATATTACTTGACAATCATAGGCTTCTGCTGTTATACTATAAACATAAATTTTCCCTTAGCTAAGTGAAATATTCGACCCAATCAACTCGATTCTAAAAATTAATCGGGTCGAGGGAAAGGAGGGAGGTGACAAAATGAAAAACAGAAAAAAAGGATTTACTTTAATCGAGTTACTGGTCGTAATTGCCATCATTGGTATCTTGTCAGCGATCGGTCTTGTCGCACTTAACGGTGCCCGGGAGAAAGCACGTGATGCCCAGCGACAGAGCGACATGGCCCAGTACCGTACAGCTTTGACGCTAGCCTTTGATGATGAAGACCCCGATGCCTATCCAGAAGACGTCATGGGTGTTGGTGGGATCGGACCTGACTGTTCATACGGTGTAGCCGCCGTTGACTGTTCGGCTACCGCTAACTGTATCTTCAATCTTACCCCGGCTAACAACCCGATCGTACCGGAATATCTAGCCTCCCTATTAGATGCACCTACCACCGGAGCCGGTTATGAATATTGTTATGATGCACATACCGATCTTCAAACAATGGTATTGTGGACAAACCTAGAAGGTGCCGGCGAAACCAATGCTTTCTGGTTAGACAGTCAGGGTGATAGTGGTACTGTTGCACGTGCTGTTCACACCGCTTGTGAAGCTCAGGCTGGCGGCTGTGTTTACTAGGTCTTAACTGATATATTGACAAAGAGGTTGTGTTAACCATGGCCTCTTTGTGGTATTATTATTGTCAATATGGATATTAAAATTGCCTTATCTAATTTAGCCTACTTGGGTCCAGCCCTAATTATAATGTGGGTTGTTTCGCTGGTTTATTATCTACTTAAGAAGAAATATAATCCAAAGTTTATCATCTGGTTTTTATTGTTGATTTTGTTGATTTTTATTATCGGATTTAGTTTGTTCTGGTATTACAATTATCAAATATTTGCGGCGACCATCGGCACTGATTACGAGCCAGTAGCCCGGTATTTTTATCAAGAAAAAATATTAAGACATGGTTCGGATCTGATAGCCTCGCTAGTTTTCTCATTATTACTAACAACTTTATTCTACATAGTTTGGAAGTTAACCAAGGGCCTGGTTATTGATGGCCTGGATGTGGTTCTATTATTTTTGGCTATGTTGTCCTCGCAGTGGCCCAATATGTTAGTTTTCTTGGTGATGGTGTTTGTGTCTGTTTTGCTTATTAATATTATCCTGATCGTAATCGGCAGGAGACCTTTAAATAACCGGATTATAATCACTCCTGCCATACCAGTAGCCGTAATACTATCATTGTTTTTTGGAAATATGATCTCTAACGCTGTTGGCTTAAGTGTAATTCAATTTTAATAATATATTATGACGGTGGATATTCAGATCGGTCATTTTTTGCTATAATTCACTTATGAATTATTCAAAAGTCAAAGGATTTTCACTGGTAGAAACATTAATAATTGTTGGGTTATTCTTCTCGCTGACAGCTGTCGGGGTAGCTTTGTATAACAATGAGAGGGCCCAGGTCCGTGATGCTCATCGCATAGCTGATATGATCAGAGTGGCGGCCGCTTTTGAAATTTTATATAACGAAACAAATAGTTTTGTCGAAGCTGCCCTTGGCTGTGGTCAAACCGGAGTAGAAGTAAGCACCTGCAATATCAATACCTATATAGATGATATCAAGAATGTTATTGACCCTGGTAAAAATAATTATACCGTAACTAAAGTGCCGGATGACAAATCATTTGAAGTTACCTTTACTTTGGAAAGTAGCTATTCAAATTTGAGCGCCGGCAATCACACCGTATCTGAATTTGGAATAAAATAAATATGATTAAAAATAATCTCGACCAAACCGATATAGTTATTCGGTAGTTTTTAATATATGGATATACTTGTAGGAATAATTATCTTTATAACTGGATTGCTGGTCGGCAGCTTCTTAAATGCCTATATCTGGCGATTATCAGTAAATGAGTCAGTTGTACGCGGTCGCTCATACTGCCCACATTGCCGTCATGAATTAGCCGCTAGAGACTTGATTCCGCTATTAAGTTTTATCATGCTAGGCGGCCGCTGTCGCTACTGTCGGAAGAGAATCAGCTGGCAATATCCTCTGGTTGAACTGGCCTGCGCTCTTTCCTGGACCGGTTTATTTATCTGGTTTGGAATAAGCATTTCCTTTTTTGTTTACAGCACGTGGACAGCCATACTGATTGTAATATTTGTTTATGATTTACTGCACCAATTGATTCTGGACAAAGTGACTATTCCCGCTGGTTTGTATGTTTTCATTACGGCATATTTTCTTGATCATACATTCTCAAATCTACTCCTGGCTGGTATAATTGGAGGTGGTTTTTTCTTATTACAATTCGTCCTTACCAATGGCCGCTGGGTGGGCGGTGGTGATGTTAGGTTGGGGGTTATTATGGGCCTAATGCTTGGTTGGCCGACTATCCTATTGGCTATCGGTGGTGCTTATATAATTGGTGCATTGATTGGAACGATATTAATAGCTGCCAAGAAGAAAAAATTATCCAGCCAGATACCTTTTGGCACCTTTTTGACAATATCTACCTACATCTCATATTTTGTTGGCCAACAGTTAATAGACAGGTACTTTCGTTAAATTATGATTTATGACAAAAAACAAAGCGGAGTAACACTGGTTGAGCTGAGTATATCGATAGCCATTTTTGCTTTGTTAACAGCAATTGTCCTGTTGGGTTTTATGGATTCCCGGAAGCATAATGAATTTAAATCAGCGGCTGAGAATTTTGTATCTAACTTGCGCCAGTTGCAGGCGTATGCCATTGGTGGACGAGAAGTGAGTGGTATGGTGCCGGGGAGCTTTGGAATTTTTATGAATATTAACACCGAGTTTGATCGCTACCAATTATATGGCGACACTACTTCATTCGATAGTGTAAATTTACAATGCTTAGTCGGTGGTGACGTGAACAGACGGTTTGATCAATATTTATTTGATACCAAATCTTACCCCAACTGTAATCAGGAACCGACAGTTGATACTGGCACGGTCATGTTGCCGCCCAGTGTGGTGCTTGATAATGTTCGTATCGGCGTGCAGTCACCAACTATCATTGATATTACATTTTCCACTCCAGAGTCATTAGTGGGGGCCCAGTGGGGTGCTAATGATTCTGACTATGACCCAACTACTGTTGACTATGATAATACCGCTGATTATTTCGCTGCCAATAGCACCATCAAAGTATGTCTTCGGCATACCCAATTAAATAGATATCGCATGATAACCTTACTTGGTGCCACTGGTCAGGTTAATCTAAGTTCAACAATTGATACTTGTCCCATATAATGACTCTTCGCAAACAACAATCTGGCCAGGGAATGATGGAAGCAGTTGTGGCTATTGGTATAATCTTGACCTCAATAGTATTGATAATTTCGCTTAGTATTGCTACTACGCAGTATGGGACCAAGGGGTCAAAAAGAAATCTAGCTATTAACTTTGCCCGCGAGGGCATAGAGGCAGTACGACATATTAGGGATTCCAATTGGCTGGCTGGTAGGGCTTTTTCAAGCGGTTTATTTAATCCCACTAGGCAGACCGGCATTGCCCGCTGGGGGATGCCCTGGCAGAATGTATACTTTATCCAATGGGATTTTGGTGAATTTGGCCCTGATAACTGTTACATAGCTAAAGATTGCATTTGTTATGTAAATCGAACGCCAGCCTGTAATCTTAGACATAATCCCGACGGTACATACTCAAATTATGGATCTGGAACCGATACTGATTATCGACGTTTAGTTTTTCTAAAACCGCTTGACGAATTTGGTGTTGAAACCAACGTTGAAGCAGACATTTATGCTATTCAAGTGGTTAGTCAAGTACACTGGGTAGAGAGAGGAATTGATGAATTTGAAACTATTGAAACTAGAATATATGACTGGCAAACGAACAACCCGTAAATTTTTTAGCAACAAAGGTTTTACTCTGATGGAAATTGTCATTGTGGTAGCGGTATTTTCTATTACTACTTTATTAGCGGTAGATTTGATTGTGACCTACAGCAAATTGCAGAAACGCACAATTGCTCAGCAGACCATTGGTTCGGATGCCCGTTTTATTACCGAGACCATTGCCAGGCAATACCGCCTAGGTACAACTGATTATGATTATTATGAAGATCCTGATGACAAACCATTGCCTTATGATTTTGTGATATCAGCCAATGATGGAAATAATGCCACCGACCCCGATGATGATATGCCCATTCAAACCTTGGCTCTTAAAGATCAGGCGGGACAGCTAACGCTTTATGAGCTGTTAGACAATGCTGGTGTCGGACAAATTATAATATCTACTGATCGTGGTACTACCTGGACGCCCATAACCCCAAATAGCATTGACGTCGACCAGTTTGATATTTATCTTTTTCCTTACCGTGACCCCTTTGCTCTGGAGGAGCCGATTACGGAGACAAGTAATATCTATCAAAGTGATGATCAGCCGAGGATAACTATTATAATGACAACGACCTCATTGGAGAGTAAACCGCCGGTGTCAAATACCATCCAAACTATGATTTCATCTAGATTATATGCCCGCTAATAAAAAAATTGATAATTCCCAACAAAAAGGCGCTGTGCTTTTAATATCTTTGATTATTATGTCATCACTTACCGCTGTTGGACTGGGTATGTCAATTGTTATTATCAAAGAATTTCGCTCGGCTTCAGTTGTGGATCATGGCATTGAAGCTACTTATGCTTCGGAGGAAGGACTAGAATGGGCGCTTGACCAACTTGGCGAAGGACGTGACAGCGGCAGTGATTTGAGCGATATTATCAATAATACGATAATTACTGGCAACAGAACTTATACTGATACTAATTTTGCCAGCTGGGATTCATCTCGGAGCTCTGTCGGTGATGATATTCTGGTCCAGGATATTGCCGCTGATAAAGCTGTCGAATTAGATCTGTTTGATCCGGCTTCATCGGTCGATCCTTTCCAGCCGGTAGGTTTTGGTAATATAAGTACTATAAGAATTCAGGCCGATACAACCGATGGCTGGGCTGAAGTTTCTTGGGTTGCCTGGGATGGTGCCGCCTTAAGCGAAAATTCACGTACCGTTTTTGTAAGTTCAAGTAATATTAGTAGCGGTAAGATAATTAATCTGAATGATCAAGAATTTATAAATAAATTGGGTTTTGATCCCGTTGATATTAAAGCTTATCGTATCAGAATAAAGGCCAGATTTAGCGGTCTGAAAAATGTTGAAGTTACAGTTTTTGATGACGATATCCCAGCCAAACAAGTTCCTATCCCTAATCGAGCTAAGATCATTTCTACCGGTACTAGTTCAAATTCAACCATTGCCTTGACCACCAGTATACCTTGGCGCTTGCCGGTATCATCGATATTTGATTTTGTCTTATTCTCTGATGAGTCAATCACTAAGTAAAGGAAATATTTCTAAAACTGAAGCAAAAGAGCGGCTTGATAAATTACGACGAGAAATCGATCATCACCGCTATCTTTATCATGTATTAGACCGCCAAGAGATATCAGCTGCTGCCCAGGATTCTTTGAAACACGAACTGAGCGAATTAGAACAGAAATTTCCAGATCTGGTTACACCTGATTCTCCCAGCCAGCGCGTCGGTGGTCAACCGCTGCCGGAATTTAAGAAAGTTACCCATCAGGTACCGATGCTATCTTTGGTAGATGCTTTTAGTAAAGCGGAAATAGATGCCTGGACAGAGAGGATGATTAAAATTGTCGGTCAGCAAGAATTTGAATTTTATACTGAGGTAAAGATGGATGGCCTAGCAGTGTCCTTGATTTATGAAAAGGGGCTGCTGGTACGCGGTGCTACTCGTGGTAATAGTCGCATTGGCGAGGACGTAACTAACAATCTTAAAACAATAGAAGCCATACCGCTTCGTTTAAATTTTGGTAAATTATCTCCAACCATGAGAAAGAAAGCTGAAAAAAGAATTGAGATTCGGGGGGAGGTGTTTATGACCAAGAAAGTTTTTGATCAGTTGAACCGCCAAAAAAAAATCGACCAACAGTCGCAATACGCCAATCCCCGCAATACTGCTGCTGGCTCTATCCGCCAGCTTGATCCAAAAGTCACCGCCACCAGAAAGCTAAATTTTTATGCCTATGATCTGGTATCCGATATCGGTCAAACCAAGCATTCAGAGAAACATGAACTGGTTAAAAAAATGGGTGTTCCGACCAATCCTCACAATAAAATATGTCGTAATTTAAATGAAGTATTCAATTATTACAAACATATCGGCAAGATCAGATCAGGTCTGAATTATTGGACTGATGGAATTGTAGTAAATATCAACGACAACACTCTTTATGACAAGCTAGGTGTAGTTGGTAAAGCGCCACGAGGAGCCATTGCATATAAATACGAAGCCGAACAGGCCACTACCGTGGTGGAAAATATTATCGCACAAGTTGGTCGCACTGGTACGTTGACTCCAGTAGCCATATTACGGCCGGTATTGGTCGCCGGTTCTACCGTTACCAGGGCAACTTTGCACAATCAAGATGAAATTGATCGACTAGATATTAGGATCGGTGATACGGTAGTAATACAAAAGGCCGGTGATATTATCCCTGATGTTATAAAAGTAATTACCAGATTGCGTCCAGCCAAGGCCAGAAAATATAATCTGCCCAACAAGTGTCCATTTTGCGGATCACCCGTCAGACGCCAATCAGGCGAAGCTAATCACTACTGTACCAATTCAAAGTGTTACGGTCAGATCAGCGAGCAACTCAAGCACCTGGTCTCGAAATCGGCTTTTGATATCGACGGTCTGGGTACTAAAATAATTGATCAACTATTACAAGCCGGTCTAGTTACTCAGCCAGTTGATATATTTGAATTATCCGAGGAACATTTATTAAATTTACCCGGCTTTGCCGATAAAAAAGCCGAAAAACTAATTACCGCCATAGCTAATAAGAAAAATATTGATTTTTCTAGATTCATTATTTCTTTAGGCATACGTCATGTCGGCGAAGAAACTGCCATTGATTTGGCTGATCGATATAATAATATTAATAAATTGTCCTCAGCCTCCCGCGGTGAACTCAATAGTATTCCCGACGTTGGTGATGTAGTAGCCAATAGTATTGCCGATTTCTTTGCCAATAAAGAAAATCGAGAACAAATAGCTAAACTGCTAACTGCCGGTGTTAAGATAAACTATCAACAAATGACAAAGCAAACATTGGCCGGTAAAACATATGTACTGACGGGATCGCTAAACGAATATTCAAGAGACCAAGCCAAGGCCCTAATCAGGCAGCGGGGGGGCAATATATCTGCCAGTGTATCGTCAAAGACCACCGCTGTTATTGCGGGCGATAATCCGGGGTCAAAATTTGAACAAGCAAAACAATACCAGGTACCAATTTATAATGAAAAAAAGTTTAAAAAGCTCATAAAATAATATATAGTCTGCTATAATAAATAAATATGAAAATAACTTTAAAGGAAATTGATCATTTAGCAGCTTTATCGCGACTGGACCTAAATAAAGAGGAGCGTGAACTTTTTGCCGTGCAAGTTACCAGTATATTAGAGTTTGTAGAACAGCTACAGAAAGTTGATACCAAAAGCGTATTGCCTGCTTCGAATATTTCACCACTGGTAAAACATCGATCAGACAGTAAAAAAAATTCGGATAATATTTCTGAGCTTCTAGAACAACCGCCGGTAAAAGAGGGCAACCTTATTAAAACACCGCCAGTACTATGACCTCAAGCCTAGCAACTCTTACACTGACCCAGGCGTCGGCTAAATTGAAAAGTCGGGAGATTAGCTCGTTAGAATTAACCCAAGCCGTAATTGAATCAGCTAAGAAACGTAACGATGAGCTCAATATGTATCTCCATATTGATGAGGCGGGAGCATATGAATCGGCAAAGTTTTTTGATAATAATCCTGATAATTATGACAGTCCGTTGGCTGGTGTGCCGATTGCCGTCAAAGACACTATTATTACTCGCGGATTACCGACAACAGCCGGATCAAAAATGTTAAATGATTACGTGCCGCCATTTGATGCCACGGTTATCAATAAGCTAAAATCAGCTGGATCAATAATAATTGGCAAGACCAATTGTGATGAATTTGCTATGGGAGCTTCTGGTGAAAATTCAGCTTATGGGCCAACAAAAAATCCAGTAGATCCGCGTCGTGTACCGGGAGGATCTTCATCAGGCTCAGCCGCTGCCGTGGCCGCTGATGCAGCAATTGCTGCTTTAGGTTCGGATACTGGCGGCTCGGTCCGACAACCGGCTGGTTTTTGCGGCGTAGTTGGCTTACGACCAACCTATGGGCTGGTTTCCCGTTATGGACTTATTGCTATGGCTTCCTCAATAGACACAATTGGCCCCATTACTAAGACGGCCGATGATGCCGCCGCTGTACTAAGCGTAATTGCCGGACCGGATGACAATGACAG
Source organism: Patescibacteria group bacterium (assembly GCA_042570545.1). Lineage (GTDB taxonomy): Bacteria > Patescibacteriota > Patescibacteriia > JBHPGJ01 > JBHPGJ01 > JBHPGJ01. The sequence goes on along the minus strand of JBHPGJ010000003.1, from coordinate 76,533 downwards.
CACTACTCACCAGAGTAAAAAACTTATCGCAGATAAACTCTTAAAAGAAAAAATAAAAGGCCTAACTATTGGTGTGCCGAAGCAATTTTTCCCCGAAGCCATGGATGAATCTGTAAAAGGCTTAGTGTGGCGAGCAATTGATAAATTTAAGGATATGGGCCTGAAGATCAAAGAAATTGATTTAAAAATGTCTAAATTATCACTAGCCACCTATTACGTCATAGTACCCTCAGAAGTATCAACCAATTTAGCTCGTTACGATGGATTGAGATATGGTCAAACAACTAGGAAGATAAATGGCTTGCTTGATTTATATAAAGCTAATCGTAGTTTGTTTGGGGCCGAAGCCAAACGTCGCATTATGATCGGTACTTTTAGTTTGTCATCTGGTTACGCTGACAAGTACTATCTGCAGGCAGCTAAAGTGCGGCGGTTAATTTATAATGAATTTAAGCTGGCTTTTAATGATGTTGATTTGATTGCTTCGCCAACTTCACCAACCACTGCCTTTAAACTAGGCGAGAAATTCAACGATCCTTTGACTATGTATCTTTCAGACGTACTGACAGCACCGGCTGGTATGGCCGGACTGCCAGCGATATCAATAAATGCCGGGCTAGTGAATAAATTGCCGGTTGGCCTGCAGCTAATTGGTCCCTGGTTGAATGAGGGTAGAATTTTATCAGCCGCTAGTGCTTGGGAAAAATTAAAATGATTATTGGCAAAAAGAGTTAATCTTGGTATAATGGTTAACAAATTAATAAGAAATCATGGCAACTAAAACTAAAGTACTAATAGTTGAAGACGAGAAGATGCTGGGGGAAATGTATAAAACAAAGTTTGAAATGGAAGGTTTTGCCGTTGATCAAGCCTTGGACGGACAGGAGGGAATTGATACGGCCCGCAAAAGCAAACCAGATATTATTTTGCTCGATATCATAATGCCTAAGCTTGACGGCTTTATTGTTTTACAAGAATTAAAAAAAGATGATAAAACCAAAGATATTCCAGTAATTCTGCTTACTAACTTAGGTCAAGAAGATGATGTTAAAAGGGGTAAAAAATTAGGCGCTAGTGATTATTTTGTAAAAGCAAACCACAGCCCAGCCGACGTAGTGGTAAAAGTAAAATCAATAATTAAAAATAAATAATGGTCAAGAATAAAGACAAGCATCCCATAAGTCTGGAAAAAACAGTGGCTCTGATAAAACCCGACGGTGTAATGCGCGGACTGATTGGGAAGGTGTTAACAAGATTTGAAGAAGCCGGGTTGAAAGTTATCGCCTTAAAAATGGTCTGGGTAGACGAAACCATGGCCAGTAAACACTATCCCGATTCACGAACCGAATTACTAGAAGGTATGGGCAAGAAAACCTTGGCCACATACGAAAAATATGGCAAAGATCCCCAAGAGGAACTAGGTACTAAAGATCCTTTGGAGATAGGAAAGATGGTAAACAAGTGGAACATGGAATTTCTCACTGAAGGACCAGTGGTGGCCATACTCTTGGAGGGAGCGCATGCGCTGGATAATGTGCGTATGATAGCTGGTAATACATTACCAACCTTTGCTGAACCAGGTACCGTCAGGGGAGATTATTCCGTTGATTCGCCGGCCTTAGCTAATGCCAGCGGCAGAGCCGTACGAAATATCATGCACGCTTCCGGTACTCCAGAAGAGGCAAAATACGAAGAAGAATTATGGTTTCATAATGAAGATATTCATGATTATGACCGCCCTGATCACGTAGCTATGTTTAAAATTTGATTTAATATTTATTAACTGAATAGCTTGTATCTAATCTGCCTGGCCAATCAAAGAGCCAGTTTTTCATATATTAGCAACTTTATTTATAAACTTAACTTGTTATAGATTATTATTTATTATAAGGTAAAGGTAAGAATATTAATTGACATTTATATGGGCATAGTTGGTACAATAATTGGCGTAATAATATTTATAATTTTAATAAGTATCCGCCAGATAAATCAATATCAACGGGGTGTAAAATTTACCCTCGGCCGTTTTGTTGGTGTCAAAGAACCGGGCTGGCGATTAGTTATTCCGGTCTTTCAAATGATGAAAAAAGTTGATTTGCGTATATCAGTAATTGATGTACCCGATCAAGATGCCATAACTAAGGATAACGTGTCGGTGAGAGTAAATGCTGTGGTGTACTATAAGGTTATGGATGCCCGAGCCGCCGTAATTGAAATATTTAATTATGTTCATGCCATATCTCAATTAGCCCAGACAACTATGCGTGACGTTGTCGGTGAAGTAGAACTTGATGAATTATTACAAAATCGTGAGAATATTTCGCAAAGGATAAAAGAAATTGTGGATCGAGCTTCTGATCCCTGGGGAATAAAAGTAGAAACCGTAGACATAAAACATATAGAACTGCCCGAGGAAATGAAACGAACTATTGGTAAACAAGCCGAAGCCGAACGTGAACGCCGAGCCGTAATAATAAAAGCCAAGGGTGAAGTTGTGGCGGCCGATAACATGGCCAAAGCCGCTAAGATATTATCATCCAGCACCGGTGCCCTGCACTTGCGCACCCTTCAATCAGTTAATGATATTAGTTCTGATCAATCAAATACCATTGTCTTTGCGCTGCCCCTAGAGATACTCAGGGCCTTCGAACGGATGAGTCAAAAATAATATATCCTCTTCCATACCACAATAAGGTCCGGCTAGTCCGGACTTTTTGTATTTTTGATCAGTAGCTCTTTAATTTTCACCTCGTAGTCGTGGAAGTATTGATTGATAACTCTTAAATTAAATGAAGGTAATATGGACTCCTTGGGCTCGTGATGTAATAGAAAGGTGAAAGATTTTTCTACAAGTTCCTTTACATCATTATTTTCACCAGTTAATTCTTGCCAATAAATTTTATCAACATCAACAATATAATTACGATTACCAACAACTACATAGACACGCCAGCCATCATCGGTGTCTTCAATATTTTTAATAATTATATTCTCCATAGTAATTACAAATCTTCTAACAGTGATATAATTATGTCATCGTCATCGTATATATTTTTGCCTACCGTATTCGGACCATATGAACCAACCACTGCATAATCCGTGCCGTTAACATCATAATCTGTATCAATGAAATAATTTGTACCCCAGGGGTCAACGGGCATATCGGTCAGGTAGGGACCGTTCCAGTTCAGATAAGTGCCGTCGGTTTGCATTATACCAGCTGCGTCCGTATTTAAATCCTCGACTTCATTATCAGCGGGACAGCCAGGAGGATTGGGCAGATTAGTACATACTATATTAGCAGGTTGGTGATTCGGCCATTCGCTGGTGTCGAATTCCAATACCTTTATGGCATTAACTATTGATCTAATGTCGGCTTGGGCATCAGCTATTCGAGCTTTGGCACGGGCGCCGTTAAAAGCAACTATGCCAATAGCGGCCAATATGCCAATAATGGCAATACCAACAAGGATTTCTATTAGGGTGAAACCCTTTTTATCCCTTTTGTTGATTGAATTATTTTTCATTTTATCAGTTTGGCGATTTTATTTTAATAAAATATAGCCTTTTTTTCAATACCGTCCCTATTTACACTATTGACTTTTCAAAAATATTTTGCTAGTCTACTTGATTCACGCGCTTAATATTTTACCAGAACGTGTCCAGCGCGTGGGACCGTTCATTTCACTTTTTCAGGAGGTTGTTCGAATGAGCAAAAACAGAAGCTCATTAACGAACCGCAGCATAGGCATCGTCGCCACCTTGGCGGTTGCCATCGTCGTGGTCCTGGGCGTATTCATCGCTCGCACCAATTCTGATTCCCGGCAGCTGGAAACCCAGCTGACGGAGCTCAAGCAGAACTCAATTCCCATCGTCGAGCCGGTAGTGCTGGCCGACTATGCCCTGTCACATCAGCTGGTAAGCTTCGACACCGTCGAAGGCGATGAGACCAACGAGGCCTATTTGATCACCACCATGAGCGAAGTGTACTTTCCCGATACCCCGGGTAACCGGGTGCACGTACTGGTGCCGAAGAGTAATGTTAAGTTTACCGACGCCAAAACGACGTCGACGGGTACGTTCATGGTCTGCCCGGACAAGTCAAGTGGCGTATGCATCGTCATGATGAATCCACGGGCCATTCGTCCCGATCCTGGGCCGCACGGCCGGATCACCACCGCTCTCACCAGCATCCCTTGAAGCGGGCCCTCCTCGATTCTCGTTCTCACAGCGTCAGCTATGTTTCATAACTGGCGCTTTATTTTTGTTATTGACAATCCATCGCTATCATCAGATTTTGCAGATTTTCTTCCATCAGTGAAATATAATCCACTCCTCGGACCCAGTCATCTTGAGTGAGCCCACCAATTGTATTGAGCACGAGTGTCTGGGCTCCCGTTTCATTGGCGATGGTCTCCGATAGAGCCGGACTGGATAAGGTCTCAAAAAAGATGTAATTAATATTCTTTTCCTTAGTGATATTAATTAACTCGGCCATACGCTGCGGGGTAGGCTCCTGAACTGGTGAAATACCAGCGATAGAAATTACATTAATGCCATACCGTTCTGCTGGATAGGCAAAGGCTTTATGTGAAACTATGATATTACGGTTGGCACAAGTAGATAACTTAACTTTGTATCTTTCATCAAGAGCCTGTAATACGGTAATAAATCTATTGGCATTATTATTGTACTGGTCACTATTTTCAGGATCTAATTCGCTCAACCTGTCTTTGATTAATTCCACCTGCAGTTGTGCCAGTTCTAAATCTAGCCAAAAATGAGGGTTTAAATTACCGTTCGCCTCTGTGTGCTCATCTTCTTCATTTCCAGTGGCGCTTATATCTCTATCTTCAAACCAAATATTCTCGGCATATGTTGCCATATTTAAGACTACAACGCTCCTATCTCGCAGTTCATCTATCATTTCTTCTGCCCAGGGGGTTTGGCCAGCGCCATTAAGAATGAATAAGTCAGCTTCATATATACTACTAATATCCTTTGGCGACGGTTCATAGCCGTGTGGATCAACGCCATTTGGAGTTACTACCTGGACAGTGGCTAGACCTCCATGTATGGTAGGCAAATTGCCGGCTACTTCATTAGCAAAATAAGCTAGAGGATAAATGCTAGCCGCTATGGTTAAATTATTATTATTGTCTTTAGTTGGATTGTCGCTTTTAATATCCCACCATACCAAAATACTGATGATAATCGCGATTATTAAAATTAGTAATATTTTTTTCATAATTATTTAAACAATATCAACAATGTCTAGTTTGTGATGTAATATCTGGTTCTTGTCTTTAAAATGGAAACGACCCTTAAGGTTTTTACCTTGTAAAAAAATTGGCAGCCAATGTTGATCGTCTGGCCACATTGTTTCATAAGGGACCTTTTTCATGTGAAACCAACGTGGTATCATTTCGTTTGATTCTTTGATCGTGCCCCGAAGGTCATTGGCACTAAAAATATGCATATCAAGCACCAACGGATCGTCAGCAAACGAAAATCGGATAAAACCCCTTTTCTTAATACCTACCGGAGTGATGCCCGCCTCTTCCTCAACTTCTCGGACGGCCGCTGATTGTATATCCTCACCGTCTTCTACTTTGCCACCAAAACCGTTCCATCGGCCTTCACCAAAACCGATTTTTTTATAACCTAAAAGAATGTAATCGCCCCTGTGTATTATTAATAATGTTGTTATTCGTGACATTTGTTTGGTCGGGGTGGCGGGACTCGAACCCGCGACCTCACGCACCCCATGCGTACGCGCTAGCCAACTGCGCTACACCCCGTATATATAATGCACGGTGTAGTATAATAAGTTTTCTGTTTATTCGCAATCATTATTGTCTTGTATTTTTAATTTGCTATAATAATTATGTAAGAAATAAGGTTGAGGATAACTATGGCCTACCACGGATCAATGCTAGAAACAGCGATGGTGAACGAAAACTATCGTCAGGTAATAACTACTGGCAAATATATACAGCTAGTGGCTATGAGCTTAAAACCAGGAGAAGACACTGGTGAGCAAACTCATGATGGCGGCGTGGCCTTCTTTTTTGTCGCTGGCGAAGGTAACGGTCATATAGATAATGATACCTTTGAAGTGGCTGCCGGCGATGACGCAGTTATAACAACTGGTTCTCGGTACCGCTTCAAGGCCGAGGGCAGTGAACCGCTAAAATTTTTAGTTGTATATGCTCCGCCAAAATATGAAGACAGCTTAGTACAGAAAAGCAAATCAGAAGAAAAGAAAAAGTAATTATAATATTTACTACCCAAGTTCAACTTGGCTGTGCCCGTGGTTGACAGATAACGGTTATGTTTTTAAATTTTCGGTGTCCTCAAAAGCAAGGTTGTAGCTAGGAGTGGAAAAATGGTGAAATCCAATGATCCAGAACTAGCTCATGCCCGCTGTCATATAATTGACTATCAGTTCTTTGTTTTGGCGGGCAAACAAAAAAGGCTAGCTCGGCTAGTCTTTTTATTAATAATTAGTTACAATGTTATTAATTCTTTTTATTTTGTTTGCCGCTTTGGCTAAGACTCTTGGTATGATTCTTTATACACTGAGTGCAGCCACGTACAGTTCGCCCATCAATATTGATAGTTTGTAAATTTAAATGCTGATACCTTTTTGTGGCGATATTAGAGTGGCTGCGGGATATAGCTTTCTGCTTCCGTCGGCCACATACTTCGCAAACTTGAGCCATTAAAAATCAAAGCTTATATATAAGACTTATCAAGCAGTATATCATAAAAATCAATTTTGACAAGCAATTATGTTTAACCTTTTATTTTCTGATCCCGCCTTATTTCTCATAAGATTTCTGGCGCTAGTCTATGGAATAACTATTCATGAGTTTGGCCATGCCCTGGCTGGCTATCTTCAAGGAGATAATACGGCTAAAAGTATGGGACGATTGACATTAAATCCCTTATCTCATTTGGACTTTATGGGGACCATAGTGATACTACTTACTGGTTTTTTTGGTTGGGGCAAACCAACTCCTTACAATCCCTATAACCTTAAAAATAAGAAATACGGATCAATGCTTGTTGGCCTGGCTGGACCAGCTATGAATTTAATATCGATTATTATATTCGGCCTGGCCTTATCATTTTTTAGCGGGCGGCTGCCATTTGATAATTTATTGATTCAGTTTTTATTTACTCTGGTGCTGATCAATATTGTGTTGATGGTCTTTAATTTGATTCCAATTTATCCTCTTGATGGTTCTAAAGTATTATTTACTTTCCTGGGTCCGGCTAATAATTTCCGTATGACCTTAGAACGTCTGGGGCCACAACTGCTATTATTTATAATTATTATTGATTACATAGGAAATATCGGAATACTGTCAGGCATGTTCCAATGGGTGTTTAATTTAGTATTTAGAATTTTTGGTTGGATATAAAACCTCGAGTAACGGGGTTGACACTAGACTAGCCTTGTGGTAATTTTGCTCTGTTGCGATGGTGTAAATCATCTCGATTTAATTAACTTTAAGAATATCTCAACGATACAATTTAATGCCAACAGTTAATCAGTTAGTAAGAAATGGGCGCAGAACACAGAAGCGTAAGTCAAAAACTCCAGCCTTGGAGACAGTACTAAACGCCGTTAAGCGAAAACGTTCTAAGCTGCCTAAGGGCAGTCCATTTAAGCGCGGAGTGTGTGTCAAAGTAACCACTACCACTCCCAAAAAACCAAACTCAGCACTAAGAAAAATTGCCAGAGTTAGGCTTTCAAACGGAATGGAAGTTACTGCTTATATTCCCGGCATTGGTCATAATTTGCAGGAACACTCAATCGTAATGATTCGTGGCGGCCGAGTAAAAGATCTACCAGGAGTAAGGTATCATGTTGTCCGAGGAGTATACGATACTCAAGGTGTGACCGAGCGGAAACAGCGGCGGTCGCATTATGGTACTAAAAAGGAGAAGAGTAAATAATGCGCGGTAAATCAGCTCAAAAAAGAATTCCAGTTGCCGACCCAAAATATAATTCCTTGTTGATACAAAAGTTTATCAATCAGGTTATGCGCCGGGGCAAAAAAAGCCTGGCTCAAAGAATAGTGTATGATGCCTTAGATAAAGCGGCTGCCAATAATAAGAATAATCCAGTTGAGATATTTGAAGAGGCTATCAAAAACGTTACTCCAATCCTGGAAGTTAAATCTCGCCGTATCGGTGGTGCAAATTATCAAGTACCGGTAGAAGTACGTGGTGAACGAAAAACTACACTAGCCTTGCGCTGGTTGATTGGTGCTGCCAGAAATAAGAAAGGCGGATCAATGTCGCAAAAACTAGCTAATGAAATTATGGCTGCCAAGAAAAAAGAAGGCGAAGCAATGAAAAAACGAGAAGACGTGCACCGAATGGCTGAATCAAATAGGGCCTTTGCCCACTTTGCCTAATGACTAATCGTCTCCCGGTCCCCGGGAACTTTTTTATACTTTATATATGAGCGAAGAAAATACACTAGATTTCAATTTAGAAAAGACCAGAAATATTGGTATCATTGCGCATATTGACGCCGGTAAAACCACCGTGACCGAGCGGGTACTTTATTATACTGGTAAAAAACATAAAATTGGTGAGGTTCATGAGGGTGAAGCAGAAATGGATTGGATGGAGCAAGAGCAGGAGCGGGGAATCACCATTACGGCTGCCGCTACTACTTGTTTTTGGAAAGATCATCGAATAAATATTATTGATACTCCGGGTCATATTGACTTTACGGTCGAAGTTCAACGCAGTTTGCGTGTCCTTGATGGTGGTGTGGTCATATTTGACGGTGTAGCTGGAGTAGAACCACAGTCGGAAACAGTCTGGCACCAAGCTGATAAGTTCGATGTTCCACGAATTTGCTTTATCAATAAGATGGACCGAACTGGTGCCGATTTTTATTTTGATTTAGATAGCATTCATGATCGGTTAACCAAAAAAGCTCATCCTGTGCAATTACCCATCGGTGCCGCCGAAACATTTACCGGAGTGATTGATTTAGTTGAACAAAAAGCTTATGAATTTACTGATGAAATGGGTAAAGAGTGGGTGGAAAAACCGATCCCTGACGATATGAAAGAAAAAGTAAAAGAATATCGCCATAAGCTGATGGAGGCCGTTGCTGAAAATGACGAAGAGTTATTAAACAAATATATTGACGGCCAAGAACTAACTATAGAGGAATTAAAAAAGACAATGCGTAAAGCCTGTATAGCTAACGAGTTCGTACCAGTACTTACCGGTTCAGCCTTAAAGAATAAGGGCATTCAATTTTTAATGGATGCCGTAAATGATTATTTACCATCACCGCTTGATGTACCGCCGGTAAAAGGCATTGATCCTAAGACTGATAAAGAGCTAGAACGGCCAACGGATCCCCAAGCATCCTTTGCTGCTCTAGCATTTAAAATTGCTGCTGATCCATATGTTGGTAAGTTGGCCTTCTTTAGAGTGTATTCCGGTACAGTAGAGGCCGGTTCATACGTTTATAATAGTAGTACCGAGACCAAAGAGCGGATTGGCCGAATAGTAAAACTACATGCAAATCACCGTGAAGAAGTAAAATCTGTTTCGGCTGGTGACATTGCTGCCGCCGTGGGATTAAAGAAGACTTCTACCGGTAATACTCTTTGTGATGAAGATAATCTTATACTTCTTGAATCGATCGAATTTCCAGATCCGGTAATCTCGGTGGCTATTGAACCAAAGACCAAGGCTGATCAAGAAAAGCTCGGCCTGGCTCTTGGTAACCTTACCGAAGAGGATCCGACCTTTAAGGTTAATACCGATGAAGAAACTGGCCAGACTTTGATTTCTGGTATGGGCGAGCTGCATTTAGAAATAATTGTTGATCGATTAAAAAGAGAATTCAAAGTCGAAGCTAATGTTGGTAAACCACAAGTGGCCTACAAAGAAACGATTCGTAAAGTGGCCGAAGCAGAAGGCAAATATATTCGACAAAGCGGTGGCCGTGGACAATACGGACATTGTTGGCTTCGAGTTGAGCCCAAAGAAAGAGGCAGTGGTTATGAGTTTGAAGATAAGATTAAGGGTGGAGCTATTCCCAAGGAATACATTCCCGCTATCAATAAGGGCATACAAGCTGCCATGGACAACGGTGTTATTGCCGGCTATCCGGTTATTGATGTGAAGGTGACGGTATATGACGGATCATTTCACGAAGTTGATTCTTCAGAAGAAGCTTTTAAAATTGCCGGTTCTATGGCCTTCAAGTCAGCGGTTAAGAAGGGTACACCAGTATTATTAGAACCAATAATGAAAGTGGAAGTAATAACTACGGAACAATTTATGGGTGATGTCATGGGTGATCTTAATTCCAAGCGATCAATTATTAACGAAATGAAAGATCGTGGCCAGATAAAAGTAATTGATGCTGAAGTGCCTTTGGCCAGTATGTTTGGTTATTCTACAACCATACGCTCTTTAACTCAGGGTCGAGGATCTTATTCTATGGAATTTTCTCATTTTTCAATAGTTCCTAAAAATATTCTTGAAGAAATTATTGGCGAAAGCGGCAAAGAAAAGGTAAAAAGCTAGTAATTGGCTAGGGTTAGCAAATATATGAGAATGAATTATTACCTCGCCATAAGATATTTACCAACTTTAGCAAAATCTTGCAAATATTGAGGTCTCCTGCTATACTCCAGATTGCATTTATTGAAAAAAGTTTATATTTTTACCAGAACCTAAACTTAAATTTAGATTAATAATAATTAAATATTAATAAGAAAATGGCAGAAAAATTTGATCGATCTAAACCACACGTTAACATTGGTACTATTGGTCACGTAGACCATGGCAAAACCACGTTAACAGCGGCTATACTTAAAATTCTAGCTGAATCAGGCAATACTGCTCAGAGCAAAACCGTTGAAGAGATTGATAGCGCCCCAGAAGAAAAAGAACGAGGTATTACTATCGCTACCGCCCACGTTGAGTACGAAACGGCAAAGCGACACTATGCTCACGTTGATTGTCCCGGGCACGCAGACTATGTAAAAAATATGATAACCGGCGCGGCCCAAATGGACGGCGCAATCCTTGTCGTGTCCGCTGCTGATGGTCCGATGCCTCAAACCCGCGAGCATATTCTACTTGCTCGTCAGGTAGGTGTCCCGGCTATCGTAGTATTTTTAAACAAAACTGATCAGGTAGACGACAAAGAACTGATTGATCTGGTCGAGGTAGAAATTCGTGATTTACTTAAAAAGTATGAATTTCCAGGGGACGAAGTTCCCATCATCAAGGGCTCAGCGCTCAAGGCGCTTGAAGGAGACGAGGAATCAAAGAAAGCAATCACCGAATTGATGGATAAGATTGATGAATACATTCCTGAACCAAAACGACCAGTTGATAAAGATTTCTTAATGCCGGTAGAGGACGTATTCTCAATTGAGGGTCGCGGAACAGTCGTTACCGGTAGGATTGAAAGAGGAATTGTTAAAGTAAATGAAGAAGTAGAATTAGTCGGATTGCGCGATACTCAAAAAACTGTTGTTACCGGAGTCGAGATGTTTAATAAAGAATTGGATGAAGGTCGAGCCGGAGATAATGCTGGCTTGTTACTCCGTGGCACTAAGAAGGAAGAAGTAGAGCGTGGGCAAGTAATTGCTAAACCAGGGGCAGTAACGCCTCACACTGAATTTGAAGCCGAAGTATATGTGCTTACCAAAGAAGAAGGTGGACGCCACACCCCATTCTTTAAAGGTTACAAACCTCAGTTTTATATTCGTACCACTGACGTTACCGGTGCTGTAGAATTGCCCGAAGGTACGGAAATGGTTATGCCTGGTGATACTCTATCGGTGAAAGTTAAACTAGCTAAAGCAGTAGCTCTGGAAGAGAAGCAACGCTTTGCTCTTCGTGAGGGTGGTAAAACTGTTGGTGCTGGCGTAGTAACAAAAATAAGCAAGTAATTAATCATTATAACTAAGGCTCGTTCATTCAATCATCATGGTACAGAAAAAAAAATCAACTACTCCAGAGCTTGAGGAAGGACAGCAACGGATACGTATTAAAATTCGAGCCTTTGATCATAAAATAATAGATCAATCCACTCGCACTATTATGGAAACAGCGGTTAGTAGCGGTGCTACTATCCGTGGTCCAGTGCCTTTGCCAACGGAAAAGAATAAATATACCGTTCAACGCGCGTCTTTCGTTCATAAAGACTCACGTGAGCAGTATGAGATGCGGATTCATAAAAGATTGATCGATATATTGAATCCCACCGCCAAGACAGTTGATTCATTGATGAACTTGAGTTTACCAGCCGGTGTGGACATAGAAATTAAAATGTAAAAAGTAAATATTAGGCGATCGGTTCTGTAGATGACAATACCCGGGAACAGCAGTTAATCTACAGATAACAATTTGCCACCAGTAGCAAGGTTTATAAAACCGATGTGCTAATGTGGTAAGTTCCCGGCTCATCGGTTTTTGAGATAAATATATGAAATTCATTATCGGTACAAAAAAGGAAATGACAAGGTTGTTTAATGATGACGGTACTGTCGTCCCGGTTACTGCTGTGACTGCTCTTCCCTGCGAAGTAACCGCAGTCAAGACCAAGGACAAAGACGGTTATAACGCTGTTCAGATTGGCGGTGCTGGTGAAAGAAAAAAATTAAGCAAACCACTAACTGGCATTTTGAAGGGGCGTAAGCCAAGTCGTAAATTAAGGGAGTTTAGAGTTGATGATGTATCAAAATATAAAATTGGCCAAGTAATCAGCGTAGCTAATTTTCAGCCAACTGACAGCGTACAGGTCACTGGGACAACTAAAGGACGAGGTTTTACTGGAGTAGTTAAGCGACATGGTTTCCATGGTGCACCGGCGAGTCATGGTACAAAAGATCAGCTCCGTATGCCTGGATCGAGTGGCGCTACTGGACCAGCACATGTGTTTAAAGGTAAAAAAAATCCTGGTCAATTTGGTGCCAGTCAATCATCAATACACGGATTGTCTGTTGCTAAAGTTGACGAAGAAAAAAATCTAATTTACATAAAAGGCGCCGTACCTGGACCGCGAAATGGCCTATTATTAATTAAGGGACCTGGTGATATGGAATTAGCAGCTAAAATGACGACGGAAAAAGAAATTGACCCAAAGCCAGTATCTGATAATAAAAAAGACGCTCCTAAAACTGATACAAAGGTTAAAAAATAATGATAAAAGTAACAGTTTACAACCAACAGGGAGATAAAATTGGCGAAACTAATTTACCAAGTATTTTTGAAGCTGATATCAAAAAAGAGGTAGTAAAATTAGCTGTTGTTAGCCAGCAAGCAAATAATCGGCAACCGTTAGCACATGTAAAAACCAGAAGTGAAGTACGTGGTGGCGGACGTAAACCCTGGCGACAAAAAGGTACGGGACGCGCCCGACATGGCTCAATACGCTCACCATTGTGGAAAGGTGGCGGTAAAACATTTGGGCCGCGAAATGTAACAAATTTTTCAAAAAATATTAACAAAAAAGTAAAGCAAAAAGCCTTGGCTATGGCACTGTCAGACAAGGCCGGTAATAACAAAGTTATAGTCTTGGATAAATTAGATCTAGCAGAAGCTAAAACAAAAAGTTTTAATAATATTATTGATAAATTGCCGATTGAGAAACGTTCAATACTGACAATCTTACCTAAAGCAGACGTAAAGATGGTCCGGGCAACAAATAATTTGAAAAAGGTTAAAACTATTTTAGCTGATAGTCTAAATGTGGTCGATGTTATTAATCACAATTATCTTCTCTTGCCAAAACCATCTCTTGATGTTATAAAAAACACCTTTAATAAAATAAAGATTTCACCAAAACCAGCAGTTAAAATTACCACCAAAAAGACGGTTAAGAAAGTTAAAGCAGTTAAGAAAGTTACTAAAAAATAATTTATGGGACTGCTAGATAAATTTAAAAGTATATACGGCCAGAAGAAAAAGAAAACAGCTAAGCCCATGCATGCTGTTGGCGATAAAGATAATATGAAAAAACGGTTTATGTCCGTCGGTTCGGCTGTCGACAGTGGTAAAAAAAAGGATGTGAAAGATACTGATGACAATAAAGCTGATAGTAAAAAGAAAGAATCAGATACTAGTGCTAAGAAAAAGAGTAGCCGAACACCGCTATTTGCTCCCAAGGTTTTGGTCCGACCATTGATTACTGAAAAAATGTCAAGCCATCCAGGACGATATGCCTTTGAAGTTCATCCCAATGCCAACCGAGATATGGTTAAAAGAGCCATTAACGACCTCTATGGAATTTTACCCACCAAAGTTAATATTATGCACCAATCAGGTAAAGCCGTACGCTATGGTCGCAGTGTCGGCGTGACGAAAAACTGGAAAAAGGCCGTCGTTACCCTGCCTGAAGGAAAAACAATTGAAGTATTTGAATCATAAATTATATGCCCGTAGTTAAAGTTAAACCAACTAGTCCAGGACAAAGACATGCCAGCCGGCAGATAATGACCGATATTACCAAAAACAAACCCGAGAAATCATTGTTGGTAGTAAAAAAGAAAAACGCCGGCCGTAGCAATCAGGGCCGAATAACTGTCAGACACCGTGGCGGTGGTTCCAAAAAACATTATCGTTTAGTTGATTTTAAAAGATTTAAATATGATGCTCCCGCTAAAGTGATTAGTATAGAATATGACCCAAATCGCACCTCAAATATTGCCTTAATACAATACCAGGATGGTGAGAAGTCATATATCTTAGCTCCCAAGTCATTGAAAGTCGGTGTCTCGGTGATGTCATCAAAAAAAGAGGCTCCGATTGAGCCTGGTAATAGGTTACCGCTGGAAAATATTCCAGTTGGCCTAGGAGTATATAATATTGAATTAGAACCTGGACGGGGCGGAACAATAGTTCGCTCGGCTGGTGCGGCAGCTTCGTTAATGGCTATCGAGGGGCGCTTTGCCCAATTAAAACTGCCTTCTGGCGAAATAAGGTTGATTCAAAAATCAAGCATGGCGACTATTGGGCAAGTTGGTAATTTAGATCAAGGTAATATTAAAAAAGGTAAAGCCGGAAAAAATCGCTGGCGGGGCATAAGACCAACAGTTCGTGGTAAAGCCATGAATCCAGTTGATCATCCACATGGTGGCGGGGAAGGCGGCTCACCGATTGGTATGAAAAATCCTAAAACCCCATGGGGCAAAACTGCTCTTGGCGTTATAACCCGTAAAAAGAATAAGAAATCTAATAAGTTAATTGTAAAACGGCGAAAAAAATAATTTATGTCTAGAAGTCTAAAAAAGGGTCCCTTCGTTGACGAAAGGTTATTGAAAAAAATAGCTAAAGTTAAAAAAGGTGATAAAGTAGTCATTAAAACCTGGTCGCGTTCTTCAGTTATTACGCCGGAGATGGTTGGTTTCAATATTGGTGTTCATAACGGCAAGACCCATACCCCAGTATTTATTGTTGAAAATATGGTTGGGCATAGCTTAGGCGAATTTGCACCGACTAGAAAATTTGTACGTCATGGTGGTCGTATTCAAAAAGAACAAGAAGCCGAGGCTGCTCAGGCTGCCAAAGATGCTACTAAGCGTGAAGCAGAAAGCGCAGAGAAGGAAAAATAATTAAATGACGGTTACGGTTAAATCAAAATACGTAAGAATTGCACCACGGAAGGTACGGCTGGTAATTAATGAAATACGTGGTTTAAAAGTCGATCAAGCAGACGCCCGGCTTAAGTTTACTACTAAACGGGCTGCTCATTTTATTAACAAGCTATTATCATCCGCCGTGGCCAGTGCCGTCAACGACAAAAAGCTTGATAAAAATAATTTATTTATTAAAACAATAACGGCCGATGAAGGACCAACACTGAAACGATTCAAGCCTCGAGCGTATGGTCGTGCAACTGAAATAAGAAAAAGATCAACCCACTTGTCTATTACGGTGGCCGAAATTAAAAAAGCCAAGAAAAAAGCCGATACCACGAAAACGACAATCAAAGCCGATAAAACCTCATTAGTTGGTAAGAAAGTGAAAAAATAAATGGGCCGAAAAGTACATCCAAAAGTATTCCGTCTAGGGATCAATAAAACTTGGGACTCAAAATGGTTTTCACGTAAAGATTACAGTAAGTTACTGCGCCAAGATGTTCAACTAAGAAAGTATATCAAGGTAAAACTTAAGGATGCTGGCGTGGCTGACGTCGAAATTGAACGATCGGCCAATACCATAACCGTTACTATATTTACATCTAAACCGGGCATAGTTATTGGACGTGGCGGACAGGGAGCTGAGGAATTAAAATCTGAACTTAAGAAAATCATGATGGGAAAGGTTAAATTAAATTTACGTCTGAATATTCAAGAAGTTGATAAACCAGATATGAATGCTCAAATAGTATTACGCGGAATGATTGAGCAACTAGAAAGACGTATGCCGTTTCGACGAGTTATGAAGCAGACAATTAATCAGGTACGTCGGGCTGGAGCCAAGGGAGTTAGAGTACAGGTCGCTGGGCGTTTGAATGGTGCCGAGATTGCTCGTACCGAACACCTGGCCGAAGGCAGTATCCCGTTACAAACTTTACGCGCCGATATTGATTATGCACGCGGCCAAGCAAATACCACTTACGGAACTATCGGTGTAAAAATCTGGATTTACAAAGGAGAAATTTTTAATCAACCAGTCGAAGTAAAAAAAATTAATGATGATGCAAATATTCAGGATAAATAATTAAATGCTTACTCCACGAAAAGTAAAACACCGGAAAGTAATGCGCGGCGGTAAAGTAACCGGCAAGGCTAGCGATAAGGTTAACATCAACTTTGGTCGTTATGGCCTTAAAGCCTTAACTGGTTCCTGGATAACAGCTCGACAAATCGAAGCCGCTCGTCGAACAATCACCAGAAAATTACAACGTGGTGGCAAGTTATGGGTCAGGATTTTTCCTGACAAACCGGTAACTATAAAAGGTAATGAAGTGAGAATGGGCGGGGGCAAGGGAGCCGTTGATCATTATGTAGCGGTTGTGAAGCCAGGTGTAATAATGCTGGAAATCGATGGCGTCGAACGCGACATGGCTCGAGAAGCATTAAGATTAGCTTCATATAAATTACCGGTAAAAACTAAGATTATATTACCGCCGGAGAATAAATAATGAAGTTTAAAGAGATAGAAAACAAGCAGGAGACCGAACTACAGCGATTGTTAGCGCAGAAGAGAGAAGATCTTCGTGAAGCTCGCTTCAAGGTATCAAATGATCAATTAAAAGACGTTAGGACGGTTAGAGAGTTGCGTCAGGAAATTGCTCAGATACTCACTCGTTTAAATCAATTAGCTAAAAAACATTCAAAGTAATGACGACTACTGATAAAAAAATTATAAGAAAACTAACCGGTACGGTTGTTTCAACAAAAATGGACAAAACTATTGTAGTTAAGGTTGACCGTGTTCGCTGGCACGCAAAATATAGTCGCCAATATAAAGTTAGTAAGAAATATAAAGTACATGATCCAGCCAATAGTGCCCAAGTCGGTCAAACGGTAACGATAATTGCATCGCGTCCCTTGTCAAAGGGTAAAAAATGGCGACTTGAACAAACTGTAAATATGAAGGAGAAAAGTTAATGATTCAACCTCGCAGTATGATAACTTTAGCTGATAACACCGGCGCTAAGAAGATTATGTGCATTAAAGTATTAGGTGGCTATAAACGAAGATATGCTCGAATTGGCGATGTAATTACAGCCTCAGTTAAAGAAGCTGCCCCCTATAGTATGGTCAAAAAAGGTGATGTAGTCCGAGCAGTCATCGTCAGACAACGTAAAGAATTATCCCGACGTGATGGTTCTGCCATACGCTTTGATGATAATGCGGCGGTGATTATTGATAAGGAATCAAAAGATCCTAAGGGAACCAGAATTTTTGGACCTATTGCCAGGGAAATAAAAAATCGCGGTTATAATAAAATCGCTTCATTAGCACCGGAGGTTTTATAAGATGAATATTCGCAAAGATGACAATGTTAAAATAATTTATGGCAAGGACCGAGGCAAACAGGGTAAGGTTTTACAAGTATTGCCAAAAAATGGGCGAATAGTGATTGATGGGCTCAATGTTGCCTTGAAGAATGTACGGGCACGAAGAGAGAATGAGAAAGGCCAAGTAGTAAAGTACAATGCGCCCATGGATCTTTCTAATGTTCAATTGGTATGTCCCAAATGTAATAAACCAACCCGTGTCGGACATCAAGTAATTAATAAAAAAAAGGAACGAGTTTGTAAGAAATGCAAACAAGTGATTGGATAATATGGCCCTAGCTCAAACATTTCAAAAAAATATCATACCTAAACTAGCAGCTGAGTTATCGATAAAAAATCATTTAGCAGTACCGCGAGTAAAATATGTAGTAATTAATGCTCGGATTAAGAATACCCAGCGTGATGAAAAATTTATGAAGACAGTTACCAGTACACTAGAAAGAATAACCGGACAAAAACCAGTAATAACCACTGCCAAGAAATCGATCGCCAGTTTCAAACTTCGACAAGGTATGCCTGTTGGTATGAAGGTAACTTTGAGAGGTAAAAGAATGTATGATTTTATAGAACGCTTAGTAAACGTGGCCCTGCCCAGAGTACGTGATTTTCAGGGGCTGCCCATGAAGAGTTTTGGCAAAAGTGGAAGTTATACAATTGGCTTTAAGGAGCATATAGTATTTCCCGAAATAAAATCTGATGAAGTGGAGCAATTACATGGCTTGCAAGTAACTTTAGTAACCAGTGCTAGTGATCCAACTCAAGGAGAAGCTTTGTTAAGGTCATTAGGATTTCCCCTGCAGAGTAACAATAAATAATATGGCTAAAAAATCACAAATCATTAAATCAGCGAAAAGACCTAAATATTCAACGCGAATAGTTAGACGATGCTGGCGATGCGGAAGAGCAAGAGGATATATGCGTAAATTCAATCTTTGCCGCATCTGCTTTAGAGAATTGGCTAACAAAGGAGAAGTGCCGGGGATCACTAAATCAAGCTGGTAAATAATTTAATTATGACTGATACAATTGCAGATTTATTAACGAGAATACGAAATGCCTACATGGCCAATAAGGCCGATGTATCTGTGCCTTACTCAAAACTTAAAGAAGAAGTGCTTAAGATACTGAAAACTGAAGGTTGGATAGATAGCTATGAAAGAACCCAAGATAGAAAATATGAAGTAATGTTGATCAAATTAAAATACGGAGACGATGGACAACCGTCAATTAAACACATTAAGCGAATTTCTAAACCAGGAAGAAGGGTCTATGTCGATCGGCTAAATCTGCCAATTGTCTTAAATAATTATGGCATGGCTGTCCTGTCGACCTCACGTGGCTTAATGACCAATCGCGATGCTCGAAAAAAACACCTTGGCGGAGAAGTTCTATTTGAAGTGTATTAAATATTATGTCTAGAATAGGTAAAAAACAAATTGCTATACCCGATAAAGTGACCGTCGAAGTGTCCGCTTCATTAATTACGGTTAAAGGACCAAAAGGAGAATTGAAAGTTAAGCTTCATCATCATGTAAAAGTAGATAAAGATGATAAGACTATGACAGTGACAGTAAAGGATAATAATAATAAATTTGATCGCTCACTCTGGGGGCTATCGCGCATGCTAATTGCCAATAGCATCACTGGCGTAACCGATGGATATGAAAAGAAGTTAGAAATTAATGGAGTCGGTTACAAGGCTGTGGCAAAAGGACAGATATTAGAGTTGAATGTAGGCTTTTCTCACCCGGTTGAGTTTAAGCTGCCGGAAGGTATAACGGCTAAGGTCGAGAAGAATATAATAATTATTTCAGGTATAGATAAACAACAAGTTGGCGAGGTTTCCGCCCAGATCAGAGCCATCCGAAAACCAGAACCATATAAAGGTAAAGGTATTAAATACGTTGATGAAGTAATCCGGCGCAAGGCAGGTAAAGTGGTGAAAACCGCAGCTGGAGCAGGATAATTATTATGACCAAGATCAACAAACAATTAAGAACCAAATTACGCACCCGACGAACTAAGAGTAAAATAGTGAGTAAAGATGCTAGGCCTAGGTTAGTGGTCTATCGATCAAATAAAGGAATAAGTGTGCAGGTGATTGATGATAAAATCGGTAAAACTATTGTTACGGCCACCAGCCGAGAAATTAGTAGACAAAAACAGTCTCCAGTAAAAGTAGCCACAGCTGTCGGTGAACTAATTGCCAAAAAGGCCATTGCTGCCAAGGTAAAAAAAGTCGTATTTGATCGACGAGGCTACGCTTATCATGGACGAGTAAAAGAAGTTGCCGAAGCAGCACGAAAGAATGGACTAATTTTTTAAAAAATATTATGACACCTAAAAAACAATCAGGCCCAATGCACAGAACCCATCGACCAGCCGTAAAGTCTGAATTTGACCAGAAGATAGTTGATATCGCACGTGTTACTCGAGTAGTAGCCGGGGGTAAACGCATGCGCTTCCGAGCCAGTGTCATCGTTGGCGACGGCAAGGGTCGTGTTGGTTTCGCTGTTAAAAAAGGAGCTGACGTCAGCGGCGCTATCAACAAAGCGGTCACAGCGGCTAAGAAGACATTGGTCACCGTGCCGATTGTAAATGAAACCATTCCTCATGAGATAAAAAGTAAGTTTGGCGCGGCTGTTGTTTTATTAAAACCAGCCTCAAAAGGCCGGGGTGTAATCGCTGGTAGCTCGGTCAGAATGATTATGGAACTTGTTGGTATTAAGAATATTGTATCCAAGATGTTGGGATCAAACAATAAACTAAACAATGCCCGAGCCACCATCCAAGGCTTATCATCATTGATGCCACCAAAGAAAGTTGCAGACGACAAATCAGAAAAGAAAATAGAAAAAACCGAAGAAATTAATAGCGATGATAAATAATGGCACCTAAAGAATTATCACTAGGCGGACTAAGTAAACGTCATCAGTCCAAAAAACAGCGATCAGGTCGTGGTAGTTCTAGTCGTCGAGGCAACTATGCTGGACGGGGCTTAAAAGGACAGCGATCAAGATCAGGCGGTCGTCAAGGAAATCTTCGACGAAGTCTTAAACATTTAATTTCTCGGGTTCCAAAACGTCGCGGTTTTTCCAGCATGGCGCCAGCTAAACAAACCGTAAACATTGCTAAAATAGATATACTTTTACCAGATTTTGATAAAGTCATTGACCTAAAAGTATTGAAAGAAAATAGTTTAATAAGATCAACTAGACGAGGTGTTAAAGTTGTTGGTCAGGTGAAATTAAAAAGAGCTTTTACTATAAAGGCCCATGGTTTTAGCCAGCAAGCCGATAAGGCTATTAAGGCAGCTGGTGGACGCACAATACTTATAGTATCAACCAAGAAAAAAATAGCCGCAAAAAATAAGAAGTAATATTATGTGGAAAAAAATTTCACAATTATGGCGTGTTAAAGAATTACGTAACAAGATCCTCTACGTATTGTGGATACTGGTGATTTTTCGTATTGCTGCTCACATACCAATTCCTGGTGTAAATCATGATGCCTTACGTGAATTCTTTGGTTCAAACCAACTGTTAGGACTGCTTAATATTTTTTCTGGAGGTGCTTTAGAAAATTTCTCCATCGTTATGATAGGCGTGGGTCCCTACATCACTGCTTCCATTATTATGCAGTTGCTGACCATGATTATTCCCAAACTAGAAGAATTAAACAAAGAAGGCGAGGCTGGTCGACAAAAAATAAATCAGTGGACACGCATGCTCACTGTACCAATGGCTATTTTACAATCCTACGGTACGATAACCATCTTACGGCAACAAGGCCAAGGGATAATTCCAGATATGTCCACCATTGAACTATTATTGGCTATGTTAACCATAACAGCTGGCAGCGTGTTCTTGATGTGGCTAGGTGAACTGATATCAGAGAAGAAAATTGGCAATGGTATATCATTATTAATTTTTGCTGGTATCGTGGCTGGCTTACCTCTACAGGCCCAACAAACGGTTGCCGTATTTGACAGCAGCCAGGCAATAAACGTTGGAATATTTGTCATCTTGGCAGTTGTCACTATAGCCGGTGTGGTATTAATAAATGAAGGTCAGCGAAAAATACCAGTAACTTATGCTCGTCGTATCCGTGGTAATAGAGTTTTTGGCGGGACCACCAGCCATTTACCCATGCGCGTTAACCAAGCTGGCGTTATTCCAATTATCTTTGCCATCTCATTGGTATTATTGCCGCCAATAGTTGCTCAATTTTTTGTAAATTCTGAAAATTCCATCATCGCCAACGTAGCGCAATGGATATTAGACCATATGCAAGCTGGTTTGATATACGGAATTTTTTACTTTGTTTTGGTAGTGGCATTTACTTATTTTTACACAACCATAATTTTTCACCCTGATCAAATATCTGAGAATCTGCAAAAACAAGGGGGCTTTATACCCGGAATACGGCCGGGCCGAATGACTGCCGAGTATCTGAACTATGTTTCTAATCGCATAATATTAGCCGGCGCCTTGTTTTTGGGTGTCATCGCCGTATTGCCAAATATCGCTCAGGCAGCCACTGGTATACAGACTTTGGTACTAGGCGGTACCTCGCTACTCATTGTAGTCAGCGTAGTTATTGAGACGGTCAAACAAATTGACGCTCAATTGGTCATGCGCGATTATGAAGGCTTATAAATTATTTGACTTATGATAAAAGATTTTAAGCGCATTGTCATAATCGGACCCCAGGGATCGGGTAAGGGAACGCAGGCAGAATTACTGGCTGACCAGTTAAAGGTCCCTAATGTTTCAACGGGAGAAATTTTTCGCGCCAATATTGAACAAAAAACTGATCTGGGCAAAAAAGCCGAGATTTTAATTACCAACGGTCAGCTAGTGTCAGACGAAATAACGAATGCCATGCTGGCGGAACGATTGGCAAAACCAGATGCCAGTCATGGTTATATTCTGGATGGTTATCCCCGGAATAAAAATCAAGCTGAATTTCTGGATAAATTATCATCTCCAGATAAAGTCATCGAGCTAACACTTACTGACCAGAGCGCTATAGAGAGAATAAGCAGTCGTCTGATATGTTCACAATGTGGCGCAACTTTTAGTATGAAGATAAAACCGCCAAAATTTGACGAGCAATGCGATAATTGCGGACATAATTTAATACATCGTGACGATGATAAACCGGAAGCTGTTAAACAAAGGTTACAGATTTACCATCGAACCACTATGCCGCTCATTAAATATTATCAGGATCAAGGTAAATTAATATCCGTTGATGGTACTCCGGCGATTGCTGAGGTAGCAAAATTAATAGCTGATTTATTATCTCGTAACGAATAAATGATTCCGATTAGGACGGAGTTGGAAATCGATACTATGTCACAAGGTGGCCAGATTTTGGCTAAGATTATGAAGCAATTAATTGCCGATATAAAAAATGGGATGAAACAGATGTCTGATATCAACGAAAAGGCCGAAGAGTATATGGCCGATGTTCAAGTTAAGCCGGCCTTTAAAGGTTATCGTAATTATCCGGCGTCCGTTTGTATATCCGTTGACAGCGAGGTGGTGCACGGCATTCCCGCCGAGAAAAAAACCATAGAAGATGGTCATTTAATAAGTTTAGATATTGGCATAGGCTATCAAGGATTTTATTTGGATATGGCTGAATCATTCATCAAGGGCCAGACTGATAATGATGTTGGACATAAGTTAATAGATATTACTCGGGCTGGTTTAGAAGCTGGTATTACTAAAGCTGTCGCTGGTAACGAAGTAAGGGATATAAGTCGAGCTGTTCAGCAAAAAGTCGAGGAAGCGGGTTTTGGTGTAGTCCGCCAATTGGTGGGGCACGGCATTGGTCGTAATTTACACGAAGAGCCGTCTGTGCCCAACTTTATATCAAGCGGCCCAAGTCCTAAATTAAAAACCGGCATGGTCATAGCTATCGAACCAATGATAACTGAAGGCAACTGGCGTGTATTTACCCACTCTGATGGCTGGACCGTAGAAACCACTGATCATAAATTAGCTGCTCATATTGAGCGTACAGTGGCAATAACTTCTAAAGGACCACAAATATTAACGAAATAATATGAGCCGATACATTGCAATTGATTATGGAGAAAAACGACTCGGCGTGGCCGCTACTGATGAAAGTAAACAGCAAGCTTTTGTTCGGCCGGTTATAAATGTCAAAGATGATAATGACTCTATTCAAGCTTTGATAAAACTAGTCAAAGAAGAAAAAGCCGAGTTGATAGTAATTGGCTTGCCGATAGGTCTGAATGGCCAGGAGACCGAACAAACGATTAGAGTAAAAGATTTTACCAAACTGCTGGCCCTGCAAATCGATGTGCCAATTGAATTTTGGGATGAAAGATTATCCACCGTAGCGGCTAGAAAAATAACCCCAGATAAATCTAAAGAAAATATTGATTCCCAAGCGGCTAAAATCCTTCTGGATGATTATATTGATTTTCGACGAATAAATGGATAAATATTCCTGGTATATTATAGCTTTTATCATCAGTCTGGCTTTGACTGTAGTGGCTACGCTTGTAGTAAAGAGATTAGCCTTTCGCTGGGGGACAATAGATTATCCTGAATCAGCACCAGAAAGAAAAATACATCAAATCCCACGTCCACTGTTAGGCGGCTTGGCAGTTTATTTAAGCGTGGTGATTAGCATGCTGGCCGTAGCCTTTTTCTCTAACCGGTTAATAGGGGATGGCATGCCTTGGAAATATATAGTCGGCATCATTATTGGCGGTGGCTTATTAATGATCGGTGGCTGGCTTGATGACCGCTATCATTTAAAAGCTGCCAAACAGATTATTTGGCCACTGTTGGCTAGTTTGGCGATTGTCGCTGCCGGCATCGGCATTGATTTTATATCCAATCCCTTTGGCGGGGTGATAAATTTAGATCAATTTAATATTGATGTTTTAACTATTGGCCAGACCATATTTCAAGTTACTCTGTGGGCCGATATTTTTGCTCTCTTCTGGTTATTAGGTATGATGTATACTACTAAGTTCCTAGATGGACTTGATGGTCTGACCGCCGGTCTGGGCGCCATTGGATCGTTAGTAATATTCATTATCTCATTACGGTCAGACGTTATACAGCCCGGCACGGCCCTGCTGTCAGCTATTCTGCTTGGTGCTTGTCTGGGTTTTTTATTTTTTAACTGGCACCCGGCCAAGATCTTTCTGGGTGAAGGGGGAAGCGTATTTATTGGATTTATGCTGGGCATATTGTCTATCATCGCGGGCAGCAAAATAGCAACTGCTTTGTTAGTTATGGGAATACCGATATTGGATGTGGTGTGGGTAATTATCAGAAGAGTTATCATTGAAAGACGTTCACCGTTTAAAGGAGATAAAAAACACCTACATTTCCGTTTATTAGACGTTGGTTTGTCTCACCGCAAATCAGTTACATTTTTATTGTTTCTATCATCTGTTTTTGGTCTGGCCGGGCTATTTCTGACCGGAGTGAACAAATATTGGACCCTTGGATTGTTGGCTTTTATTATGGTCATTTTGGGTGCTAGTTTAGTATTTGTATATAGGATAAAACATCCCAAACTCAACCAATACTAATTAACTTGACAAGCATTTAATAATAATTTAAGTTTTATTAACTAAAGCTGATGCCCAAAAGGCAAAAATCTTTAAATGAGAATAAAATTGGATAATTCACTTAACTATAATTAGAAGGGAATTTTTTACTATGTTTAACAAACATACATTTAGCCGGGGATTCCATGTTTTTATCATGGCAATCACGGTAATTAATATGTCTCTAATTGGGACAATGATAAGACCGGCTGTAGCCGAATCGGGGGTGCTACCTTGTCCGGACATGAATTCTGATGGGGTAATTGATTTGGTAGATTTCTCGATGTTTGGTATCGCACACAACGATAACCATCCGTCGGGTGATTTTGACGGCAGTGGCACGGTCGATGATATTGATTTTGCAATGTTTGAGAGCGTGTATCCATCAGCCAGTTTTTCATGTGCCGATTGGTATAATAGCTTTGATCAAGTACCTGCTTGTCCGGACATGAATGGCGACGGGGTGGTGGATCTGATCGATCTGTCAATGTTTAGCATCGCACAGGCCGGCAGTGATTTAAGTGGCGATTTTGATGGTAATGGGATAGTGGATGATGTTGATTTTGCAATTCTGGAGTCACTTTATGGAAAAGGTTACTCATGCGAGACCAGAAGCATTGTTGAAATTATTGAGGAACCACTTGGTCCAGTAACAATAGTGGCACACAAAATAGTTTGTACTGATGAATCTGAACTGCCTGATCGCCACAAGGGCGGATCTTTTATAATCGACGCAAATACTGCTCAAGTTTGGGTGGATGGACACGATAGTTGTGAATTCGCAGCTGGCTGGGACTTCCAGTGGCGCATAAACGTATCTACTAGTCATCCTGATTATAACCCTGGTGATAATACGGGTGAAGCAAGTGGTCTCTGGAGTACATTTGGCCCAACCGATAGCAACGGAATGACCATGGTTGAACTTGACCTCGATCAAATTGAGAATGATCAAACTGAAACTTTCTGGTTTAGAGAAGTATGGCAGGACGGATATATTCCTTTCACTGGCACAAGTAATAGCAATCATTATACGGCTGAATTCTACTGTAATAATGACGTAAAAAATTATGACAACCTTGAATGGATAAGCAGACCAAATGCAGACGAAGCATATTATTGTGTCTCATGGAATGTTCAAGAAACCTATCCGGTTCATGGGTATAAGTGGCACGATATTAATGGCAATGGTGAAAGAGATTGTGAATCTACATCTATTAATGTTGACGAAGTTATAGAACCAGACTGTGAACCAAAACTTGAAAATTGGACAATTGAAGCTCGACAAGAAACTTCGTTAGTGGCTAGTACCCAAACAGATGTGAATGGAAATTACCAGTTCAATTTACCAGCTGGTACATATGATATATGTGAAGTACAGCAAGATAGCTATAAACAAACACACCCGGCGAATAACAACTGTCACACCATAATATTGCCAGAAGGTGAAAGCACCTGTTTATCACCTCAAGTAGCAACAATTAGTCGTGAATTTGTACCACGTCAAATGTGTAACTTTGGTAACCAGCCAGACTTCGATGTTAATATCACCAAATCAGCTGATTCGACCGAGGTTGAGCCAGACGATACGGTGACTTATACCATTGATTGGGAATTAACTGGTGTTATGAATGTTGATGAAGTTGTAGTAGTAGATACTTTACCAGCCGAAGTCGCTTTCGCTGGCGCCACCGGAACAGCAACCTATGATGCCCAAAAGCATACTGTAACCTGGACATATATCGGACCGCATACCCCAGTAGTTACTGGTTCAGAAACAATAACGGTAACCGTATCTGAGGAAGTTCAGGATGGTGATGAGCTGCTAAATGAAGTCACAATATTCGGTACCGTTTATGGTGAAGAAGGAGTGGTTGAAGAAAAGACATTAGTTCCGGCTAATTTCTCTGTTACGGCTGCCCAGCCAACCTTGACAATAGTAAAGCAGAAAATTGCTTCCGATAATGCCCTAGTGGTGGTAAATGTGCCACAAGTATTAGGTGAGGTAACTGAACCAGTGCTAGAAATAGTTAAGGAAGTTGGCCAAGAATTTGCTAATCCCGGAGATACGGTACAGTATACCATTACCGTAGCCAACGTAGGCGAAGGGGCTGCCCTGAACACCATGTTGATGGATACACTACCGGCTGGTTTTACTTATAGTGATGGTAAGGATACGCAAGAATGGGAGCTGGGTGACCTACAGCCGGGAAAGAGTACGGAAACGAATTATGAGGTAACTATCAAAAGTAATCAGACAGCTGGCACCTATGACAATATTGCTGTCACCTGGGCCGATAATCACGATGAAGTACAAGACACAGCTTCATTGGAAATTCGCGTACCTGAAGTATTGGGTGCGCTGGCTGACACGGGAATCCAGTTTAAAGATTATCTGATGTTTGTCAGTGGACTGCTGTTGGTGGCAGTAGGAATTGTGCTTGTCAGACCAAAAAAGTTAGCCTTTCGACGAAAAAAGTCTAACTAAGTATTGTTGAAATTAAGCCCTCCGCTAAAACGGGGGGCTTTTGGATACTGGTCGGGATATGAATAATCAGTTACACTTTAACTGATGAACCGCGGACTGATATTAGTGATAATATTGATAATATTTTTAGCGCCGATAGCCTTTGTCATGGGCGGCGATAATTTGATGTCCCAAATAACTTTTCGCTACCATCAAGTAATTGGCCGTACTACTCAGGTGACAATCAATGATTTAACTTATGATGTTGAAGTAGCTAATACTGATTCACAACGGGCCAAGGGGTTGTCCGGACGTGATTCACTACGAAATAATACCGGCATGCTGTTTATCTTCTCCGAAAGCAAGAATTGGGGTTTCTGGATGAAAGATACTAATGTTCCCCTTGATATAATCTGGATTGAAAACAACAGAATAGTTGATATTAAGAAAGAGGCTAGGCCAACGGAAGAGGAAAATCCAGTTACTTATTATCCAGTCAGTGAGGCTAAAATGGTCTTGGAATTTATTGGAGGCACAGCCACACAAAACGCGATGGAAATTGATCAACTGGTGAATATAGATAATATTGACAAGTTTACCAACTGACTCTATACTACTCATCAATAAACTTAGTGATTAAATTTTATGTTTGCCATAATTAAAACTGGCGGAAAACAATATAAAGTGGAAAAGGGACAAGTTTTGGCTGTTGAAAAACTACCCAAGAAGGAAGGCGCCGAGGTAGTGTTTAATAAAGTGTTGCTTATTTCTGATAAAGATAACGTTACTATTGGTCAGCCCAATATTACAGGCGCCAAAGTAACCGGAAAGTTGGAACAGCAAACTAAGGCCAAAAAAGTAATAGTCAGGAAATATAAGAATAAAACTCGTTATCGACGCAAGCAGGGGCATCGGCAAAAACTAAGCAAAGTAAAAATTACAGCCATTACTAAGAAGTAATTACAGTGGAAGGTCTTACACTTCTTGCCGCCCTTTGATGGCATTCGATAGAGTTACTTCATCGGCGTAAGCCAAATCAGAACCCATCGGCAGTCCACGAGCTAAGCGAGTTACTTTAACTGGTTTGTTTTTTAATGTTTTCGCCAGTTGTAAGGCCGTTGATTCGCCTTCAATGTCAGGATTTAAAGCTAATATTATCTCTTTTACACCGTTTTTTTCTAATCGCTGTAAAAGAGCTTTGATAGTTAATTTATCGGGAGTGATGCCCTCAAGCGGATTTAAAACACCCCCCAAGACATGATATTGACCCCGGTAATGCTTTGAGCTCTCAATCGGTGCTAGGTCCTGAGATTCGGCCACCACGCAGATTATAGATTTATCTCGCTGACTGTCATGGCAGATATTGCAGGGACTATCTTCAGCAATCCGATTACACGATTCACATTTAGTGATGCTTTTTGGTAAGTCAGCAATTTTATCAGCTAACTCTCTTATAACCTCCGGAGTCTGATTTATGAGGTAATAAACATAGCGCTCAGCCGTTTTTCGGCCGACACCGGGCAATTGACTAAAGCGTTCAATTAAATCAGCTATGATCGCCGGTTTTGCTTCTTTCATTTAAGACCCGAAATTTGGCATTTGGAAATTACCCTGCTGAAACTGCTTAGCCATTTCTGACTTGGCCTTTTTGCTTGCCTGATTGATTGCTTCAATAAGTCCCTTTTGTACCTTTTCTTTCTGATCAGGTATTAGTAAAGAAGCATCAATATCAACAGACACGATCTCCTGATTGCCGTTCATTACCACGGTGATCTTATCATCTTCAGCTTGGGCTGAGACAGTAATCTCGGCCAGTTTACTTTTTAGATCCTTGGCCTGGTCCCTTAGCTCTTTTAGTTGTTTTAGTTTATCAAACATATTATTAAAATGGGGTTACTGGTTCTGGTTCTTGTTCTCGTTCTAAATCACGGAAGCTAACTCGATTTTCATCAAAATATAATTCAACTTTACCGGTAGGACCATTACGGTGTTTAGCTATGTGAATTTCGGCTACGTTTGGTCTTTCGACATCTTTATTATACATAGCTTCACGATAGATAAATAGTACCACGTCAGCATCTTGCTCAATCGAACCTGATTCTCGTAAATCAGCCAACTTAGGGATGGGCGGTGTTCGGGCTTCGGTTGATCGGGACAATTGTGATAAAGCCAGTACTGGTACGTTTAGTTCTTTGGCAATACCCTTAAGCGCTCGAGTGATTTCGGCTACTTGTTGAACTCGGTTTTCGGTAGTCGATCGGCCTTCCATCAGCTGTAGATAGTCAACAATCATTAAACCCAATCCGTGTTCAGATTGAAGACGACGAGCCTTGGTGCGCATTTCCATTACCGAGGTGATAGCAGAATCATCAATAAAAATTGGTGCTTCGGATAATATGCCCATAGCATGGCCGATGCGAGAGAATTCTTCTTCGTCCGTTAAACGGCCAGTCCTCATTTTCCATAGCTCAACATTAGCTTGCGTACATAATAAACGATCAATCAATTGTTCTTTGGACATTTCCAAACTGAAAATGCCTACCGGCAGCTTACTTTCAACGGCGACATGGCGTGCCATGTCCAGGGCTAGGGTGGTTTTACCTACCGATGGACGGGCAGCGATTACGATCAGATCGGATTTTTGTAAACCGGCTAAGATCGAATCAATGTCGGCAAAACCGGTCGGGGCACCTCTTAGTTTTCCGCTCTCTCGGTGCAATTCATCAATACGATCAAAAGCTTCAGATAATACGCTTTTTATTGGCACGAAATTTTGCCGTAAGTACCTTTGTGATACATCAAACAATGATTGCTCGGCTTGATCTAGCACCTTCTCCACATCATCAACCTCGCTATAGCCCAAACTTACGATATCCGTTGCGGCTGATAGTAAGCGCCTCAAAGTAGACTTGCGCTGTACGATCATGGCGTAGTGCACTATATTACTGGCTGTCGGAACGCGATTAGCCAGTTCGGCTAGATATCCACGACCACCGATGTCCTTTAATTTATTTTTTTCTTTCAATCGATTGGACAACGACAGAACATCGATTGGTTCTCGTCTTTCATAAATATCGATCATCGATTCCATGATATCGCGATGAACCTCTTTGTAGAAATCGTCCGGACGAATAATATCGGCCACTTTTACGATTGATTCTTGATCGATCAGAAGGGAACCCAAAACTGATTGTTCAGCTTCAATATTCTGTGGTGGTAACCTTTCTTCCTTAATATTTACTGTTTTTGTCTTAGCCATATATTATTTTGTAGGTTAGGCCTACGTATTCTAACCCTTTAACTTGCCTTAAGCAACCCTCTAAATTGCACAATAAATCCACTGCTGTTATCCACAACGGGAAGACTGTTTTTAAATAATCTTGTCATTTCAACCATATTTTGTTATTCTGTGGCAGGTGGTTTGTGTGGGCGCATAGCTCAGTTGGTAGAGCACCTGCCTTTTAAGCAGGGTGTCGGGGGTTCGAGACCCTCTGCGCCTACCACTATATAAATATATGGTACTTTTTGTTAGTATAATATTATCTGAATATTAATTTATATATATGAAAAAGTTATCAACCTTAATATATATGGTAGTTTTATTAATGGGGTTTCTTTTTTTACATAGTACGGTTGATGCCCAAGATCCCGATGCGCCACCAATCATATATATAAGCGCCCATCTTAATCAAGAAGCTGAAAAGGTTAGTTATTCTATCGATTGGCGGTCAACCGAGCCAATAACCGGCAATATAAAATATGGTACTTCACTAGGAAATTACACTGAAACCATTACCGGTAATGTGCAGGGAAGCAACCGGGTGGTGGCGGTGTTGACCGGTCTTGAATATGATACTGCTTATTATTATCAAGTAACTGCGATAGACGGGGCTGATAATCAAACCGTGTCAGGTGAAAATACATTTAGCACAACCAAACGTGGTATCGCCGTAGATAATATTGAGATAGATGGCATAACCGATACGTCAGCCTTTATTAACGTAAATTTATCCAAAGAGGGAATAATTAAATACAACTACGGTACTGTTTCCGATACATTACCCAACGAAGTATACAGCCTGGGAGGTGGGCGCGCAGGGGCTGGTGGCCTAGTACATGTACGAAAAATTGAACCCCTAAATCCCTCGACTACATATTATATAAGGTTCACAGCTTCAGTATCCGACAGCTATCGTGAATTATATGGCGTACTTGATGCTGATGCTGATGTTACTTCTGATATATTAACATTTACTACCCTGGCTTCAGGACAGATAGCCATAGCAGATAACGCAGTAACCAGTGCTTATGGCTGTGCCTTTAGCATATCCGGCGCTGATGAAAATACTATACGAATTAATAAAGAGTTTACTACTGGTAGTGATATCGATACATACTTTAAACGGGTATATAATGCTTATTATGGTGTTTGGAATCGATATCCTCGTTGTACGGAAATGCAATTTCATTATGACCACTCTACGCCAATTGAACGACTTGTCGAGTGGCTGAACAGTGAGGCTCTGACTGAAAAATTTGGCTGTAAAATATCTACTACCACCGCCGGTGATGATACCATCAGATTATCATCTAAATTAACCCCTAATAATTCTGATGATCAGTACCTAGAACAGGTCTATACTACTTATAATCAATACTGGAACCGCTATCCCCGCTGTACGGAAATGCAGTTTCATATTGACCACTCTACGCCAATTGATCGTTTGTCTGCTTGGCTTCAAGAAAATATTCCAGTTGAAGCCCCGACGGCAGGCCTAACCTCTGTACTGGGAAATGTAAGTATTATGGAATTTATTGAAGCCGGGGAAGTCATTACCGCCAAAACCGGAACAACGCTACAATTTACTGATGATGAAGCCATAAAATTCAGTGGCACAACTCAACCGAATGCAACTGTAATTTTATCGATAGCTAGCCAGGAGACATTGATTGCTACCACGTTCAGTAATGGTGATGGTGACTGGTCATACACCCTACCTGGCCCATTAGAACCGGGAGAACATAAGGTGCAGATAAAAATCATCGATACCAAAGGTGATAATATAAGTCAAAGTGAAGCAATTAATTTTAATGTTACTACTACAAATATTCCTGCAGCCACCACTACCGCTACCACAGCTACGGAAGACAGCACTAAATTTGGTCTAGGTGCAAAAATATGGCTAACAACTTTGCTGGTAGCGGTGGTATTGGTACTATTGATAATGTTAGTTGCTAAAGCAAAAAAGAATTAGATTCTACCTCTCTATGTATGTTGAATTGGTATTAATTTTGCCGTTTTGTTATAATGCTTAAGCTCAAAAATGAACAGCAAAAACAAACGTTTTGCTGTTCATTTATAAATTGGTGCTCACTAGTTTTTACAGTCCTGATTAAGGAGGTGATTTCGTTGATCAAGAAAATGGATATTGAATATACCGTTACTGGGCAAAGCCAGCTGATCAGAAGCATTTACGGCAACATTGTCTTTTTCATCGCTCGTTTTGTTCTGCAGGATTTGCTCGGTCTGGCCCCGACTATATGCGGCAAGGTAAACGAAAACTGTCGTCAAGGATGTCATATTGCTCTGGAGGGCAATTTTGACAAACCCACTCGCCGGCAAATACGGCAATTGCTTTACGCCCGGCTTAACGGCTTGGCTGACGTTTTCGGCAGTTCGCTGTCAGATTACCTTGACCCCCTCACTATAGAGGTAATTTCAAAGCCGACCTCTGACGGAAAGGACCCCCACCATGCAAGCCAGTGACCGACCAATTTATAGCCACAACAAAGCAGAGCTTATCATTTTCTATGATTTCCGGCTCTGCTTTTCATTATAGAAAGTTACTGTGGTAAAATACATATATGCCTAGTAAAAAGTGGTATCAACAGAAAGTTGATTCAGTACTAAAGAAAGTTAAGAGTATAGCCGATGGACTGACTGTTGAAGAAGCTAAAAAAAGATTAACTCAGCAAGGTAAGAATATCCTGCCTAAGGCCCCGCCCTTGCCTGGTTTAAAGATATTCTTTAATCAATTTAGATCGGCTATGGTTCTGATCCTAGTAGCAGCCAGCACTATTAGCTTTGCCTTGGGCGATTTTGTCGATGGCTGGATTATAGCCGTAGCGGTTATTATCAATGTTGTCGTCGGTTGGCTACAAGAATATAGGGCCGAAAGGTCATTAGATAAACTTCGTGAAGCGGTTACTTACAAGTCAGTGGTTTTACGTGATGGTAAAGAACATCAAATAGATTCTACTTATGTTGTGGTCGGTGATATTGTGGTTTTACGTACCGGTGATCACATCCCCGCTGACTGCCGGGTCATTAAGTCGGTATCGCTTTATACAAACGAAGCGGCCTTGACCGGAGAATCATTTCCAGTAGAAAAAATTGAGTCAGAAATATCTGAAGATAAAGGCGTCGGTGACCAGGCTAACATGGTGTTTATGGGGACTACCGTTGCCCGCGGTGAAGGCCGAGCGGTAGTTGTTAGTACTAAAAATAAAACAGAAATTGGAAAAATTGCTGAACTGGTAAAAGCGACCAAGGAAGAATCTACGCCTCTGCAAAAACAGTTACAAAACTTAGGTAAAACTTTAAGTTATATAGTACTGGCCATAAGTATCTTAATTTTTTCAATTGGGGTGATTGCCAACAAAGATGTGGTACAAATGTTTACCACCGCTGTAGCAGTAGCGGTAGCGGCGGTACCCGAGGGGTTAGTCATCGGCATTACTGTTATTTTAACAATTGGCATGCAGCGGATGTTAAAAAAGAAAGCCTTAACAAGAAGATTATTAGCTGCCGAAACACTAGGTTCTACTACTATTATTTGCACTGATAAGACTGGAACTCTAACCGAGGGCCAAATGCACGTAGTAGGAATCATTGCTAGTGATAACGAATATGATACTGATAAAATATCGGCTGAAAGCAAACATCCTGAACATGTTGTTCAGTTATTAAAGATCGGCATGCTCTGCAATGATGCTTTTATTGAAAATGAAGATGCTGAATTAAAAGACTGGAAGGTGATCGGCAATCCCACGGAACGAGCCTTGTTGGCCGCTGGTAATAAATTAGGTTTTCGCAAATCACGTTTAGATAAGGAAATGCCGCGATTGGATACCATACCTTTCAGCTCCGAACGAAAATATATGATGACACTGCATCGGGCTGAAAAAAAACACCGCCAATTATTGGCTAAAGGAGCACCGGAAAACATACTTAATATGTCTGACCGCTATTTAGATGGTGATAAGGTAAAAGGATTAAGTAAAGACCACCGAGACAAATTAAGGCATAAATTTGATCAATTAAGCGGCAAAGGACTACGTTTGTTGGCTCTGGCTTATAGTTCAGTCGGACCAAAAGTAAATGCTTTTCATGATCTTAACATTTTAGAAACACCATTAATATTCACTGGTTTTGTAATTATTAAAGATCCATTGCGGGCATCGGTTAATGAAACCATAGAAAGCGTAAAACAAGCCGGTGTTAAAGTAGCCATGATTACCGGCGATCATCACAATACAGCTAAGGCTATCGCCGGCGAACTGGGCCTACCCAAT
Organism: Patescibacteria group bacterium; assembly: GCA_042570545.1. Classification (GTDB taxonomy): domain Bacteria; phylum Patescibacteriota; class Patescibacteriia; order JBHPGJ01; family JBHPGJ01; genus JBHPGJ01. The sequence goes on along the minus strand of JBHPGJ010000003.1, from coordinate 40,848 downwards.
GAAAGTCAGAATATATTAGATGGTGATGAATTAAAGGCTTTATCCGATCACGATCTAGTTGAGCGAGTAGAAAAAGTTTCTGTTTACGCCCGGGTATCACCGCGTGATAAATTACGCATTGTCGATGCCCTGCAGGCCAGAGGAGAGGTAGTAGCTATGACTGGTGATGGTGTTAACGATGCCCCAGCCCTGCGCTCAGCTGATATCGGAGTGGCTCTAGGTTCGGGTACGGCTGTAGCCAAAGAGACGGCCAGTATGGTATTGATGGATAATAATTTTAAATCGATAGTATCGGCTATCCGCCAAGGGCGGGTTATTTTTGATAATATGAGGAAACTGGTAACGTATTTAATTGCTGATAGCTTCACTCAAGTAATCTTAATTGGAACCAGCTTGATTATCAGTATATGGATTAAAGATTTTCCCCTCCCGCTTATAGCTGCCCAGATCTTGTGGATTAATCTTATTACTGATGGCTTTCCTCACATTGCCTTGACCGTTGAACCGGAAGAGGTGGAAAGCATGAAGGTGCCACCACGGCCGGCTTCGGAGTCAATTATTTCCCCTCAGATGAGAATGTTAATTATATCGGTCAGTCTTATCACTGCCCTTATCACCTTAGGCCTATTCTGGTTTTACTGGCACAGTACCGGTGATGCCGCCTTGGCTCGAAGCGTAGCTTTTGCCGCGCTGGGAATTGATACATTATTATTTGCCTTTAGTGTGAAATCGCTTAGACACTCGATATTCTCGTTAAAAACATTTAATAACCGCTGGTTGATATTTGCCATTGGCATAGGTTTGATAATGCAGTTACTGGCTTTGTATCTACCGGCACTACAGAATGTATTTCAAATTGTATCAATTGGATTGAATGAGTGGATATTGGTAATTATCTCGGCGGTTATTGTGATAATGATGATTGAGTTAATTAAAGTTTTTTATCGTCGCCGCTTAAGCCATCAACATGGGAATTAGAACTTTTAGTTTATTTTCTTTAGTGGTGCTACTATTTTTAGAGCTGTTTTTGGATTATGACAATCTGGAGAGAAAGTTAGCGCTTATCAGTACCAATGTTATAGGAGTGCTTTTGTATTTGGGTATTAATTCTTATTTTAAAAAAAGAAACACTCATCTACCAAGCTGGCTTTGGCTGTTAGTAGCTGCTGGCATATGGTTTGATGCCGCCGGTAATTTTGCTCACCTTTATGGTCGCTATGGCTGGTGGGATCAATTGGTACACGTGGTTGGTCCGGCTATGGTGGCAGCTATATTTGTGTATATCTTCGCTGGTTTTCAACAAAAAGGAGAATTAAATTTATCCAAATTTTGGCATAATTTTATAGTAATATCATCAGCCATGCTACTTACAGTATTATATGAGATTACCGAATACGTTGGTGATATATTGTTCAATACCAATAGGATTACTAATCTTTTAGACACCGCTGATGATTTATGGTGGGGATTATTAGCTATTGTAATAGTGGTAACAGTTCTAAATAAGAAAATATATTATAAAAAGTTCGTTGACAGATGAGTGAAAAATGGTATAATAATCTGTGTTTACATGAACATGGATTATCCAGACTAATGTCGGTATGGTTTAATTATACTTAGACTAAATGTCAGTAGCATATATAAAAGATATCGGTAAATATATCGGACAGACCATTCATTTAAAAGGCTGGGTATTTAACATCCGTTCAAGTGGGAAAATATTTTTTCTGCAAATCAGAGATGGTACAGGAGTGATACAAGTCGTAGTTGAACAAAAAGCTGTCAGTGATGATACTTTTAAAACACTGGAAAAAATAACCATTGAATCATCGGTCATAATTACTGGAGAAGTAAAACAGGAAAAGAGATCGCCTTCTGGATTTGAGTTAACTGGAAAGAATGTTGAAATTATACAGATCGCTGATGATTATCCCATTGCCAAGAAAGCCCACGGTACCCAGTTTCTAATGGACCACCGGCATATTTGGCTTCGTTCAAGTCGGCAGAGAGCAGCCTTGAAGCTGCGTGACCAGATCGTCTGGGCCCTGAGATCATACATGAAAGAAAATGGTTTTGTATTAACCGATTCACCAATTCTCACTCCTACTGCTGCTGAAGGGACGACCACCTTATTTAAAACCGAGTTTCACGGTGAAACCGCATATTTGGCCCAGACGGGACAGCTTTATATCGAAGCCACAGCAGCAGCTCTGGGCAGGGTATATGATTTTGGACCCACATTTCGAGCCGAGAAATCAAAGACTCGACGACACTTAGCCGAGTTTTGGATGCTTGATGCGGAAGCGGCTTTTGTCGAACATGAAGAAAATTTACAAATTCAAGAAAATCTCATCGTTTCGGTTATAAAAAGTGTATTAGATGAATCGCTGGATGAATTAAAAATACTAGAACGCGATCCAGAATCTTTGAAAAAAATTAGAACTCCTTTTCCGCGCTTGACCTATGATGAAGCAATTAAGACTTTACAGCAGAAAGGCTCCAATATTAAATGGGGTAGTGACCTAGGCGCTGAAGATGAAACTACAATCAGTCAGGAATATGATCAGCCCGTATTTATCACCAAGTATCCGGCCGCTATAAAAGCCTTTTATATGCAACCTGATCCCGAGAATGAAAAACTAGTTCTTAATGCCGATCTGATCGCCCCCGAGGGCTATGGTGAAATAATTGGTGGCTCAGAGCGAATTAGCGATTATAATCTGTTAGTTAAGAAATTAAGGGAATTCAAACTGCCCCAGAAAGAATATGAATGGTATCTTGATTTGCGTAAGTACGGTACATTTCCACATTCTGGATTTGGCGTGGGGTTAGAAAGAGTAGTCGCTTGGCTGGGCAAGATTACGCATATCAGAGAAACTATTCCCTTCCCTCGGATGCTGAATCGTTTACGTCCATAACCATGGTTAAACCCGAACCGCTAATAGAACCAGATTTATCTACAAATATTGTTATTCTGCGCATAGCTTTGGTTGTATTGTCATTGATATTACTAACCGGTATCGGTTATTACGCAGTTTATTATATTAATTTACTTTCTTCTTCGCCGACCGAAGATTCAGTCACCAATCCACTGGCTCAATATGAATTAGTTGTCAGGGTCAGGTCGGCAGGTGATTTAACGGCGGTAGCCAACGAGAATTTATTGATTGAGGAATATGGACAACCTATCAGTCGAAATTTGATATCAACTACCGTAAGAACAAATTCTGTCGGCACGGCAGTAATTAAATTGCCACATGGCCAATATACGATACAGCCGGAAAATACCGAAGAATGGAGCGGTCTAATTGCTGTTAATTTATTTTCTACTCAAGAATTATTTTTAAATCTGGAACCAATAACAAATGAACAGGATATTAACCAGCCAAACAACTAAATTAGTAGATAAGACAGTTAATCTAGCCGGCTGGGTGCATCGAGTCAGGCGGATGGGACAAATCGTATTTATTGATCTGCGTGATCGATCTGGTTTAGTTCAAGTAGTGTTTGATGCTCCGATTAAAGAAGCCCAAAAACTTAGACCAGAATTTGTTATTCAAGTAACTGGCCAGGTGGTAGAACGCCAATCTAAAAATGTGAATAAAGATGTGTCTACCGGACAGGTTGAGATTTCGGCAACCGAGTTAGTAATATTAAGCCGGGCCAAAACTCCTCCCTTTGAAATAGTTAATGAAGATCGGCAAGCTAGTGATGATTTACGCTTAAAATATCGTTATCTAGATTTGCGTCACAAGCGGATGGCTCGCAACCTGAGAGTACGGGCCAGTGTTATTCGCTATATCCGTGAATATCTTAATAATAATGATTTTGTTGAGATTCAAACTCCGATACTAACAAAATCAACTCCCGAGGGGGCACGGGATTATTTGGTGCCATCACGGGTACATCCTGGTAAATTTTTTGCCTTACCACAAAGTCCCCAGCAGTATAAGCAGTTATTGATGGTAGCCGGTTTTGAAAGATATTATCAGATTGCTCCTTGCTTTCGCGATGAAGATGCGCGGGCCGATCGGTCACCGGGAGAGTTTTATCAATTGGATTTGGAAATGAGTTTTGTCGAACAAGATGATATATTACAAATCACAGAAAAACTTTTTTCAAGTTTAGTCAAAGAACTTTTCCCAGATAAAAAAATTACCACCCAACCCTGGCCCCGACTGACCTATAAAGAAGCGATGGATAAATATAGTACCGATTCCCCTGACTTGAGAAAGGATAAGAAAGATCCAAACGAGCTAGCCTTTGCCTGGATTACTGATTTTCCGCTGTTCACGAAACAATCGGCCGATGATTATTTTTACGGCGCCGGTGAGAAGTGGGCACCCAGTCATCATATGTTTACGGCGCCAAAAACTGAGGATATACCTTTACTGGATACTGATCCCGGTCAGGCTCGCGGCCAGCAGCATGATATGGTTCTAAATGGACAAGAGGTTGGCGGTGGTAGCATTCGTATACATGATCCCGAGATACAAAGCAAGGTTTTTGATTGTATCGGTTTTACCGAAAAACATAAAAAAGATTTTGAACATTTATTAACCGCTTTTACGTATGGTGTACCACCTCATGGCGGTATTGCTCCAGGTATTGACCGATTGGTATCGATATTTGCTGGGGAGAAGAATATTCGCGAGGTTATCGCCTTCCCACTCAGTAATGACGTCAGTGATCCCTTGATGGGAGCACCAACCGAAGTCACCCCCGAACAATTGGCGGAACTTCATCTCGAGATTAAAAAGAAGAAGTAATGCGTCTATCAAAACTGCAGCGCTACATTCTACTCCAGAGCTACCGACGGCCAATAAAACAAATACTACGATTAGAATTCCAAGATTTTTACACCGACCAAAAACAAAAGCCAAAATCAAAAGATCAACAAAATATTGTGACCCGCAGTATTGAAAGGCTGATCGACCATGAGCTAGCCGTCGGCTATGGTCGTCGGACGCCTCATAAATGGTATATTGAATCAGTCAGGTTGACCACCAAGGGCAAGCAGATGGCTCGCAAACTACAAGGAGAGCAACAGCAACTACCGCTGGCATCTTTTAAGAAAAAACGTAATAATAAAGTAAAATAATGGCAACTGAACAAAAAAAAGAAAAATATTCGGCCTGGAGTATATTTTACGCTATTATTTTTGTAATTCTATTAGTATTACTGGGTGAGCGTGCCTGGGGTGATCTAGATAAATTCTTTAATCCCCAGTATTCTTTTTGTCATGATGAGATAATTATCACCAGGTTAGTTAATGTTGAAGCAGCCGGACCAGGCTGCGAACCAGCCGCCTATGAAGCCAATCGCTTGGTGTTTCATATCGCCCTGGTGGTACCATTGCTCTTTATTATGCAGCTTATTTATTACATGACTGGTCATCGTCGTTTACCGGCCCATCAGAAAATAATGATTCGTTCATATTTCTTATTCTTGCTGTATATGACGATCCGGTTATTTGTCGAGATAACCTTAATGCTGTTTCGTTATTACTCGGAAGCCGGATTTTATGTGATTATTGGATTTACTGCGGTCGTCTTTGCTTTTCTGGTTGTATTAGTCCAGCGACGCTTCTCCGAGAAAAACTTACCAAAAACTAAAGATAATAATTCTGACGAATAATATGTCTATACCCAAAAACGTAATCAACCATCTTAAAAAGTTAAAAGTACCCTACGAAGCTGTAACTCATCGTACGGTTTTTACTGCCTATGATCTAGCTCAAACATTAAAAATAAAACTTAACGATATTGCCAAGACGCTTTTAGTAAAAGTTGATAAAGAGTACAAGTTAGTCGTGTTGCCGGCTAAACAAAAGCTGGATATGGCTAAGCTTAAAAAATTATTAAAGGCCAAAAAAGTTTCGATCGCTCGAGAGGGGGAGATGAAAACTAAATTTAATGTTAAACCTGGAGCTATTACACCCTTTGGCACACTACACAAAGTTCAAGTGATAATAGACAGGTCATTGACCAAATCGGCTCAGGCCTTGTTTGGCGCTGGCAGTTTTACCGAATCACTACGGATTAAAATTAAAGATTATCTAAAATCCGAACAGCCGGTAATTGGTTCAATTGGAGAATCTTCGGGATTAAAATTGCAGGCTAGACCGGCTAAAAAGAAAGTAGTTAAGAAAAGAGCAAAAACTAAACCCAGAAAAAGTAAACCTAAGAAAAAGTAAAAATAATTGCGTAAAATAAAAATACAACATTTCGAAGGACCGCTGGATCTGTTGCTAAATTTGATAGAAGATAGAGAGCTGGAAATAAGTCAGATATCATTAGCGGCGGTAACCGATCAATATATTAGTCTTCTACGACAGGCGGAAGATGCAAATCCAGAGGAATTATCTGATTTCTTGGTCGTTGCGGCTAAGCTTCTATTGATAAAATCCAAATCTTTATTACCCCAACTGGAGAAAGAAGCGGAGGACGAGGGATATCGACTGGAACAGCAGCTGAAGATGTATAAGGCGTTTCTAGATGCGTCTAAAGAAATACAAGGACAAATTGCCACCAAGCGATACAGCTATTATCGGGAAACCAGCATTTTGATCGAGCCAGTGTTTAATCCGCCAAAGAAACTGAAGTTGGCTGATCTAGCTGAGGTTTTTAAAAATGTAATATCTGAAGTAGAGCCTTACTTGGCGCCACCACCAGAGGCGGTTATGCGGACAGTGAATATTGAAGAAAAAATAAATCAAATAAAAAATTTAATATTTGATCAGTCATTTGTGAATTTCAGTACCTTATTAAAAACTACCAAATCCAAAATGGACGTGATTATCACATTTTTAGCCCTGCTAGAACTGGTCAAGCAAAGATCGGTGGCCGTCGTACAAAAAGACATGTTCAATGAAATTGAAATTCAAAAAGAAGAAGAAAGGCCAATATAGTGAAACTAATAACCAAAGTAGAAAGCATATTATTCGTTGCTACTAAGCCGTTAACGGCAAAAAATATTGCTGATTTAATTAGTGCTAATGTTACCGATACAACATCAGCCCTAGATGAGCTGGAAAAAATCCTTAATGAAGGCGAACGGGGTATTCAATTGCTTCGTATCGGTAATAAATTTCAGCTGGCAACTCACCCCGATAATGGAAAGCTGGTTGCCGATTATATTAAATCTGAGATTTCAGGTGAACTAACTCGTCCAGCCCTAGAAACATTGACCATAATAGCCTATCGCGGACCGATAACTAAAGCCGAATTAGACATCATCAGGGGAGTAAATTGTGCATTGATACTACGAAATTTATTGATTAAGGGACTTATTGATGCTGAGGAAAATAAGCAAAGCCACACTACTATGTATCAAGTTACTTTTGATTTTCTGAGGCACCTTGGCGTAACTTCAACAAGCGAATTACCCAATTATGACAAATTATCAAGCAGCGAAGTATTGGATCAATTATTAGAGCAAGAATTAAATCCTAATCAGGACGAACAGACTGATAAGCAAGTCAAATAAAAATGGGCATTGATTATGCCAATTTATTTCAAAATATTCCTCACGAATTAGCCGTATTGTTAATCGCCACTTTACCGATTGCCGAGCTGAGGGCAGCTATTCCCATAGGGTTAGAAGTGTTTTCTTTACCTTGGTTAGATGTGGTTATTTTGTCTATAGTTGGCAATTTAATTCCGGTGGTATTTTTAATATGGCTACTCGAGCCAATATCACGTTGGTTGCGACGACATAGCCGGATGATGGATAAATTCTTCCACTGGCTGTTTACCAGGACCCGACGTAAAAATATATCTCGCTTTGAACGCTGGGGTGCATTGGCCTTGATAGCCTTTGTGGCTATACCATTGCCGATCACTGGTGGCTGGACGGGGACAGTAGCCGCCTTTGTGTTTGGTGTACCAAGGAAACTAGCCTTGGCTTTAATTTCAGTGGGTGTGTTAATTGCTTCAATAATTGTTACAATAACCACTATAGGTTTAAGTGCTTTATTATCATAATTTATGACCGTTAAACTATCAGATAAAAAAACATATGTGGTAGCTAATTGGAAGATGAACACACTTATAGAAGAAAGTGTGAAACTGGCCGAAGATATTAAGTCTGGTTTAGAAACCCTAACCTCACCGGAGGTGATTGTCTGCCCACCCTATTTATCATTAATATCTGTCGGTGAAATAATAAAGGACTCATCCATAAAATTAGGAGCGCAAAATGTTTTTTGGGAAGATCCGGGAAATTATACCGGTGAAATAGCACCGGAAATGCTGAAAGAAGTCGGGGTGACACACGTGATCATTGGCCATTCAGAAAGACGGCAAAATGTCGGTGAGACCGACGAAATGATTGATAAAAAAGTTGCTGCCGCTATTAGACATCAGCTTACACCGTTGCTTTGTGTCGGCGAAACAGCTGAAGAAAGGCGTCAAGGAGTGCAGCATATGGTTATAACCGATCAGGTTAAGAAAGCTTTGCGTTATATACCACCACCAACCAAAAGACAACATTTAAAAATATGTTATGAGCCTGTGTGGTCGATATATCCTGGCCAGCCCTGTGATCCCGATCAAGCTAAGGAAATTGCTACCGTCATTACCCAAGCACTTATTGATATATATCCGCAAAATGTAGTCCAAGAAAATTTTACCATTATTTATGGCGGTAGTGTTACTCCTGAGAATGTGGCCAATTATGTTGATCGCGAATATATCCATGGCGTTTTAGTCGGTACGGCCAGTCGTGAGCCAAAAACCTTTTTAAACATTATTAATAATATATCCGCTTCATAATTAAGTTTAATCTTATGAAAAAAACACGTATTGCAATAAATGGCTTTGGGCGCGTAGGACGCATTGCACTTCGCATCGCCCGTAAAAATAAAAATATTGAAGTGGTAGCGATTAATAATACTTCCAGTGTCGACACCATGGCCAATCTGTTAAAGTATGATTCAGTATACGGTCGGTATGATGAAGCAGTTAATTATGATCTGGATCAAGACATACTACTTATCGGTCAGGACGAGATTTCTGTTACTCATGAGCGCCAACCAGAAAAACTACCTTGGGCAGATAAAAAAATAGACGTAGTATTAGAATGCACGGGTGCTTTTGTAAAAGATCGAGCCGCTGAAGCCCACCTTAAAGCTGGAGCCAAAGCAGTTGTACTATCGGCGCCACCCAAAGGCACTGGTGATGTACCCACCTACGTAATTGGTGTTAATGAAGATAATTATCAGGGTGACAAGTTGGTATCAAATGCCTCATGTACGACCAACTGCGTGGCCACGGTTGCCGGTATAATAAATCGGGCCTTTGGTTTTAAAAAGGGTTTTATGACCACTATCCATTCTTATACCTCGGATCAGAACTTGTTGGATAATTCACACAAGGATTTAAGACGGGCCAGAGCCGCGGCGATAAATATCATTCCGACCAGCTCAGGGGCAGCAATCTCAACCACTGAAACCATTCCCGAAATAGCCGGTAAGTTTGACGGTTATGCCGTTCGCGTGCCCACCCCCGTCGTTTCTTTATCGGATTTTACAGTTTTAGTCGGTCGCCAGGTATCTAAAGAGGAGGTCAATGAGGCCTTTAGTAAAAAGGCGGCTGATCCAAATTACAGCCATCTACTGGCCGTGACCAGCGAACCGGTAGTGTCGTCCGATCTAATTGGTGATCCTCACTCAGCTATAGTTGACCTGTCTTTGACAGAGGTGGTTGATGGTGACCTGATCCATGTGGTTGCCTGGTATGATAATGAATGGGGATATTCTACCCGATTAGTAGAGCTTGCGGAAAAGGTAGTAAAAAAGGTAAAATGAAGTTAATCAAGCGTTTTTTTGATAAATAAAGCAAATAAAAGTAAAAAGGAGGTGAAAATTAGTGTTTAGACTCCATCGGGCCGTTTTGGCGAAAAGTTATTATTGGTTTGGCGTTGTCATGGCTGTGTTTGGTGTGGCTACCGAGATATCGGACCAACAGATTTATCTTTCGTCATACTTCTACTTGACCCTGGCCATGGTTGCTTTCTTGGCTGGCATCTACGCTCAGCGCGACGACTAATTTCAAATATATTAGACCCTTTACCAAAGGGTTTTACGACCCAACTTTCAAGGTAATCAAAACCTTGATTTTTGGGACTCTGACCCCTATACTACTTTTGCTGTTTTTTTATACCAGCGAACTTGGCCCCATCGTCTAGTGGCCCAGGACATCAGGTTCTCATCCTGAAAACAGGGGTTCGATTCCCCTTGGGGCTACCACACTATTACATCTATAAACAAGATAAACCAGGCCCTCAAGGAAACAGAAAGAGGAGAGCCTGGCGGTGATGTTGTGCCCCACTTGGTGTGTCTGAGGCATCTTAGCGAGACACAACATCTTACGATGCGGCACATCGATAAATGTAAATGTATTAATGAACGGCATAATTGTCAACTTGCTCTATTCCCGGATATTTTTTATACTTTAAGGGTATTATTTAAGGACATCTCAATGAATAAAAAAATAGTACTATACGTAGTCATAGTCTTAATCGCGGCGGGGGCGGTTATCGCTGGTGGCTGGTTTTTCTTTCTTAACAACGAAGAGGCATCCACAACTACTACAAACGCCACACCCGTAACACCAAAAAATACTAATACACAAACGGTCGATACAGTGAACTTAAATGTTAATGCCGACATCGGCGATATTGAAGTTACCAAAACTATTTCTCACAAGGGTATTGATTTTAATATCACCTCAGCTCTGGACGATAGTTCATGGCGGGGCGATACGGCACCCAGCGGTCAAAAGTATGTCGTTGTTTATTATGAACGGCTGGCAACAGCTGATCTAAGAGATATTAACTCCTGGCTTAGAACAGATGCAAAATTACTGACCGGCAGCGGACAGACAGTATCGTTGTCAGATTTTAAAATTGTTGGTACCAACAGCGCCATCGATGATACTGGTTTCTTGGCTTTCTTGGTTGATGCTGGCGAAAGTAATTTTTCAGTCGGATTTGGAGACGCTAGCACGCCGCTTGGATTCTAATCTACCCCGCAATTAATCGGGCAATAAAGTAGTCGGTGAAAATTGGTATAGTCACACAAAGTTTTTTTCCGGTCAGGGGTGGGGTGTCTCAGCATGTTTATCATACGGCTAATGAACTGAAAAATAGAGGCCATCAGGTAACGGTAATAACGGCTAATTATACACCGTTTGACAGCGAACATGATCATGGTTTGGATGTGATCAGACTTGGTTTAAATGTGACCATACCAGCTAACGGCTCTTATGCTCATTTTACAGTTGGCCGACACTTGAGAAGGAAGCTGCAACTGATACAAAAGAATAAACAATTTGACATTGTTCACATACATACACCCCTAGATCCGATCCTGCCTTTGTTGGCCACCAAAACCTTTACCTGCCCCAAGGTTGGTACCTATCACACCAGCACCGCCACTGGACACAATATTATTTATGATTACTTTAGCCGCTTATGGCGTAACAGTCATAAAAAAATCGACGGTAACATAGTCGTATCTAAAAATGCTAGAGAATTTATCAATCAGTATTTTCCCGGTGATTATCATATCATTCCAAATGGAGTAGATAACAAAAGATTTAATCCGACCAACCAACCACTGCCGGGTATACGACAAAATAATGATCCGTTGATAGTAAGCATTGGCCGGCTATCTCCCCGTAAAGGAATTCGTTATATTGTAGCCGCTATGCCTCACGTTATTGATAAAATTCCCAGGGCTAGGTTAGTCGTGGTCGGCGGTGGTTTCTTAAAAACCTATTATCAGAACATGGTTCTTCCGCGCTTGAAAGATCGAGTAAGGTTTACCGGTTATGCTACCGAATCAGAACTGCCGCAATATTATGCGGCGGCCGATATTTGTGTCTTCCCGTCAACCGGCGCCGAAAGTTTTGGTATTGTATTGATTGAGGCTATGGCGGCTGGTAAGCCGGTAATCGCTTCAAATATTCCGGGTTACAACGCTGTCGTTAGTCATGATAGGGACGGATTTTTAACTCAACCCCGCAATCCCAAAGCCCTAGCTCAAGCCTTGGTTGATCTGCTAAATGATAAAGAACGTCAGCGACGGTATATTAACCAAGGACTCAAGACGGCAGAAAAATTTTCATGGGAAAACGTGGTCGACATGTTAGAAAAATTATACCGAGAAATAATTTCGGCCAAGAAATAGTCATCATTATTAATTTGGTAGATTAAGAGGGAAAAAACAAAAATACATCCGTAAAGGAGGTAGCGTGATGTACGACGCAGTCGTTCTTGTCATAATCGTTCTGGTGCTATATTGCTACGGTCTTTACGGACTTAGTCACTGGTACCGTCGCCGATATTTTCAGGTTTTGGTAATCGGCCTGGCCCTTGACTGGCTGGCTAGTATAAAGATGGGCCTGTTGGCCGCCGGGCCAACTAGTTTTCACGGCTTTGTCGGGTGGCTTGGTTTGTTGGCCATGACAACAGTCGGGCTAGCGGCTGGGCATAATCTGATTTTTGCCTCTCATATCGGCTCATGGCGGATAATCAAGTGTACTAATTATATCCGACAGTATGGATATAAGGCCCTGATTATTTGGTTAGTATCGCTAGCCACCGGTATAATCACGGCTATCCGACATGGACTGAAGCAACAGGATAAAAACGGGAAGACAGCTTCCCGTTTTTGATTTTTTTTAATTTTCAAATTATGCTGTATATATGTGCGGTCGATTTTCCATTCTTACACCTGATGACATATTAGAAAAAAGATTTAAGGCCAAGGTCCAAGAGCCGCTATTTCATCATTATAACGCAGCTCCATCACAGAAACTGCCGGTAATAACTAATGACCAGCCCGAGGCTATACGTCTAGGATTGTGGGGACTTAGACCCAAATGGTTAAAAAGGGATAAACATCAAGATGGTTTCATTAATGCTCGAGCCGAAACCTTGTTGACCAAGCCTTCGTTTCGCGCACCTTTTAAAAAAAGGCGATGTTTGATAATTGCCGATGGTTTTTTTGAATGGCAGCGCGGTCGGCCAGGTGGTAAGCAACCTTATCGTATTACCCTAAAAAACGATGAACCTTTTGCTTTTGCCGGGTTGTGGGAATTATATCAGACCAAACCAGGCCGAATAATTCCCTCATTTGCCATCATCACTACTAACTCAAATTCCTTAGTAGCTTCTGTCCATAATCGCATGCCGGTAATGCTCGACAAGAAAGATGAACAATATTGGATTGATGATGAAGCTAAAACTGATGATCTAATGAATTTACTGAAACCATACCCGGAGAGGCAACTGAAACTGTTTCCCGTTTCTCATCTGGTAAACTCACCCTCGGTCGATGTGCCCGAAGTTATCCAACCAATTGAACTAGATAGTTGGTTACCGTAGCTATTTATGAAGAATAAAATCTTAAAAATTGTGATGATCGTACTGATAGTTGTTGTGGTTATCCTGGGCATCCGCTTTATTGCCGGGGATGAGGACACCTGGCTGTGTCAGGATGGCCGGTGGGTCAAGCACGGCGTGCCATCAGCGCCGGAACCAACCGAGCCTTGTGAATAGAATTATAAAAACCCCACTTACCAATAAGCATCAAGTATTTCCATTTACAAATTAGCCAAGATAAGGTAAGATTATCTAAAGAAATTAAATAAAATTTTATGGATGATGCTTTTGTCCAGAGTAAATTTTCAAAATAAGACGCTCCTTTTTGGGGCTTTTTTTATTATATAAATTCAAATCTAGAATAATATGACTTCTCAAAAAATAACAGAATCAATATCAACCGAAGTAAAATCAGATATTGGAATTTATGTTAATGCTAAAACGTTAATTGTTACAGCTTTACTGTTAGTAATTTCTGTTGGATTTTTTGCTTATGCGGCAGCAAGCTATGGTTTATTTGGCAAAGACATTGGAATTTTTAAATCAATTGTTAAACCCACATTTTCCTTGCAAGTATCGGCCCCAACACCAAGGATTGATAATAAGGATTTTGGATTTCATTCAGTTACTATTGAAGGAACGAATCCAATCGGAAATCTAGGAGAGCCCAGTTTGCCAGTTATGACAAAAAGGATCCTGCTACCGCAAGGACATGACGTTGACTCAGTTAGTATAAGTAAAAAAAGTAAACAAGTGTTCAAAAATGTTAATATTGAACCAGTTCAACAGCCGATTCCTCTGTCGTATCTACCTGCTATTAATGAGATTGTCAGTACCACACATTCAGATGAATTAATTTTTTATGATGAATTTGTTCCGTCTCCAGACATTGAACTTGTCAAGAAAAAATTTGGAGGAGAGGTGCCAAAGTATTTATTGGATGATGAAGGGAATCTAAAAACAGAGTTATTTGTAAGAACTGCCCCTGATCCGGAGATTTATGAATCCAGCAAGCCATTCCCGGTAAAAGATTATGAAATTGCTTCAATACAGGAGTTTCGGGGTTACTCAATATTGATCTTAAACATTTTTCCGGTTAAGTACTTTCCGAAAGACAGAATAGTTGAATATTATCCGGATATTTCTTTTGAGGTAAAAACAAAGGAGGTTGCAGGATATGAAGTGCCGGCCTCTTTTAGAAAGCTGCCCGTTGATGAGGAAGAAGTAAAAGTGAGGGTGGATAATTATGATAAATTAAATACTTATAAAAAAGGAAAGTCTATTGATGAGCCTGCCTATGAAAAATTAATTACTGAATCAGGCAGTGATGAAAGCTCCCAAACTGCGCAGTCTGATTTTAATTATGTCATTATCACCAGCGAAGAATTTGTTAGTGATTTTCAGCCCCTGGCTGACTGGAAAGCAAGCCGACCGAATAATCCCATCAGCTCTACCGTTGTTACGGTTGAATCAATTCTCTCTAATCCGGACTATGAATGCAACAGTGCTTACATGAGATCATTGAACTTTTATTTCGGGGATGATTATTGCCATGTGGCCGGACATGATGATAACGCTTCCAGAATCAGGAATTTTATCAGAGATGTCTGGGCGAATTCAACAACGGAATACGTTTTGTTGGGTGGTGATGGTGATGGTGGAGATGTAGGTGGTGAAAGCGGTGATATGATTATTCCAGCAAGACTTTTTTATGATTTTGGTTTAAGCGATAGCGCCGGTATCCCAAGTGATATATATTATGGTACGGTTTATTCTAATTTTGATTATGACGGCGATGGCAAATTTGCCGAGCCAGGAGATGGAATTGGCGGCGGTGAGTTGCCAATGATGGGCGATGTTTATATAGGCAGAGCGCCAGTTGATTCATCAGCTGAAGTTCAGACCTTCGTCAGTAAAACAATTGCTTATGAGCAATCAGATGCTGACTACTTAAAAAAAGCATTAACAGTTGGGGAGCATTTGGGATTTGGTACAGTGGCTGAATATGCTACAGAAACAATGGAGCAGATCAAATGGGGCGGTTACCATGATGGTTACAATACTAATGGATTATACGAAGACTATTTAATTGATCCTATTTATGATTCTGAAGTTTATTCATGGTCTAATACAGAATTAATCGAAATCATGAATCAGGGCGTTAATTTTATCAACCACTTAGGCCATTCCAGTACGCTTTATAATATGAAATTATGTCATGCGCCGTTTAATTCGCCAGGATCATATTGTGGTGACAGCGGAGATACTGATTTGGATCAACTGACCAATACAGATTATTTCTTGGTATATTCTCAGGGATGCTATCCAGCCTCATTTGACAACTGGAATTACGAGGGAGATTATACAGAATCTGATTCTATTGCAGAGCATTTTGTGCTGGATGACAACGGAGCATTTGCTTTTGTTGGAAATTCCAGATTTGGGTGGGGTAGATTTGATTCCACAGACGGGCCTTCGCAAAGGTTTCATCGGCAGTTTGTTGATACGATGATAGTAGATGGCATTACTAATATTGCAAAAGCAAATTACCAGTCTAAGTTTAAGAATTTTGGTAATTTGTCTGATCCTTATATACGATTTGTTGCTTATGAGCTAAATGTGATTGGGGATCCCGAAACTCCGATTAAAATGCCAACATTTGATGAACCCTTGGCAGGTATTATGATCCCGACTTATTATGATGAAGTTACAGATTCTATCAATATTAGCGGTGTGGCAAAAAAAGGCACCTCGGAAACAGCAACCTTTGACCATTATACTCTTTCATGGGGTGTTGGCGAACCAGAGGAAGTAACTCAGTGGTATACCGAGGGCATCACTCTAGAAAATAGTGGTACTTTAGAGGTTGATAGAGGGACATTAGGCAGCCTTGATACTTTGGTCGCACCGGATAATACTATATCTTTGAAGCTCGAAGTCTTTAACGGGAGCGGTTTATCGTCTGTACAAACTATTCCAATATTTGTGAGTAATGTAAAAATTAATGAGCCGTTGAATTACGATATATATAGAATAGGCGACGAATTGGTTATAAAAGGCGATTTAAAAGGGCATCATATAATAAATTCAGTGCTTGAGTGGCGTATAAGTGATGGCGACTGGTCCAATGTTGGATTAACGCTAGATGACACTGATGAAAGTATTATTGGATATTGGGATACGTCTGTTATTGGTAGCAAGGGTTTATATGAGCTGAGACTAATGGTTAATTATGATATATACTCCGATTCTGAGGAGACGGTAGTATTATATTTTGATAATTTTAAAATGGGTTGGCCTGTGCGAATTGATCATGAACTGGCTGATTGTAAAGCATGGGCTGGTGATCTTGATGGTAATGTCGGTGATTTTAACGGCGATGGTAAAAATGAGATAGTATTTTACGCTGGTGACTGCCCCCCCCAATTACATATATACAATGCTTCAGGAAATGAAATTGGTTTGATTGATGTCGGGGTAAGCGGGGATAAACTACTTGGAGGAAATATGCACAAACCAGTAGTCGGTGACATTGATAATGATAGCAAAGATGAAATAGTTGTTCATTTTCAAAATTGGGGATTTTCACCCTCACCGTCTCAAATTCATGCTTATAATTTAGACGGATCAGAAGTGCCAGGATGGCCAGTGGATTTTGAATCAGAGATTACAGGCCTGGCTATGGCGGATCTGGATCTAGACGGGCAACTTGAGGTTATTATTCATGATCAACAAGGAGAAGATAATATAATTAAGATTCTTAATAATGATGCATCACCTGTCTCCACATGTACCTTAACTGATACTTTTACATATCAATATTGGTTTGTTGAATATGGCACTCCAGCAGTTGGTAACTTTGATGAAGATCAGGAGTTAGAAATTGTAATTATCAGCTTAAGAGAAGTGGGCTATCAAAGATCTGCAGGAAGAATTAATGTTCTTAATTCTGACTGTTCATATGTAAACGGCTGGCCAGTGGATATTGATGGAAATATATTTAACTCACCAGCAGTTGGGGATATTGATAATGATGGTAACGCGGATATAATATTTGGAACGATGGACGACCTTGGTGTTTATGCCTTAGATAAAAATGGACAAGATTTAACAGGCTGGCCAGCCCTGCAAGGCGGTGGCAACTTCTTTTCTTCACCTGCTCTAACGGATTTTGAAGGAGACGGTACCCTGGAAGTGGTAATTAGTAATGATAATATTGAAACATTTGTGATTGAGCATGATGGATCAATAGCCAAGGACTGGCCACAAAACCCATCCTGGGTTGATGTATACGGCAGCGTTACTGCAGATATAGACAATGACGGCGAACCAGAGATTATCACCACTGATTATAGTAGTATTTATGATGGTGGCGGTGTTTTTGCCTGGAATTTTGATGGCACTCTATTAGCCGACTTTCCAAAGCTCACAGAGTCTTATTCTCTCGCGCCAGCAATGATTGTGGATCTTGACGGTGATAATTTATTGGAGCTCGTAGCCACCTCTAATCGCGATAAAGATTTTATTAATGATAGGTCTAAGCAACGTGGTTCTATTTATGTGTGGGATTTAGGAGTGCCGGAAATCCCCTCTATTAATGATTGGCCACTCTTCTCGCATGACAATCGTCATACTGGTAATTTCAAAATGCAGTGTTCGGATAAGACCTATATCAATGAATGTTCGTCAAAAAAGCCATTATTCTGTGAGGATAATGAGTTAATTAACGACTGCCAGGTTTGTGGCTGTTCGTCTAATAAGAGATGTCAGGAGAATGGAACTTGTGTGTCAAAAGATTTATATATTCCCAGAGAGGAAATAAGTGAATAGATAAAATAAAACCCCTTCCAAGCTGATGGCCTGTTAGGGGAGTTTTTATGTGCTGCAGAACTAACACGTTCAGATGACTACCCGTAGGGTGTCAGGATCAATGAACGTGATTGGCACTAAAGCCTCGGTACCATCGGTCAGCCGCAGGTGTAGGAAGCGATTGTCGGGGTACTCGATGGCCGACCAATCCGGGCCGATACGATCGTATTGTACAATACCGAGCAGGGTGCCGGTGAGCTGAATCGGATCGCCGTAGTTCAGCTCCAGCATTTCGTCCTCGTGCGGCATCAGTCGGGTGATCAGTTCGTCGACATCAACATCGCCGGGAGCACAGTCGCCCTCGATCAGCTCCACGCCGTGTTCGGGTTCTCCAGAAAAGAAAATACCGGTAACTTCGGGGTCTGACCTTACTTCGTCACTGACTTCGAGAACGGCTACTCCGCCATCAGTGCCGACATTCTCATCCTTGTCAACAAAATGCGTCCATTTCTCAGACATGGCCCACCTCCTAAAGGATATTGAAGACTGAAATTTATACTGCGACTTGTGAACATCAAATCATAATATATAATAAGTGTCAACAAATATACCCCTTTAATATTTTATGTAAAAGCATTATTATTAAGTGAAGAAGTTCTTGAAACTCATATTTTGAGCTGTTTATGAGAAATTCAATTTTAATAATTCAAATGATAGTATTACTGGCCGGTACGGCCTTCGCTTGGTTTACTGTTTATCAGGACTTTGATCGGTTCATTACCGAAGAAGGTACCATTTTTAAAGTAGATGATTGTACCTATCCAAATCCGGTGATAACGCCATGCTTTTATGGCGCTTTTGCCTTTCTAGTAGCCTTTATTTGGTCAGCTGTAATCTATAACAAGTCATCGGATCATCAATATTCCTCTCAGAAAAAACTAATATGGCTGCTTGTGGCCAGTGTAATTTTTGCCTGGTCAGTTAATATTTATGAATTATGGAAATATTATTCAGCTGAAACAGATGAAGTCATCGGTTGTTCTGGATTGCTGGTTAATAATCCCTACACTACACCTTGCTTTATCGGCGCATCAATCTTCCTAATCGCCCTGGTGGCTGGACTGAGCGCTAGAAATATTCTTAAGATTAATAAGGAGAAAGAATAATATGTCCGGATATATCACTAACATTGAAGAAGAAACAATTAAAAATGAAAATTTTAGGAAAGTGTTGTTTACCGCTTCGCACAGCCAGCTGGTGGTGATGAGTCTTAAGCCCAAAGAGGAAATTGGCGAAGAGATCCATCAACTAGATCAATTTATCAGGATTGAAGCCGGTCAAGGTCAGGCCGTCTTAGATGGTGAGGTGACAGAAATAAAAGACGACTCAGCCGTAGTAGTTCCAGCCGGCGCTAATCACAATATAATAAATACCTCGACTGACAATCCACTGAAACTATATTCTATTTACTCACCACCCGAACATAAAGATGGTACTGTTCACCAAACCAAAGAAGAAGCCGAGGCTGATGAACACGACCATCATGATCAATAATAAATAACTACTGCTAGCATTGACAATAGCAGCGTTTTAGTGTAAGCCATAAGCAGTTAACACGGTTTTCGTGCTCTAAGCACATAAAGGAGGGAGACCGTGAAGAAATTCGCGCTCATTTTGCTAATAGTCATAGTCGGTGGAACGGTTGCCATATTGATCGGCATAGTGGCCAGTATTTTCTTGGCCGATGATGCCAACGCTCAAAGCGTAGGCTTTCGCAGCCTGCAAACCACGTTCCGGGATCAGTACTGCTATGAGCAACCCCGGGTCTATCGTAATGGCCGAGTGGGCTATCGCTATATAGTCCGGCCACTACGTCCCCGTTACCATCGAGGCCCGATTCGGCACCACCGTAGCTGGGGAACGTTCCGCTGGACGATCTATAACGACCAAGGTTACCGCTATCGTCCGCCACAGACCACCATGTCGGTCAGTTTCGACATCAGCACCGGTCAATCATTGATCCATTTCAGCATCAACCGACCCGGTCAGGTATCACTCTACTTAGCTGGCGTGGTCGGCAGTAACCGCACTTGGTCATGGAATGGTCAATATATGAGCAGTGGACGATACGTCGTTAGCTATCCCGGCCGGTTGCCACCGGGCCAATACCTGTATCTTCAGCTGCGCAACGACCGCGAGAAGTTTACTCATCACCGGCTGATCCGTTAGCAATCATTACAGTTGCCATGTCATCCAGACGTGGCAGCTTTATTTTGCATTAATAGCAATAAGTAGTTATAATTTACACATGGAAGATGAAAAACCAACACCCGAGGAGATTGTTACCAGCGACGGTGGGGAGCATTACATTGGTGTTGAAGCACAGGTTATGGAAAAAATGATTGCTGATCTCGGCATTAAGGCTGAAGAATTTCTCGACCGTTATGCCAAAGAAATGTCTGACGTGATAAAAAACGATCCAGGCATTGCTCAAGCGATAGTTGATGATGACGAAACTGTAGTAGATAAAATAATTAAGGCTCTGACCGAGCCTAAGAAAGGCAAGTAACAATGTTATATGGTGGATTAATAGCCATGGCAATAGGAGCCTTATTAATATTTTTGGCTAAACGAAAAAAACAAACTCACGCCAGTCTTAAGCAAACTCAGGCGTTAACGGTGGACAAGGTCCAGCCCGGACAAATTGTTAAAATTATTGGCACCGTTGGCTCAAATCAATCTTTAAAAACTCCCTTTACCCAGCGCGATTGTGTTTACTATGAATATGAACTGCAGCGCGAAACGGTTACTCAAGACAACCAGGGCCGCGAACAGCGCCGTTGGGAAAAAACCAGTTCCGACAAACAGAGTGCGCCGTTTTATATCCAGGACAGCACCGGACAATTGGCTGTCAATCCGCAGGGTGCTAATATTGAACCCCAATCTTTAGGCGAACAAATAGTACGTCCCGGTGACGAACTTAACAATCCGGTACTTAAGGGAGTGGTTAATATGCTGGCTGGTCATCAGAATAAAGTAAAAGAAGAGGCTTTGCTAGTTGGTGGTCCGGTATATGCTTATGGTTATGTTGGCGGTGATCAAAATAATATGGTACTACAAAAAGGTCAGGGTGATTTTATTCTAAGCTATAAATCTGAGAAACAAGTGGAGAAAGATCTGGCCAGGACAGCGGGATTAATGAAGATATTAGGTTATCTGGGTATAATTGGCGGGGTGGCTGTAATTGTTTATTCATTGTTTTAACCAAATAAGTATAAATAATATACGTTGAAAATATTATTTATCAATACTATACTCAATCTATGAAAAAGCTAGCAGCGGTACAAATATTTGCCATATTAGTAATAAGCGTAGTTTTTATCTTTGTACCACACAATACAATACATGCTAGCGTAAATTCTGGAGCTACCTGTCAAGCTGGTGCTTGTGGCATAGACAATAATTGTCTGCAGCATTGCCTTGTTTTGGCTGGTCCATACCAAAAAACCGCAATAACTATTGTCGTCGGCGCGGTGATTGCACTGCTGGCAACTAGCTTTGTACAATTCACTAAGTCCGATAATTTTAGCAGTTGGATTAAGAAAGAAGATAAGATATTACTTTGGCCGACTAATCTTGTTGGCAGTACTATTTTAATCGAGTAAAAACCATTTAGTTTTAACTATACGTTTAAACAATTAACGTTTTTTATCTTATGAAAACTTCATGGTTTATTATCGGTGGCGTGATCATTGCTGGAATATCAGCCATATTGATATTTGGCGGTAAAAACCCGGCTGCTGAAATCGCCTGGCCATCAGGGGCCATTGCTGCCAATGCTATAGTTACGCACGATTGGGAAAATATCGACATAATGGGTGGTGATGTTAATCACATCTTTACCCTAAAAAATGAATCTAACGAACCACTAGTCATAAAAACTGGCGAAACTTCATGTATGTGCACCACCGCCTTTGTGGAATTATCAGATGGAACTACTTCTGCAAAATTTGGGATGCATAACAATAGCACCTGGAACGGTGTAGTTGATCCGGGTGATAACTTTAAAGTACATGTAGTTTTTGATCCATTGGCTCATGGCCCTCAAGCTGTTGGCCCGATTCAGCGTTCAGTATATCTTACTACCAGTGCCGAGCCGGATAAACAGCTAACTTATACTGCTAGCAATGCTGGCGTTGGTTCAGTTATAGAATTACAAACAACGGGTGATGTTATGTATGCTGATGATTTTGAGAAACAGCAAACCAAATCTTCATCTAGCTATCAATCAGTCTTGGGTGATTTTGCGTTTAATGAGGTGGAACATGATTTTGGAGTTATTAAACAAAGTGCTGGTATAATCGAATATGATTTTCCCTTTATCTATAATGGTGAAGAGAAAATTGATGTAACCGGCACGCCAGCCAGCTGTGCCTGTACATCTGCTGAGATATCTAATTCTACTCTTTTGCCCGGAGATGAGGGCATACTAACAGTTAGTTTTGATCCTAATCTTCACGAAGAACCAAGTGGCAGATTCTTCAAAACAGTGTCTATACTGGCTAACCCAACTCTTGATGAAACTCCAGAATTAAAAATCTGGGCAGAGATTGATTTGGATCTAGGCCCAGAGGCTTATAAATTAAAGGAAGAACATAATGATTAATAACGAACAGTCAAAAAAAAGTATATTAAATTTATTAGGTCCGAAAAAATCTTTCTTCTTTGGATTACTAGTAGCTATCTTTTTAGCGGTAACAACTGGGTTTGTGATAAGCACAAGTATATTGCTGAGTGATGACAGTAGCGGATCGGTGGCTAGTGCAAAAACTGAAGTTGATGAAAATACAATACCAACCGAGCCAACTCTACCCTCAGAGGGTGCGATAAGTATTAAGCCGGTAACTGATGAAGATCATGTTAAAGGAGACTTGAATAAAGCCGAAGTAGTATTAGTGGAATTTTCTGATCTCGAATGTCCATTCTGTAAAAGATTCCACCCAACTATGCAGCAAGTAGTTGATGATTATGATGGTAAAGTGGCCTGGGTTTATCGACATTTTCCACTTGAGTCACTGCACAGTAAAGCACGCAATGAAGCCGAGGCCTCAGAATGTGCCGCCGAATTGGGAGGCAACGATGGTTTTTGGGAGTTTGTAGATGCATTGTTTGAAGTTACACCTTCTAATAATGGGTTGAGGCCTGAGCAGCTTCCAGAAATTGCCGCTGATATTGGTTTGGATAGAAGTGAATTTGAATCTTGTTTAGATAGTGGTAAATATACCGATAAGGTAAATGAGCACTTAGCTGATGCTAATGCTGCCGGAGGGACTGGAACACCATACTCAGTACTGATTGATAAAGATGGCAATACTGTTCCAGTTTCGGGAGCCCTGCCAGTTGATCAGATTAAGAGTGCAATTGATACATTAATGCAGTAGGGTAGATGATAACCAACGATCGGGAGCCCGATACTATTGTCAACAGCACTGAAAAAATCCATCAGCTGGTTTGACCGTATCTCTGACTAGAAGTTAGGGACCTCATAGCGATATGGGGTCCTTTAATATAAAAATAAAGCCTCTCTGTCCGATGAGAGAGAGGCGTAAGACATTGGTCTTGTGGGAAGGCAGCTTAGCTGGTTCGTCCATGAAGGGGCGATCTGTTGCCCCTATACTCGGAGAGAGTTGAGTCGACATCAACCCAGACGAGTTTGCTGCTAGTTCGTAAGAGAACGCTCACCTTAAGGATTTTTGCCTACTGAGCTATGAATTTAGCCGGCACATCTTTCTTGTTCACCGGCAGCCAGATCAACGGCGGTGTGAGAGCAAACAGAACAAGCTATCCGACAAGACCAAAAAGAACGCAAGATTGATTTAGGAGCCTGTATTCTATACCCACAAAATATTTTGTCAATAGTTATTTCTAGCTTGATTTAATAGTTAGGATTAGAGTAGAATGACCTAGTAATTATCATTAAATTATTGATATGGACGAACAGTCAGAATCCAAACCAGATAAACCAGAGGAGGAAAAACCAAAAAAGAAAAGCAAGAAAAAATGGATATGGATATCAATTATCCTCTTTATTTTTGTCATCTTGCCATTGTTAGCTATCGGCTATACCGGGTTATTCAATATTCCCGGGCTAACTCACTTATTCGGCAGTCATAAGCCGATAGATCTGGGCGTTGAGATAAGTGATGAGGCGATCACGTCGGGTCTGGCCAAAACTCCCTGGAAATTATCAGAGTTGCCCACGCCACCATCGACCTCGCCCTTAGAGGTTGATAGAGTTTATACCGGTTCAGTTCCGGTCACCAATGATGTTACTTCAGAAGAATTTTCTTCATTTGTAAATGATCGTTTTCAAAACTCAGGTGTATTTGAAAGTATTCAGGTTAGATTTTATGACGGCGGAGCTGAGGCCTCGTTTAAATTAAATGAATTTATCAGTTCGCCCATATACATAAAATCGGATATTACCACGACAAAGGACAAGACCTTGTCTTTTGACGTCAAACAGATCAAGATTGGTCGCCTACCAATTCCTCAGAATTTTGTCCAGCAATTTGAAGAAGCAGCCACTGAGTTGGTAAGTGATCGTATGAGTTTGGTGGAAGGTTTTAGCATCGAACGACTGATTTTTAAAGATAACTTCGTTGATTTTAAAGGCACCTATCCAGAGACAATTGAATTAGTAGAGTAATCATTATTCTAATATCTTTAATAAATGGAAGAAGAGAAAAAAGAAGTCCCCAAAAAAAGACATCGCTTAAGGTTGGCGATTATAATTATTGTTGCGGTGTTGTTAGTATTGATAATAGGCATTGGTGCTACTGGCCTTTATTCTATACCTGGCATCTCGGCCGTCTTTGGTATGAATAAGCCAAAAGATCTGGGTGTCGAAACCAGCGCTGAAGATTTGGCCAGTATTAAGAAAAAGATACCAATGAAAATTGTCGGCGACCCGGCCGATTATGCCAGCGGGGCTGATGATTTGTTCAGCGGCACATTAGAAGTTGATACTAGTACTAATAATGAAGAGATCACTTCCTGGCTGCAGCGCTTTGAGGGCGATGACCCGATCTTTTCTGATGTTCAAGTTAAAAAAATAGAAGGGGGACTGGAAATTTCTACTATGTTGAATCGGTATATCAAAGCTCCGGTTTATGTAAAAGTGATGGTCGATCAAGTAGCAACCAATACAATTGATCTAGAGATTGACCAGGCCAAATTAGGCATATTTACCGTACCCGAAAATTATCAAGAACAGGCGGAGGAATTTTTCGAAGATAAGATCAATGAACTGATGAATGAAATACCCGGCTTTACCATGAAGAACTACGAGATACATGAAGGAGTGTCAAAATTTAAAGGTACTTTTCCGGCTGAGGTCAGCCGTTCAAGACAAGGCTGGAGCGCCTTGCTAGATTTATAAGTGGAATATAAATAAAAATAAGTAGGAGCAGACCTGATATGATCTGCTCCCGGTTGGGTGTGCAAAGCTACATGATTTAATCCTCGACCTCTTTGATGCGGGCGGTGTGATGATTGAGTTCGAGTATTGGCAGACCGTCATCGTCAATCAGTCCTTTCTGATCGTCCAAGGTGATTCGCTGGGCTCTCTGGCCGGTGCAGCGCATCAGAAACGACGGTGGCTCGTCACCTTGCGAGTACTTCATCAGTACTATCCAAGTCCGATTTCCACTGTCGACGATGACATGCTTATGAGGCTCCATAGCGGCAAACTCTTCTTTGCTGTATTTTGGTTGTGCACGCATGGTACGTCCTCCTTTCAAAATTTATTCAGCCGCTGATGTACCACTTATCAGTTGAGGCCATAAAGTAGGCGGCCAGTATCATCAGGGCGGCGTAGTAGTAGGCCCAGCCTTTGAGCTGTTTCTTAGACATGGCCTGCTTACTGTGGCTGCCCATAGGATCGTCGTGATTGGCTCGGAAATGCAACCCCCAGAAGAGCAGCAGCAGTGAGAAGATGAAGCTGTACTCCGTCAGTAGGGTCAGAAGGAAGAAGACGACGCCGATGATGGCGGTGAATTTGATCACGTAACCCGTATCCTTGTCCTCCGGCGAGCTGTCAAAGAATATCTTAGCAAACCGTCCACCGTCGAAGATCCAGATGGGCAAGAGGTTGAAGAGGATCATGATGCCGCTGAGGTTGGTGATCTGGCCAAGCTCTCGAGCTGAGATATCACCCAGCCAGTACAGTACTACTGAGCCCAGCACCATCAGTAGATTCAGGGTAACACCGGCCAAGTATATCTGGGCCAGGGTGTGATGCGGTAGGCCAAGGTATTTGTCTTTATGTTTGGGATCAGGTATGGCACCACCGAGGATGACGAGAAAAACCAGGTAGGTCTTGATACCGTTAGCCTCCAGTACGATCAGGTGGCCGATCTCATGCAGTACGACCGACAGGAGAACGATCCAAGCGATGAACTCAGGCGCCGGGCTACCAAATTTGACGGCTACCCAGTAAAAAACCAACCAATTGGCAGCGGCCGTAACTAGCGCCACCACCAGACCAATCACTCGACTGGTGCTCATAATTAGCCTCCTTTAAGGCAAGAGTGAATTGTTATCGAACTTCAAATGTAGCCAATGAATTTATTACAAAAATTAAGTTTTGTCAATGGTATCTGAACTAAACTCGTTATTCTAATTAATATAATAAATATTAAAATTTTCTTGATATTGCAAGTATCAATTATTTATTAGCTGAATAAGTAAGCAAAAAATGATATAATGTTAATATGAATAAAATCAAGTTAATAATATTGTTTGGTGTTTTAACTGTAATTACACTGGTTGTTGTCCCAACAGAAACTATAGCTGCCGAAGGTGACAGCTATAAGCTGGCGCAAGCCGTTTGTAATGATCCTAGTTTGCTGGCGGCGCAGTACGGGGTACCATTCCCAGCCCAAAATTCAGCCGATCTCAATAGTCTTATTGGTTGTATACAAACCAATATTCCCGACCCGACATTAATTGACCCAAATAAAATATATACTTATCAGATAGATCCCCAAGTTGACACTCTCAACTACACCCGCGGTATAAGAGATTGCGGGATGGACGTAGCCTGTCAAACGAACGCCTGTCATGCTATTTATTCATGTCACTATGGCGGCCGGTATGGAACTACCGGTGCCGAAGCGGTTGATTTTAATGCTAACGATCCAACTATGGAGCCGGCGTTATACACTGCCATTCGTGCACTGATCTTTCCGAGCGGTGCCTGTCACGGCAAAGCTAAATATATTGATATCCACGATGGTCATACCCACCTGTCCACTATGTCTAATTCTGGTTGTGATGGGGTCAATGTCCCGGGCTTGTCCGTGCCCATGACTGCCGCTGAAGCCAGCACCTCAGCTTATCTTTTTTCTAGGACGGCCACCATACCTAATCCGGCAGGTTGCGATGATATAAAGTGCGTAATGACCAATATAATCCGTATTGCTCTTGGCGTGCTAGGAGTTTTTGGAACCTTTATGTTCGTCTGGGGTGGCTTTACCTGGATCTTATCTGGCGGTAATCAGGAAAAAATAAGAGTTGGTAAAAGTACATTGTTATATGCTACCATTGGCATTGTATTAGTCGTTTTAAGTTGGATATTTATCGACTTTGTCCTCAACGCTGTATCACAAGGAACCGCTGGATAAAAATTATATATACCTTAGTTAAGATAGGAGTCTATCAGGAGGTCGGTTTTAAGCTAGCATATGATAAATATTTACTTATGGGTAACGGGTATTCTTCTTCAATAATTCATACCCTGATACAATAATTTGACACTAAATATATGGGTATATATAATACATTAGCACTCTCAATGATAGAGTGCTAATTAGTAGCCATAAGCTGTATTAAACATAGGCAAAAATATGCTAACTGACCGCAAAAAGGAGCTTTTAACAACTATTATTCGCGAACATATCCGAGAAGCCCAGCCCGTTGGTTCATCTGTGATTGTTGATAAGTACAACGTTAAAGTTTCTCCAGCTACCATCCGCAACGAAATGATGGATTTGGATAAACAAGGTTATCTTTATCAGCCGCATACTTCGGCTGGCCGTTTACCGACAGAAAAAGCCTGGAAATTCTATCTTGATTCTGGAATGAAGGAAGCGGCATTAGCAAAATCAATGGAAAAACAATTAGCTGACGCGTTGAAACGGGGGACAGAGATCAATCAGTCGATAAAAGAAATGGCCAAAGAAATGGCAATAATGTCCAAGCAGACGGTGATCTTCAGCTTCAATCCTAATGATAATTTCTACACGGGCATTGCTAATCTATTCCGTCAGCCAGAGTTTGCCCAACAGGAAATAATTTATGAGCTGTCTGATGTTATAGATCATTTAGACGAGGTAGTGGAAGAGCTGTTTGAAAAGATAGATAACCAGGTAGAGGTATTTATTGGTAAAGAAAATCCTTTTGGCGTTCAATGTGGTTTTATAGCTACCAAAAGCAAACGCGGATTAATGGGCATTCTTGGTCCCATCCGGCAGGATTATCAGCATCACCACGCTCTACTTATTTATTCCAAACAATTAGTAACTAAATTATAAAAATATTAATGACCAAAGATAAAAAGGAAGACGAAGTTCAAACCCAATCAACCAGTGATAACGAATTTACCGCTTTAAAGAAAAAAGCCGATGAATATCTGGCCGGCTGGCAGCGAGCCAAGGCTGATTATCTAAATTATAAGAAGCAGGTAGAAAAAGAAAAAGAAGAACTGGCTAAATTTGCTACCGTTGCCATGATCTTGGACTTTCTACCGCTGCATACTAATTTTAAACGTGCTGCCGAACATATCCCCGAAAACGAGAAAGAAAAAGACTGGGTCAAGGGTATTATTGCTATCAAGAAACAGCTAGACGATATGTTAAGTAATTTAAATATTAAAGAAGTCGAAACCAAGCATTTTAATCCATGGTTTCATGAAGCCGTCGAGCACCGGCCGTCAGATAAGCATAAACCGAATGATATTATCGGAGTAGTTGAGCCGGGCTATCAAATGCAAGAAAACATAATTCAAGCAGCCAAAGTCATTGTTGCTGCTGAATCAAAGAAAAGAGAAGATAATAAAGAAGGAGGTGTAAAATAATATGTCACTTATTAAAAGGTCACCGCGTATGATGTGGCCCGATATGGAAGAATTCTTCGATGTACCCGACAAAATGGTATCGTTTACTCCGGCCATAGATGTCTATGAAGATCATGATAATGTCATTGTCGAGACGCCCCTAGCCGGTATCAAGCCAGAAGATGTTGATATCGAGATCGAAGACAACGTTCTGACACTTTCCGGAAAAACGGAGAAAAAATCAGAAGTAGATGAGAAAAGCTACTACCGCAAAGAGATACGTTCTGGTTCATTCTACCGGGCCGTATCGCTGCCCAAAGCCGTTGCCGGCGACAAGGCCGATGCCAAATTTACCGATGGTGTTTTAAAAATCACTATTCCCAAAAAGGAAGAAGCCAAGCCAAAGAAAATTTCTGTCCAGATTGATAAATAGCTCCCAAGTCTCTCAAACTTGTTCTATATGATTTGAGACTTGGGGCAGTCCCACGGTTAAAATTGCCAGTTTAAAAATCATAACCGCGCGACTGCCCCAGGAATATGTACTTTCTACGAATAAAATAAAGCCTTCTTCTGCCGAAGCATAATGAAGGCTGGGGCGCCGCACGCATCGTGACGCTGGGTTAAGTATCCCGTGCTAAGTGATCTTCACGCGCATAGAACGCGTAGGAAATGGTGAACATGGTGATGGCCAGATAGAAAACATCGGCCAGCAGGATCAGCAGGGCAAAACCCAAAGTGTGATTGGCTGCAGACAGCAACAGGTTGATGATCAGTAACACTAGGGCAATGTAACCTCCTACGAGATAGGTACTTTCGTACCAGGGTATGTCCAACGTGTTTTCAGCGGTGATTTTCTTAGCCCGAAGGCAAACGTAACCCGCAAGGCAGATCAGATACCCGTGAAAGATGAAGGTGGCAGCATGGTCAGAAGACCGGAGGAAGTAGAGAAATGCGAGGCCAGGGATGATCATGGCCATGGTGCAAAGCAAAAGCTTCACGCGTATCTTGGGGCGGACAACTGATATGTTGGCGATCTTCAAATGCAAGGTGCACCCCCTCGCGGTGAGAAGTTAAAGACCGCGGGAACGATTTATAGCGGTAGTAAACCATAATTAAAACATTTTGTCAAACTAAATAACGTATGCAACGCTTTCAAAATCCAAACAGTTTCAATATGCGATTAAACGGACGATGTCCGGTGTGCAGTACTGCCTATAATTTTCAGAATGTCAGAGTACTGGGCGAAAAAGATCAGCAAGTCTTAACATTTATCCAGTGCTCGCACTGCGGCTCAGGAGTGGTATCCGTCTTGTCGATGAATCCGCTTGGTCTTAAAGCTTCTGGTGTTATTACCGACTTATCGGCTGAAGAAATTATCGGCTTAGACGGCGCTGATGATGTTACTGATGATGATGTAATGGATATCCACGAGATAATGACTGAACCAAACGCTATCGATAATTTTATTAAATAAATTATTTATTAATTAAGGAATAAATTTAATCAAATATATGGGTAAGATATTAGGAATAGATCTAGGCACAACTAACTCGGCTATGGCTATAATCGAAGGTGGTGAGCCTAAGATCTTAGAAAATAAAGAGGGTAATCGTACAACTCCTTCAATAGTAGCCGTCAATAAGAAAGGGGAGCGTCTAGCTGGATTGTTAGCTAAACGGCAAGCCGTAACAAATGCTGAAAACACTTTGTTTTCCCTCAAGCGTTTGATCGGCCGACGTCACTCGGATGATGAAGTCCAGCGTGATATCAAGCTTTTCCCTTTTACCATCAATCAAGCGGGTGAGGGAGTAAAAGTAAAAATGTCGGATAAAGAGTATACACCGCAAGAAATTTCGGCTATGATATTACAGAAATTAAAAGCGGATGCCGAGGAAAAACTTGGTGAAGAGATTAAAGAAGCTGTTATCACCGTGCCGGCTTATTTTGACGACTCGCAGCGTCAAGCTACCAAAGACGCCGGAAAGATAGCTGGTTTTGAAGTTAAACGCATTATTAATGAACCAACCGCCGCCGCTCTAGCCTATGGCTTTAACAAGAAAAAAGATGAAAAGATTGCTGTCTATGATTTAGGCGGTGGCACATTTGATATTTCAATTCTTGAAGTATCTGAAGACACCGTCGAAGTTAAAGCGACCAACGGTAATACTCATCTGGGCGGAGATGATCTGGATAAAGTATTGATCGATTGGATAGTAGATGAATATAAAAAGCAGGAAGGTATTGATTTGTCTAAAGACAATCTAGCTCTCCAGCGTTTGAAAGAAGCAGCCGAGAAGGCTAAGCACGAATTATCAACTACTGCGGAAACAGAAATCAATCAGCCCTTTATCACCACTGATGATGATGGTCCCAAACACATGCAATTGACCCTAACTAGAGCTAAGCTAGAAGAACTAGTCGGTGATATGATCGACAAGACCTTTGACCCGGTTAAAAAAGCCTTAGACGATGCTGGTATGAAGCCGTCAGATGTAAATGAAGTATTACTAGTAGGCGGACAGACACGAATGCCGCTAGTCCAGAAAAAAGTTGAAGAATTCTTTGGCAAAAAACCGCACGTTGGCATCAATCCCGATGAAGTAGTAGCCCTGGGCGCCGCCGTACAGGCTGGTGTGTTGCAAGGTGATGTTAAAGATGTCTTACTACTTGATGTTACTCCGTTGACCTTGGGCTTAGAAACGTTGGGTGGGGTGCGTACTCCATTGATTGAGCGCAATACTACTATTCCAACCTCTAAACAGCAAGTATTCTCCACGGCGGGTGACAACCAGCCCTCAGTAGAGATTCACGTACTCCAAGGTGAGCGGGAAATGGCCAATGATAACAAAACTTTAGGCCGTTTCATGCTTGAGGGGATCCCGCCCGCTCCGCGCGGTGTGCCGCAAATCGAAGTTACCTTTGATATCGATGCCAATGGTATCCTCAATGTCAAAGCCAAAGACAAAGGTACTGGTAAGGAGCAGACGATTACCATACAAGCCTCAACGGCCCTGTCAGAAGATGAGGTTAATAATATGAAAAAGGATGCCGAAGCCCACGCTACTGAGGATAAGAAAAAACGGGAGCTGATCGATGCTCGTAATAATGCCGATACTTTGATTTATTCTACCGAGAAAGCCCTAAAAGATGCCGGCAGTAAAGTAGATGATAAAACTAAGAAAGAAATTCAAGAAAAAGTTGAAGCGGTAAAAAAGGTGAAAGATAGTGATGATAAAGCTGCTATTGATTCGGCGACTAATGAATTAAATACTGTAGTCCAAAAGATCGGTCAAGCTATGTATGGTCAGCCTGGTCAGCCAGGACAAACCGAGCCAAAAGTGGATGACAAAAAAGATGATAAGAAAGACGATGTTACCGAAGCTGAATATAAAGAAGTAAAGAAGGACGACAAGAAAGACGATAAGGAAGAAGATAAAAAGTAATTCATGGATTTAGCTCGTTACAATAAGGCTCTTCACCTAGCGGTGATAAAGCATGATGGCCAGTTCTACACTAGCCGGAAAGAAATTCCTTTTATCGCTCATCCATTATATGTTGCGGAAGTAATTAAAGAATATGGTTTTGATGATGATGTGGTGATTGCTGCTATGTTACATGATATTGTGGAAGATACGGATGTGACAATAGAAGATATAGAATCAGACTTTGGCGAGCGTGTAGGGAAACTGGTTGATATCTTAACTGTTGATCAAAAATTAAATTGGCAGGACCGACAGCCAAAAACTTGGGATAAGATGAGGACCGCACTGCCGGAAGCCAAGGCGATAAAGGCAGCCGATATGCTGCATCATTTCATTTTGAAAAAAGAAGATCTTGATTTAGGAAGGAGAATTGAAGATTTGCTTGGTCATACGGCTGAAGAAACCAAATGGAAATATGAAAACTTACTTAAAGCTTTGGCTAACGGGTGGAGCCATCCACTGCTGGACGAAACCAAAAAAGTATACGAAGAAGTAAAAGATAGTTATTTATAAAAAGACAACCCCTAGCTTATTAGTAAAAAATAAGCGGTTAAAATAAAGCCCTACCAAAGCAGGGCTTGTGTCCTTTCAAAGTTTGTGCCTTTCCCACGGCTTAGGCGGCGGCTTATAGCCGATCTGAGCGGCCTCGCGGAAGATTCCGGCGGCTAGCAAAGCAAGCAGCAGCAACACCAAGCGCAGGATAAACTGCCAAGCCTGAGAAGTTCCACCGGCACCGGCGGTCAAAGGAGTGAGATAGAACAGGGCTAGCATAAGGCCAAAGGCAACCAAAGTGCCTATCACTTGACCGAAAAACATACCCCAAGCAACAAACAGACAAATAATGATGTTTGTCCAGGGGAATCCCAAAGGTATCATCAGGCTGCCCAAGAAGGCAGCTGTAACTGTCAGCCATACAAAGGCTTTAATCTTATTCATCCGGTTTGACCCCCATGATTTGAGTAAGAACGAAACTACCAACCTTATAGCAATAATTAATTAATAAGTAAATACTATGAACGGTGATCAACAAAATCCCCAACAAAATCCCCAACAAAAACAAGTAAATATCAAAGCCACCGATGCGGCACTGCAGGGCGTATATGCCAATAACATCATGCTGGCGCACAGCCGGGAAGAGTTTGTCTTGGACTTTATGAATATTTTCCCGCCCCAAGGCCAACTGGCATCACGGGTGATAATCTCACCCGGTCATGCTAAAAGACTACTCAAAGCGCTGGAAGATAATATTAAAAAGTATGAAAAGCAGCACGGTAATATTAAAGAAGCCGCACCGGCTGGTTCGGAAATCGGTTTTAAGACCAACTAAAATCTTTTGATTTAACCAATAATATTTGATAAAATTAGATTAAAGTCATGGCCGTTGAAGAAAAAAATGGAAATAAAAAACAGTTAGAACAGCAATCTAAAATCGAAGCCAAGCGTTTAAGCTCAGGACAGCTTTGGCGTTTGGTAATTTTGGGTACCATAGTCTTATTGATGTCAATGTTATTCTGGTGGAGTTTTTCTAGTTTTGTCGGCGGCAGTTTTAACGGCGTTACACCATTAGCAATCGTTGGCAGTATAGTGATGCAACTGTTATTATTCTGCTCCTGGCTGGCCTTAGTCGGGATCATCAACGTCGCGTCATCCCATTATCACTCAGCTTATATTGCCGTGGTCCCGTCAACCATAACTCATTTTATTTTCTACGGCATTAGTGCTTATAGTGCTTTGGTGTTTGTCTTATTAAACATGGCCTTTTTCTATTTTGCCCGCGGAGTACAGAATGAGGCTAATGAGCGGATTCATTTTTCTGTACCCAAAAGCATCCGCGCTCATCTAGGCACCGCCGTTATCCTGGTCTTATTATCTATATCATTGATGTTTTATGTTCAGACAGTTGTTTCTAAAACTACTTCCAACGTTGAACCAGTTGATGTAATCGCCAACAGCACGGCTGGATTGGTCTCGAATGTTATTGCCTATCAAGTTCCAGAATATGAACCGGAAATGCCTCTGGATGAATTTCTTTTCATTGGTTTAAAAGATGTAACCGGCAGCTTTGTTCCGGAAGACGTATCCGCTGGATCTGATTTTCCGGCCGTTGAACCGGCAGAATTAAGTAGGGAATTCTTAGCCGCTTTGGAACGCGGTGAGATAGATCGCCAGCAGGTAAGCCAAGAATTAATAGCCAAAGCTGAAGCCGGACAGCTTACTACCGAAGATGTTCTGTCTGGGGCTAGCGGAGATTACGTACAAGAACAAGTAGAACAAGTACGGCAAGAATTATTAGACAGCTTTGGCGTCGAAGCCGATGGCGATGAACCGGTAATAAGCGTACTGCGCAAAATTACCTTAAAAATAATCAGTGATAACATCGGACCTTATGAAGCTTTTATACCACCCTTCCTAGCTCTAGCCTTATTCTTGGTGCTGATAATATTTGCCTGGTTGTATAATATTATAATTAAAGGCCTGGCTTCATTTTATGTCTGGCTACTGCGGATTATGAAAGTGTTGGTATATGAGTATCGTGATGTTAAGCAGCAGCTGATAAATTTGGCCGGCGATTAAAGTTGACAAATATATTTGCCAGCGTTATTTTTTCTGGTTATCACTTTTAACATATGGCTAATAAAGACTATTACAACATACTTGGAGTAAATCGCTCGGCCTCGTCCGATGAAATTAAACGTGCCTTTAGAAAGAAGGCTCATGAACATCATCCCGACAAGGGTAATGGTGATGACGCAAAGTTCAAAGAGGTTAACGAAGCTTACCAAGTATTGAGCAATGATGAAAAAAGAAAACAGTATGATCAGTTTGGCGCTACCTTTGATCAGGCTGGTGGATTTGGCGGTCAACAATGGCAAGACTATGCGCAACAAGGCCAGGGTGGATTTAGCGGGGACTTTAGTGACATTGGTGATATTTTTGGTGATCTGTTTGGCTTTGGCTCAAGACGCCGTGCCGGTGGACGTACACGTGGAGCTGATATTCAGGTTGATGTGACGGTAGAATTTATTGACGCTGCCTTTGGCAAAACAGAATCAATAGAAATACATAAGGATGATACTTGTCCTAACTGTAATGGAAACACTGCTGAACCGGGAACTAAACTAGAAACATGTAAAAATTGCCAGGGATCAGGACAAGTGGAAGCTGTACAGCGTACAATTTTAGGCGCCATGCGTTCGGCCCGTGTATGTGAAGTGTGTAATGGCGATGGAACCATTCCGGAAAAACCCTGTAAGAAATGCAAAGGCAAAGGCCATACCAGACAGTCAAAACAGTTAGACATTAAGATTCCCGCGGGAATTGCCGATAGCCAGTCGATTCGTCTGTCTGGCCAGGGTGAAATCGGCCAAAGCGGTGCTCAAGCGGGGGATTTGTATGTTACTGTCCACGTTAAGCCTGATAACCGCTTCAAAAGGGATGGCTTTAATATAGTTTCTAAGGCGGAAATATCCTTTTCACAAGCCGCTTTAGGTACTCAGGTTGATATTGAGAACATAGATGGGGAGATAAAGCTAAAGGTCCCGCCAGGCACACAATCGGGCAAAATATTTAAACTTTCAAGTAAGGGAATACCCAAATTAAATAGCTCAGGACGGGGAGATCATTTGGTTACTATTTTGGTCAAAACACCCATCAAATTGTCCAAAAAAGCCAAGAAATTATTGGAAGAATTGGACGAATCCTAAGCAGTTATCCACAAGTAAATTTAGCCACACTTTGATTTATTGATTATCAGTATTTCACCGATAGGACTTGACAAGTCTTGTCATTTTGTCTAAGATGATCTACTATTTTATCGTTCTTTAGTACTTATATCATCGTTCATTGTTTAGGAGGAAATATAACGTTCTTTTGGCCAATTTAAAGCACTTTCTCTTAATCCCCAAGGAGGGCGAGGGAAAAAACTAAAAATCCAACAAAAGGTTACAAATTACCTAATTAATAACTAATATACGCTTATTTCAGTAAAATTCTGTAACTTCCTGTTGGTTTTTTAGTACAAAAAGCCATATAACAACAATAATTAACAATATTAGAAAGTAATTTATAAACATATGAAATTTGAACCCACACTTCCCGGCCAATCCTGGAAGAGAAAAGCCCTCCGGGGCCTTAACATAGTCGCCCAAGTCGCATTGGTTATCCAAATGTCGTATCTGGGCGTTATTTTTGCCGCTCCTGGTACCGCTCAGGCGGCCCCAACAGCAAATCCAGCTGCCAATTTAGATCAATGTAGAAATGGTAATAGTTCGTCACCAAACGACTGTCTAGACCTGGGTGGCGGTACAGGTTGGGTTAACGGTAATGCCGGCGCTAGCCAGGCCCATTATGTAGAAGGTTATTCGATACCATACCGTGCCATCCTGACCGATTTACCTACCGATGGTACTGCAGTAACCCTTACGCTTGGTTATGATATAAAACACAGTGGCGCTCACGCGATTGATTACCTTACTTCTTATGATCGTCTGGAACCACATGACGGCTTTGGCCACTTAGCTGAAAGTATTGATCCAACAGATGGCGTTACTGGAATTACCGGTGGAGCTGACGATACTCATGCCATACCAGCACCAAGCTCAGCTAGCTCTCCAGTCGCTGGTCAACCAACTAATAGTTTTAATGCTTTGCCTGGTAGTGAAAAATTATTTTCTGCCTGGAATGCAAACCTTACTAACATTGCTTATAACACGCAGGGCGATCTTACTGCTGCTCAAGCTGAAACTACTATCGATGTAACATTTGTACCGACTGATTCTACTGTGCTTCTATCATGGGGTGGCCACATCGCTTCTCGCGCTGATTGGGGCGATGGTAACTCAGCTGGCGGAATTAGTGGTTCGCCATATCATATGCGCACCAAAGACTGGAACATTGGCAACCTTGGCAACCAAGACCGTTCACTAGCAGCTGCAGCTGTATTGCCGGCACCAATTCTGGAGATTGAAAAAACCGCTGACCCGCTTGGTGCTACTGATCGCGATGCAGAAATTCTCTACACAATTACTTATGGCAACGCCGGTATCGGTGCGGCCATTGTTGATATCGTCGATACTTGGAGCTTCGGTTCACATTTACTTGCTGATTATGTTGCCGCTAGTGCGACCAATGCCTACGGTGGAGTTGTCCCAGTTGTAGATACTAGTGCTAAGACAATTACTTGGAACAATGTCAGCTTGCCAGCACAGACCACCGGCTTAACTGTTACCTATAAATTACGAACTCACGAATTTCATTCACCTGAAGGCACCTACCATATCTTCAATGATGCTTCGATGACTCGTAATACTGAGATACTGTATGCCAACCAAACTGATAACTGGGTTACTTATGAGTGTAATTTTGAACTCATAAAATCTGTTGACCCAACCACTGCTGAAGTAGGCAGTATTCTTACTTATACATTAACTTATGATAACAATGGCTCTGCCAATTGTACTGGCGGAGGCGTAACTGTAACTGATTATATTCCTGACGGTACAACCTATGTCGATCATTCACCAAAAACAAATTCAAACTTTAATGGTGCAAGAGTTGTTTGGAATATTGGCACCGTATCGCCGGGGGAGAACGGCATACTCACGCTGCAGGTTCAAGTTGATGACAATCCAGATATCGTATGTGGTGAATGGGAGATCGAAAACTTTGCTACCTTCTGGTCAAATCAAATGTCTGGCGAGAGCAATCATGTATTTACCACTGTTGGAAAACCATGTGGCGACCTATTAATTATTAAACAAGATCATAACCAGCAACGTATGCCGGGAGTTGATTTTACAGTCAATGGTGATCCTTATGTAACCGATGGTAGTGGGGAGATACTATTAACCGATCTTGAACTGGGTGATTACTCCGTCTTAGAAAATGTACCAGCTGGCTATACTCTTACTAGCGTTGATGGCTTGCGCTGTACTGATTCTAACCCATCAACCGCAACGGTTATTGAAAACGAAGTTACAACTTGTACATTTACCAACGAACTAGATACCGGCACGATAACCGTATATAAGAATGTAGACCATGATGGAGATGGCCAAATTGATGAGTATGGTGCTACAGACTGGACCTGGGATATTCAAAGTGGTGAACAGAACATTTCTACCGGTGATAGCCGGGTGTTACCGATTGGCGATTATACTATTTCAGAGGACCAAAAGGCTGGTTATCATGTCACTGACCTAACCTGTGATAGCCAGAGTCTTGGCGCTGTTGAATCAACCCAATTAAATCTAGCTAAAGACCAGACAATCGAGTGTACCTTTACAAATACACGCGATACTGGAGATATTAAAGTAAATAAATTGGTCGACACTAATGGTGACGGCCAATATGACGGTGACAATACCGAAGCAAACAATATCGGCTTCCGCTGGGGTATTGTCCCGGGTAGTAATAATAAATTAATGGGCTCAACCGAGACGGTTGTTACTGGTAACTATGATGTTACCGAAAACAGCGTTCCTGGTTATCACTTTGTAGGTTGGTATGCAGATTTTCCTGGCGCTAACTTCAGCTGTGACGAGCCATATGGAACTACATTGCCCGTTAATCTGGATGTTCAGAAAGATGAACTGACTGAGATCACTCTATGTAACGCTCGTGATACTGGCGGTTTGATCTTGCAAAAGCATGTCATCAATACATATGGTGGTAATGCGGATGCATCTGATTTCACAATGCATGTTAAACATAACAGCGTTGATGTTACCAACAGTCCACAGGCCGGTTCAGAATCTGGTACACTTTATACTTTACCGACCGGTGAATACACGGTCAGTGAAAGCAACTTGCCAACTGGTTATACCCAAGTGGGCGTAGTATGTGATGGCTTCCTTACTAATGTTGTCCAAGTAGAAAAAGGCGTAACCAAGACTTGTACTATTGCTAACGACGATGTTGCACCAACCATTACCCTAATAAAAGAAGTAATTAATGATGACGGCGGTAATGCCCAACCCAATGACTTTAATCTGACAATTGGTGGCGTACCAGCTCTGTCTGGTGTTGCTTATGATGTATTAGCTAATACACCCTATGCTCTCGATGAAACAGTGCTATCTGGTTATGACTTCGTAGAAATAACTGGTGATGCCAAGTGTCCGGCAGTGCTGGGTGGAACAGTAACACTTGATGAAGGCGAAAGCGTAGTCTGTACGATTACTAATGACGACCAAGCGCCTTCAATTACTCTTATCAAAGAAGTAATCAATGATAATGGTGGAAATGCCGGAATAAATGATTTCGGCTTAACTATCGGTGGAACACCTGTTAATTCTGGTGACACTGAATATGTTAATGCCAATACTCCAGTTGCTCTTGATGAAGCTGGCCTTACGGGCTATGACTTCGTAGAAATAACTGGCGATGCCAAATGTCCTGATGTTCTAGGTGGAACTGCTACCTTAGATGAAGGTGAGCACATCACCTGTACGATTGTAAATGACGATCAGGCACCATCAATCACTCTTATCAAAGAAGTAATCAATGATAATGGTGGAAATGCCGGAATAAATGATTTCGGCTTAACTATCGGTGGAACACCTGTTAATTCTGGTGACACTGAATATGTTAATGCCAATACTCCAGTTGCTCTTGATGAAGCTGGCCTTACGGGCTATGACTTCGTAGAAATAACTGGCGATGCCAAATGTCCTGATGTTCTAGGTGGAACTGCTACCTTAGATGAAGGTGAACACATCACCTGTACGATTGTAAATGATGACATTGCCCCTAAACTTAAATTAATCAAGCACGTTGTAAATGATGATGGTGGAAATGCTGTTGTAGCTGACTTCCCGCTATTTATTGATGCTACTCCGGCTACCAGCGGACAGTGGAACACTGTTACCGCCAATGTCCAGTACACGGCTTCAGAAACAGAAGATCCTGGCTATGAAGCCAGTGATTGGTCTGGTGACTGTAATGCAGCTGGTGAAATCACCCTGCAGCCTGGTGATGAAAAGGTTTGTGAAATAACCAATGATGACATTGCCCCTAAACTTAAATTAATCAAGCACGTTGTAAATGATGATG
>JBHPGJ010000002.1:0-105285 GCA_042570545.1 Patescibacteria group bacterium | reverse complement strand
CATTAGCCAGGTCGGCATTATACTGCTCAGCAAATTTCTCAGCTTTGATATCGCCATCCTGACCAAAAGGAAATTGCGACAACAGTAAATAGCGCGTGGCATCACTGCCAAACTTTTCTACTAAATAATTTGGATCGATCACATTACCGATCGATTTAGACATCTTTTTGCCATCAATACTAAAGAAGCCATGGATAAATTGCTTCTCCGGTGGTTTCGTACCAACTGCCAGTAGCATGGCTGGCCAATAGATAGCGTGGAATTTTAGTATATCTTTAGCCATCAAGTGAATACTGGCTGGCCACCATTTTTTGAATTCTTTGTCATCATCACCATAGCCAATAGCGGAAATATAATTTTGCAGGGCTTCTACCCACACATACACCATCTGTTCTTTATCAAAGACTAATGGCACGCCCCATTTCACGCTTTCGCGGGTGATACTGAAGTCTTCCAGGCCCTGCTTAAACAAGCCCAAAACTTCCGACTTGGCCCAGGCCGGCTCTACCACCATCTTATCTGACTCAATTAACTCTTGTACTTTGTCAGCGTAGTCGGTCAGTTTGAAGAAATAGTTTTTCTCCTTTAATTGTTCCGGTTCGGTATCGTGAATCTCGCATTTACCATCAACTAATTCTTTCTCAGTCAAGAATTTCTCACAACCGCGGCAGTAAAGTCCTTCATATTCTCCTTCGTATATTGATCCGGACTTTTTCAGCTGCTCCATGAATTTATCAACTGATTTATGATGCCGTTCGTCAGTTGTGCGCACAAAATAATTGTGAGAGATATCAAGCTTAGCCCAAGCCTCTTTAAATAGTTCAGTTACTTCATCAGTAAACTCTTTCGGTGATTTACCGGCCTTCTCAGCTGACTCGGCCACCTTGGCCCCGTGCTCATCAGTACCGGTCAGATAAAAAACATTATCCTCACCCAGCTTTTTCCGCCAATACCGCGCCATCACATCAGCAGCTATCGTCGTATAAGCATGCCCGATGTGCGGTTTATCGTTTACGTAGTAGATGGGGGTTGTAATATAAAATTTCTTTTCCATATTGTCTCTACTCTACTGTTTTTTAGTACAAAAGTAAATAATTATTTCTTTTCTGACAGTTTAGATATCAAGTAAGTTTTTTCCAGTGTGGTCATCCCGGGCAGTTCGGCTATTATTTTTTGTTTAGCCGGATTATCGTCAGGGATTTTCTTAATTAGTTTCCTGATCTGGTCATCCAGTTCTGGGCGCTCTCTTATTGCCATATAACCTTTTCGCTTAAGCCATTGGATCAAAGCTAAACCAAAGTTTGGGTCCTGGCTGTCAGTTTTTTGCTCAACCATTACCCGCCCCTTTTTGATTGGCTTATCAACTAATACCGTGATACCGGCTGACATGGCTTCTTTAACAGTACTTTTAAAATTATCTTCCCCTTTAACCGCTACTTTGCCTTTTTGATCAATAGTAATACTACCAAGATGGCGGTTATGAAAATATATATTGTATTTATTTTCCTTCATAAATCTTGTCTAAATGATCCCAGCGCTTATCGTTGGCTTCATAAATATCAAAATCAGGGTCGGCTTCTCTGACCCAATTATCAACCAGCTCAAAATCTTTTTGATCAAGCTCGCCCGGCTGGCTAAAGTACATAGCACAAATTTCTGCCCAGTACTCAGTGGCTTTCAGATACATCTCAAGTTTTTCATCTTCATTTTCTATCGCTTCAACATAAGCTGATTGGTAGCGGTCATCTGACTGCAGGCGCTCATAGATAGCCAGCAGCATATCGGCCCGGCCCTCAATGCTCATATCGTTATCTGATTCCCAATCATTGGCATGGCCCAGCTCATGGGGCAGCAGATCATTAAGCACATGGTCGGGAGCGTATTCTTTGGTCGGGGCGTGCATAATAATAGTGTTATAGTCATCACCGTGATAATATGTGGCGGCTGCTTCATCCCCGGCTTTTGGCCCATACTTTTCCGGCAATGGTTCCGTCTCATCATACTGAGCAATGGTATCAACTTCAGTACTAACCCAGTTTTGCGGATAGGTTTCGGTTATTACTTCTCTAAATCGTCCTTGATCGACTACCGCTTCGTGTAGTTCGCCCTCTTCATCAGTCCACGATACACTTATATCTGACAATACCGGCTCTTGACCCTCCCTTGGCTCAGCCTGATCGGCTGACCGAGCTGCTCTAGCG
Organism: Patescibacteria group bacterium; assembly: GCA_042570545.1. Taxonomy (GTDB): domain Bacteria; phylum Patescibacteriota; class Patescibacteriia; order JBHPGJ01; family JBHPGJ01; genus JBHPGJ01. Next base: position 103,084 of record JBHPGJ010000002.1, on the reverse strand, counting down.
CTCCGGCTATAATATTCTACATTCCTATTTTGCTCTGACACAATTATATCTGACGCTCTGTTATCCATCTCACTTCGATAACCATAATTAGCGTGATCACCGTATATTTCTCTAATCCGACTATCTTTGGCTGCCAATTCGGTCTGTTCAATTCTTTCAGTCGCCGCTTTATCCTTTGCTGGACGACGTACAATCTCTAAGGCTTGGGCTTTAAAAGCCAAACCGCCGGCACCTAATTCAGCAATTAAAACCGCGATCGAGGCGCGCTTACCCAGTTTGAATCTATTCAAATACTCCATCACCCCTCCGCTTTTTGTCTTCTCGGTTTCCGTACTATCGGCTGGCGCTTGAAACTCGATATCCTCCGGATTTGGTGTGTAGCTTTCTCTGTTCATAATTTGCCCCTACTTTACTGGTTTTTATTAATTTTGGCAATAAAAACCAACTTACATTCAGCAATTATATTATTTTAGCAAATTGAAATATCAGTTGATTCTGCTATAATTATCGTGATACCGGTTTAAGCGAAGACCGGTTGACGTGGAAACGCCCTTGACCGAGGAGGTCATCATGGCGAAGAAATGGCCGGCCGAGATCACGATCCTCAACACGTCGTAAACCAAGATCAAGGACAACGACGACCTGATCGTAAGATCGGCCATTCGCTCGGGAACCTGCTCGCGGGGTTCCCGATTTTTTATACAAAAATAATGAAGGGTATCCCCTAAGCTGCCGAGGCAACTGGAGGGACACCCTTCGCGCGCTGACATGAATGGTACTATCGCCTTACTGAGCGTGCGTCCAGTGACCCTCAAAGAGGATGCAGGAGTCGAACCTGCCACACTGAGGTTCGCCACACCTCATACGAGTATTAATCGTACCAGACCAGCTAGCAATGAACCTCCTCAACGGTTCTTTTGACCATCATGAACCTTCAAACAGGCAGCCACGGAGCACGTCCGTGGTGCACACCCCACGCGCAAGTCAGTTCCCACGCGTAAAGTTACTATAAACATTTTTGTTTTTAAATGTCAAGAGAATTTTAACAGTAAAATAAAGCCAGCTCTACGTGTGTAGAGACTGGCGCTGGCGGCGGTTCTGGCGCTTGTTGTAAAGCCAGAAGGCCAGATGGAGAATAGTGAAAATAGCAACTAGTATCACCACCGACAGAAAAAAGGGAGGGAATTTTTGACCGATCAAGCAGCTGAGGAAAAAGATCGCCAGTGAACTTAACAGCATAGCTAGGTTGACTAACAATCTCAGTCCAAAGGCAACCATCTTTTCTGCCTGACCCTCGTCCTGCGTAACAGCTCTCATGATTCCCCTTTCGAAAATAACCGCTACCACTTTACACTATGACCATAACTAAAGCAAATTAAAGGAGCGAGTTTTTGAAGACTCACTCCGGGCTGGCAGCGACTAAGCTGTCACGCGATTGATCTTGCCGATGACTGCTTGGTACTCATCGGTCAGTACGGCCATCCACTCCAGGAACGTTTCCGCTTTTGGTTCCTGGACAAAGAACTGGCTGATGTTTTTGAGGTTGGTGCCCAGCTGGTGCATATATTGTGCCCAGATACTTGGGGCGCCACTATCTGACAGTTGGGCGATCTCCTCCGGCGCCAGGTTGGTGATGACATCAGACAGGTGCAGCTCCAGAAAGTGAGCCACCGCACAACGGGGACGGCCGACCGTTATGGCCGCATTGTGTAGCACACGCTCAGCGTCACGAAACTCATGACTGAGCATTGCGTCCAGTGAATCCGGACTGAGCAAGCGCTGTCCTAGCGCTTCCAGTTTCTCCATGGCGATCTGCCATTGATCTTTGTCTGCCATTACTCCACCTCTTTCTCTTTGGGTTGGACTTCTTTGTTAGCACGCTGCCATTCGTCGAAGCAGTGCTGACATTCAGCGATAAGGGCCTCATCAGCATCGGCCACCTGTAAGCGAATTTTATACTCATTGAGCATCCGGCCAACACAGTAGCGGCGGTTAGCCAAGGCTAACTTCAATTCGTCCCAGTCGGGATAGGTATCAGACAGCAGCTCGATCAGCCACTGCTGATATTCAGCGTGCGGACGGATCATGGTCATACCCGTATCAGCCCGGGTAGGATAAGCCACTTTTAACATTAACCGCCTCCATTCTCTTGGTAATCGCCTAACCGTTCATTGCCCGGTCAAAGCTTTTCAGCAAATGTTGTGGTACATCAACTTTAGTTCTATCTGAGATAAAGACTGTCACCAATTTATTACGGTGTTGCCGATAGGCATGACGGACGATCATCCCGGGCAGGCCGATTATCAACCCCACGGCTATTATAAAACCGGGCAAACCGCCGACAGTAATAGCTGCCATAAGTAGGCGTAAGATGAACTCGGCAACAAAGAAAGGCGCTGTCAACACCAGGAAAAATCCGCCAAATAATATAATGAACAGGAGTTCCATCGTGGTGCCCTCCTTAGGGAAACTAACACTTAAGCCAGCTTAGCTTAATGGTTTTTATTTGGCAAGTATTATCACCTATTGATATTAAGATAACTTTTTGTTATGCTTTTTTACCAAACATTGACTATCGTTTAAGTTTTTTATATCCTGGGGAGATGGTTACTATGACGACAGTCGAGACTCCAGAAGCCAAAAAGTTCCGTGTATTGCAGGCGGTAGAAGAAGTGGTCAAGGCTGACATCAAGTCCGGCCGAATCATGGTTCTCAACGCCGCCCACTCACCCGAATACCTCCTGTTGGAGGATAATGTCATTCTGGTAGGCACTCTCTTAGGCGGCGCGGCACATCAAGCCCAGCAGTCTGATTCCGGCACCCCTATGCCAGAGGCCGAGCAACTTAGTCGGTTGTATAGCGAATTCATCGGTCTTATGAATGCCAGTTTGTCCTGACCAGTCACTGTCAGTTCACTGTTCTTAGCCCGAGCTAACTTATGCCCGGGCCTTATTTTATCTAAAATAAAGTGCCGCTACCGAGGTACCGGCACTAATGATGAACGCCTCAATCGGTGATTTTCAACATCGAACCTGCCTTTCTGTCTATTTCATCAAACCGGCTGTTACCCAGCGGTTCAGTTGTCTCATCCAGGCTTTGTGCAGCTCAATTATCCGCTCGGCTTGTTCGCTGTCTTCTCCCGCCAGCAAACGACCGGCATAGAGATGAAGCAAATAACCAACGTTCAAATCTCCCTGATCCAGAGCCTGGTGCAGCTCGCTCCAATCGGGTAAGGCTGTCTTTAGCCGATCAACAAACTGGGCCTCATAAGGATCGCCTTTGGCCTCAATTGGTTCGGCTCCTAGTTCAGCCAGTATCGGATATGAAACGTCCGACATAATCATCCGCCTTTCCGCTACGTGCTCAGTACTGGGTTGAGTGTGGCCAACAAATAGTAGTACACGGCTATATATAAACTAGACGTCAAACCAACAAAAATCAAAATCCAGCAAAGCAATACTAGACTGGCCGCAGTTATTTTGGCTCCTTTTTGCACTTGCACTTTTCGTTGTCGCCATTTTAAGCGACGGGCTTTTCTCCTTTCACGCCGCAGTATCAACTGCTTGATGTAGTGTTTATCGTCACTGATGCGCCATCCTTTAGTCTCAGCATCCCAGCGATCAACGATGACCTGTAATCTATGAATCTCTTCACTGCTCCCTTGATTAAGGCAAATATGTTTTAGCCGGTTGTGCAGCATCCAGCCGGTGATGACACTATGCTGCTTGAGGGCGCAATGCAGTTCGCGCCAGTCAGGATAGAGCCTTTTTATCTCCCGCTCAAACCGCTTATCGATCCACTGATCGACAAATACCCGTGGTATGTAGCCGACAATGGCGTGCAGCATATAGGCTGATTTATTAACTTCTTGGCGCAACAACATCACCCCCTATGGCTTGAGGAATTGTATAGAACTGTTAGAGTTTTATACTTTACTCCACTCCAACGATTATTACAAATTCACCTTTAACCTTGTCTGGATGATCCAAAAAATACTTTTCAACGTGATCAGCTGTGTCGGATATCACCGCTTCGTTTATTTTGGTCAGCTCTTTGGCCACTATTACTATTCTTTTATCGGATAAGTATTCGGCCAGTGAATGTAAAAATTTTTGTAGGCGATGTGGGGATTCATAAACAATGACCGGAAATTCGGCCGCGGCAATTTTCTTCAGTAATGTTTCCCGGCCTTTTTTATGCGGCAAAAAACCAAGAAATAAAAACTTGTTCATATTGATACCGCTGATTGAAGCAGCCGCGGTTAAGGCCGAAGGTCCTGGTATGGTTATTATATCAATATCGGGTAATTTGCTTCTGGCCTCGGCAACCAACAGACCGCCGGGATCAGCTATACCGGGTGTCCCCGCATCAGATACCAGGGCTGCTGATTCGCCATTTCTAAAACGGCTGATGATCATATCCAGCTTAGCAATCTTAGAGTGCTGATGATATGACATCAGGGGGGTATGTATCTCATACCGGTCCATCAATCTCTTGGTGATACGAGTATCTTCACAGATGACAAAATCAACAGTTTTAAATATTTCTACTGCCCGGAAACTTACGTCATCAAGGTTGCCAATAGGTGTTCCAACTACATACAGGGTAGTTTTGTTAGACATATTATTCTGATTCTTCGGGTGGTGACCGGTTGTCATCGCCCTCGATAAAAGTTTGATGACGTTTGCGTTTATCCATAAAGTCGTGAATAAACGAATCACCGATTATAGTTACCGGCACGGCCATAATTATACCCATGATACCGGCTAACTTGGCACCAATCAGCATGACGATTATTACCACCATCGGATTCAACCCAACCGCTCGCTGCATTACTTTGGGTACAATCAGGTTATTTTCTAATTGTTGTATAACTATATATAAAATTATGACAAACAGTGCTTTCCAGGGTGATATGGTCAGAGCAATAAATACTGCCGGGATAGCTCCTAATATCGGACCGACTATCGGCACCAATTCAGTAATACCGGCTACCAAGGCTAGGACCAAGGCATAGGGCACTCCCAGTATAGCCAGACCGACGAAGCTAAGGGCTCCGATTATCAAGCCGAGTATTAGCTGGCCTCGCAGCCATAGGCCCAGACGTTCCTGAATGCGGCGGACCAAGCGCAATAGATAAGGTTGATATTGGGCCGGCGATACGGCTCGAACTAATTTCTCTATACCATTTTCAACCATCGTCATATAAAAGGTCAAAAAGATAACGCCAATCAGCATAACTATCCCGCCAAACAAGCCGGCTAATCCAGAAAATACACTACCAGCGATGGTGCTAAGGGAATCAGAAATACTTTTTAAGCCGTCCTGAATAGAATTGACCAGCTCATTGCCCTGTTTGGTCTCAGTATCAACACTCGATAACAAATTATTAATTACATCAGGGAAGTTCTCTGTTAGTTGGCCAACCTGATTGGCTATGGCTGGCACTAGCAGGGAGATGGTCAGGACCACAATACCAATTGCCAGGACAAATATCAGCAAAATACTCAGCCAGCGCGGCCAACGGCGTTTTTTTTGTAAATTATCTATCCAGGGGTCAATGGCCGAGGCTAGTACCAGCGAAACAAATATTATCAAAGCGACGTCTCTGATAAAATACAAAAAGGCCAGTCCGATAAGCACAATCAGTATCTTGATGATACTGCTCATGGATATATCTACGCTCGTCGATTGATTTTCGTTCATATTTAGTACTATTTGTATTGACTAAAGTATACCCCGTTATAACAATTGCCTCAACTAAAGCCGATCAATCAAATTCTGGTAATGTTTTTTACTGCCATCCGGTCCAATTATTGCCAAGGCCATATTTTTTTTCTTAATATATCGACGAGCGTATGTCAGAATATCTTCACGACTGACAGCTTTTAATTTCTTTAGTTTTTGCTCGGCTGATTCCAGCTTGCCGGCTAGAAGATACTGCTTACCCAGCCAGTTAGCTACCGCTTCGGAATCTTCCAGCGATAGCATTAATTTGCCGCTTAAAAATTCCTTAGCTCGATACAATTCACTAGCGGTGACTGGTTTGGTAATAATTTTCTCCAACTCTTCCCAGATGTGAGAGATAGCTTGATCGATTTTGGTCCGGGCTAAGCCAGCTCTGATAGAAATACTGCCAGCATCTTGATAGGGACCCTGATCAGCCTTGATAAAATAACATAAACCCAGACGTTCTCTTATCTTTATGAACAAACGCGAGCTCATATTTCCGCCCAGGATAGTGGTCAGCAACATGATCGGATAGATGGCTTTGTCATCGATGGCCGGCCCGGGAAAACCTAAGGCTAATTGTACCTGTTCGGTTTTACGCTTGAGAAAACTAACCCGGGGAGTACCATAATATTTTTTAAAGGCTGGATATTTTGGCCCAGTTCCTCTAGCCTTGTTTTTTATAAAAGCACGGCTTATTTTTTTAACCATATTTTTTTCCGGGAAGCGTCCCGACAAAACAATGGCGGTGTTGGCCGGTTTATAATAAGTTTTTCGATAATTCACTATATGCGGTCGTTTTATTTTCAAGACTGTTTCCCGGGGCCCAGATATCAAGCGGCCCAAAGGATGAGTTCCAAATAATGTTAATTCAAAAAGATCATCCATGTACATGATCGGATTATCTTCGTACATATTGATTTCTTCTACTATCACGTGACGCTCGCGCTCAATTTCTACCGGATCAAAAATTGAATTATTCAGAATATCAGACATGATATCAATTGCCATGTCCAAATGCCGCGCGTCAACTTTAATATAATAACCGGTGTGGTCCTTGGCGGTAAAAGCATTATACTCGGCCCCCACGCCATCAAGCTCACGGGCAATGTCTAAGGTATTGGGTCGTCTCTTAGTACCTTTAAACATCAAGTGTTCCAAAAAGTGAGAAATACCGTTGACCTGCTTTTGTTCGTAACGTGAACCCACGCCAAAGAGCACCAGTAGCGTGACTGCTTCGGTCTCATGACGCGGTGCTAGTATCATGTGCGTACCGTCAGCTAATGTTGTGATAGAAAATGGGGTTGATGTCATATGATTTCTAGCATTGAGAAGTTAGATCGGTGCAATTAACAATGGGGTAAGCATCGCACAGTTGCACTTCGTCTTCGGTAAACGACCGCTGACCACCACAACTTACAATCGGGGCACCATCACTGGCCATGATCTCAATCGAGGCATCTTCGATATCATCACCGGGTATAAGCGCATAATATAAGCTACCATTCTTGTCACATTGTAGTAATGATCCGCCAGTCATTACTCTCGTACATAATTCATCGGTCACTCGGCGCGGCTCCATTATGTTGCCATTTATATTTACTACGCCTGTATTAATATTAGTAAGGGTCGTGTTGACGTTGCTTACCGCTGTGTTGCTTACCGCTGTGTTTGAATTGTTTGTATTGGTGTTCACGGCAATCACGTCGGTAGTGGTATTAATAGCAGTATTGTTATTTTCGGTAACGTTAGTGGTTTGCTCAACGCCAAAATAATAAATGCCGCTTATTATTACCACGACAACTAATATTACGATGATAACTCCAGCGAATTTCATTTTAGTCAGCTAATCTCCTAGTTAGCTCGTCGGCCAAATTATCAATCGGTATCCGATCCTGTTTCATTGTATCCCGGTCACGAATAGTTACCTGCTTATCATCTAGTGAGTCAAAATCTATAGTCACGCAATAAGGTGTACCAATTTCATCCTGACGCCGATAGCGGCGGCCTACCGAGGCAACTTCATCATAATCAATAGCCAGCTTCAGCCGTAATTCATCATAAATTTGGCGAGCCACTTTGGTTACACTTTCTTTTTTGGTTAACGGCAATACGGCCACCTGAAATGGGGCAAGATTTTTTGGTAATTTTAGTACTACTTCTTCATCCTTGGTTGCTTTAGTGGTGGTAGTACGACCGCCTTTTACCTTGGAGTAAGATTCCGCTAATATGGCCAGCAATAAGCGGTCTATACCCCCGGTCGGCTCAATAACATAAGGCGTATAGGTTTCGCCGGATTTTGGATCACGATAAGCTAATTTTTGCCCCGAAAATTTTTCATGCTGTTTTAGATCATAATCAGTCCGGTTGGCCAGGCCCCATAATTCATCCCAGCCCCAGGGGTACTGATACATGATATCAATAGTCTGTTTGCTATAATGAGCTAGTTTCTCCTTAGGATGCTCAAAATGTTTTAATTTTTTCTTATCTAATCCAAAGCCCTCAGTCAATGCCCGCTCCATAAATTTCAACCAGTCAGCAAAGGCCTGGTCGTCCTCACCGGGTTTTACAAAGTACTCGACTTCGGCAATATCAAATTCACGCACGCGAAAAATAAAATTCCGGTAAGTTATTTCGTTGCGGAACGATTTACCAATCTGCGCAATACCAAAAGGCACAGTGGCTCGGGTAGAATTAAGGACGTTTTCAAAGTTTACGAACATACCTTGGGCAGTTTCCGGCCGTAAGTAAGCCACATTGGCATCATCCTCGGTCGGTCCAACATAAGTCTTAAACAAAGTATTAAAAGACCGCGGTTCGGTAAATTCCTGGTGCTGATGTTCTTTGATTTCCGCTTCTTGATCAGCCCGGAATCGTTGATGACATTTTTTGCATTCTACCAAGGGGTCAGAAAAATGCTCAAGATGACCGCTGGCTTCCCAGACCTTAGGATTCATTATTATTGAGCTGGCCAGGCCAACCACGTCTTCCCGTTCTTCCACGAATATTTTCCACCACTGGCTTTCTACTTTTCTTTTTAGTTCAACCCCCAGCGGGCCGTAATCATAAAAACCACCCAAGCCACCGTACATTTCCGATGACTGAAAAATAAAACCCCGCCGTTTGGCTAGCGAGATGATATCTTCCATTAAATTATTTTGGTTTGTCATGCTATGGCTGCTGATTTGAATAAGCAAAAGAATATATTTTTTTCTAAACTATTTCAATTATACTTATTTTAATGGTTATAAGCAACCAATACTGATTATTCGGCTAGTTGTGGATTAGCATGAACATCAAAGCGCTCGGTACTATATACTACCGACCAATTTTGCTCAACCATAGTATCGATTATTTCTTGTCGATACGGCTTGCACACACTGGCATCACCGCCAAAATACCGATCATGTACGTAATATTTCGCCTCGGCAATTGATGGCTGCCAACTATATCTTTCCGGCCAGATAAAATTAAAATCATCCATATTTTCATAACAGGCTGTCCATACTAAGGTCGTGGTTCTGGCCTTTAATTGCCAATTGAGATTGTTGGGAGCAATTACATAGTCTTCCGAACTTGATCTGTTATTAATATATGACGCTACCTCTTTCATTTCCCCCACTGATTGGGCGACGATAAAAGGCCGGTCGGAAATTATCCTAGCTAGAGATTTGTCAGCCAGCATAGCGCCACTGATCAGTGTCCAGATCGACAGATAAGCTATCAATAACGGTAATAATATTTTCGTGATTTTAATATTAAATATTTTCTTAGTATCGCCTAACCGCAAAAATATCGCGCCCACTCCAATCAGTAAAACCGGCGTAAATATAAGATTTGGATAAAAATGATCTACTGGATTCCATCGATAAATTAATATCGGCAGACTGGTCATTAGATAGACCGATAAGATTAGCCACTTTAATACTTTATCTTTAATTAAAAACAGTCCGATAAACGACAGAAAAAACAAAACATCCATGGTATAAAATTTTATAAAACCAATTAAGATTGAAGGATGTGGATCCAGAACAACATCACCGCTTACTAAGCTTCGTAAATCGCTTATAAAGATCTCCGGTATGACCGCCAAGCGCCAGCTGATCAACAGCAGCAATGGCAGCAAACTAAGTAAACTATAAAATATGGATTTAATTCTTATTCGGCGCCACAATATAAAAGGCATCACTATAAACAGCGGCCAAGTCCAATAGGTCACCAGGTTGGCAGTGGCTAATAATAATATTGAACAAAGTAGATATTTTTGTTCATTATTTTGCAGATACCGCCAAAATAAATATATCCACCATAGCACCAATAAACCGGCCAGACCGTGAGGGAAAGCCCAACGGTTATTTAAAATAAATTCAGGCAGCAGTGCATATACGGCTGCTATTAATAAACCGTGTTTGGGTGAAAATATTTTTTTGCCGATCACATACAAAGAAAAAATGGTTGCCAATCCGATTACCACTGAGAACAATCTGGTTACTAACAATGTCTTGCCAAACACCACACTAAGCAATCCAATAATATATAAGTACAACGGCGGTGTAGTAAAGTAGGGCGAGATAAAGGTCCAGTCGCCGACACCCATTATCTCATAATTTCCGTGAATTATTTCCCAGGAAACATTCAGATAAAATCCTTCGTCGGTATACCAAGGAGGTGTATCGCTGAGGTAAACTAATCGGAGAGCAGCAGCAATAATAAAAATAGCGATAAATATTAGATTTGACCGGTTAAAAATCAATTTTTTCATTGGTTAATCAATAGCTTCGTTCTTATACACTAAGTAGTAATCATTGGAAAATACTAAAGGCCAATCAGTAGTCTGCTCTACTATATAATCATCCATATGATTATACTTTAACATTTTTGGCGATCGCCGTACTACGAATTTGGCATTAGCTACATCTGTGTCCCAATTAAAGTATTTATCTTCGGTCCGATAATTCGCTCTAAAATTATCATTAATACGACCAAATTCTCTGGCGTATACACCCGACTCGACCATAGCATCTGAATGAATACGCCAATATATCTCGGACGGGGCGATAATATAATCCATTGGAGTGATCATGCTATTGACAAAATCACTTGTATCATAAATTTTATGATAGTAATTAACTGTCTCATTTCTTATCTGCTGAATATCTACGTACCTGAAAATTGTTCCAACTAACATTATCATAATAAATGATGCTAGTATTAAATAATAAAATAAAATATTTATCTTAAGATTATTTAACATCTTTTTAAGCCAGCTGAAAAGTCCTGCCAATATCACTCCAGCGCCCAGCGCCAGAAATGGTATAAGAATTATTGTTAAGTATTGACTAAATATATAATCTCGGGTGCGGAAAATAAACACACCGCCAATAATAACAATGGCCAGCAAGCTGTTTCTAAGCCACCGATCTTTAATTAATAGTAAGCCTAATAATCCGGGTAACAATGTAAAATTGCTGCCCAAAAAAAACACGAATTTTTTTAGACCGTAAATAAATTGATTTAATAGATCAGAATCACCTAATAAGCCACCAGTTTGCTGCCAATTAAATAATTCATATAAATCCATTAAGAATATTTCTCCCAGTGCATAATATTTAATCGACCAATATAAAAATAATAGGCTGATGGGCAACCAACTTAACCAAAAAGTTAATTTTTTTGTTCTTTGGTATACTAACCAAGGAAATAGTAGTATAAAAAATAGGGCCCAGTAAGAAATGAATGGTGCCAGAATTGCTAAAAGCAAACTAATATAATAAAAATATGACTTATTACTCTGCCGCCATTTATATAAAAAATATACCGACCCAAAGATGGCAAACATCACGACCACGTGAGGAATGAATTCTCTTGATATTTTCCAAAAGTAGGTCGTCGATATCAAACTCATGAACGTAAAAAAAACAACCGACCGTTTGCCGATCGCCGCTGCCAATAACCACAATATTATTAAGGTGGCCAGCGTAAAGATAATTGAAAAAGATCTTGCGGCTACAAAGTTTAGTCCGGCAATTTTCAAATACCCTGAAGTAATTATAAGATACAGTTCAGTCATCGGCAGCTGTGGCGATACTGATGTGAAATATTTTAATGATCCCGGAAAGTTATAATTATTTATTCTCTCATTAGCAAACCTAAGGTAAAAATGTTCATCAGTTTGGGGCCCGGCAAGTGGATATATATCTAATTGATAAAAAAGTAAAACAAGAACAACCAAGACCATTATGATCATGACCGTACGCCGGCTCCAACTTTTGGGTATTAGACTAAGTTTGGCATTCATAAATCACTGTTGGAAATATATTATGAACCTTGGTTATGCTTTGGTCGTTCCAGCCTGTGCTTTTGAGCAAGGCCATCATTTCTGTAACACTATAAAACTGACACCTGGTACTACTAGGATACAGTAGTGTATCACTCAAATAAGACAGCGCGTATTTCCAGCGGGGGTTTTTTTCAACTTCAGATATTATCAATCTACCCTCGTGCTTAACTTGCTGTGCCAGTCTTTGCAGTAGTGGCCGATGATCGTTATACGGTATGTGATGGAGTGAATCCACAAAAAGAATATTATCACCTGTTTGAAAGTTAAATTCTCTGGCGTCAGAGTTATAAAACTTAATATTTGTTCGGCCATTTATGGTTTTCTCTGCTTCACTGATACGCTCACTGTCCGTGTCAACGCCAACTAATGTCAGACTGGGTCGATATACTGATATTAAATTCAACAATAGCCCTTGGCCACAGCCGATATCGACAAGACGGCCCTGGTCTGGTAATAAATTAACTAACTTCTCAAATCGTGACCAAAATAATCTAGTCCGCAGCTGAATATATAAATTTGATTTACCAGAATATATTAGTTTTAAATTGTTTAGGGCCAGTTTTTTATCCATTTTTTTTAACTATTGCCATTAACGATACACCGGCTGGGAACGGGATACCGATAAAATACTTTTCGCTGATTAAAATATTTTCCAAAAGATTATTAATTATGGCCGGCGGTGTTCTTAGATCATACAAATCACTGGCGTCATTTGATTTGTTTGATAACATCTTATCAATCATGCGTTTTATCACTATGGGCCAAAAAAGAAATACATTATAATATCTTATTTTTTCCAATTGCCAGCCCGGCCGGCTTAAACTTTTCATTAACGAGACCTTGGTATAGCGACGCTTATGATGAGACAGCTCATCTAATCGGCTCCACAGAGAATCAAAGGCAGCGGTGGTAATAAATAAGTAGCCACCGGGTTTCATCACCCGAAATATCTCATTTATAAATTTATTTTCATCGTCGATATGTTCAATCAGATCAACAGCGACTACCAAATCATATTCATTATTATTTAACGGAAGATCAAGGGCGTTGGCTTTGACAATTTTTTCGTAACCAATTTTTTGGGCGTAGGCCAGCACTTCCCCGCTATTATCGACCCCTGTCAGTTTTCCATATTTACTTAATACCGAATACATATTGCCCGATCCGCAGCCGAGATCAAGTATATTAAGATTCGATTTGGGAAGATAATTTTTTAATAATTTGGCAAAAATTTGTTTACGTCCGACAAACCACCAGTGTTTGGTACCCTCACGTCTAACTGTATTATGTGTAGATTGATCCACTAAATTATGAAAGGTTATTCTTTATCGTTTCTTTAGTAATGCCGGCAATGGTTCTGATAACATTAGTAGTCAGATGGGGGGTCAACGGCAGGGAAAAAATCTCTTGGCTTACTTTTTCAGCGATTGGAAAATCTCCTTTTTTATAACCTAATTTGCGAAATAACGGATGTAGATGTATGGCATAGTAATGAACGCTGGCACCAATATTTTTAGCTAATAATTTTTTGACTACCCTATCCCTGGTACCATGTTTAAATACTTCTTCATCCAACCTTAAACTGTACAGGTGCAATGAGTGCCGATTGCGTCTGATATTCTTGGGTCTTTTCTGTATATAAACGCCGGGAATATCACTAAAAAATTTATCATAAATCTTTGCATAATTTTCTCTCAGCCGCTGCCATTTCTCGACTTTTTTTAGCTGTTGCAAGCCAATGGTGGAATTTAAATCGGTCAGATTATATTTATATCCAGGCATTACCGCCAGGCTAACCCGCAAAGAACGGCGATGATATCGTTTCCAGGCATCGGCGTCTAATCCGTGCGTGCTTAGTACGCGTATTTTATCAGCCAACTTCTTATCAGGTACTGCTATTATTCCCCCTTCGCAACTGGTGATATTTTTATTTGGGTAGAAACTAAAACAGACTAAATTATCACTTTTACCGATTTTTTTACCATCATACCGGGCACCAATAGCATGAGCTGCGTCTTCAATGATTTTTATTTTCTTTCGTCCGATAATCTTTTTGATTGCTGCTAGATCAGCCGGTAAGCCGCCAAAATGAACCGGCAGGATTATTTTTGTCTTTTTGCTTATATTTTTTCCGATTTCATCAGATTTAATATTATAAGTGGCTAAATCAATATCCGCAAATTTTACTTTGGCACCAGCCTGCATAATGGCGCTGGCGGTGGCAATATAGGTCATAGGACTGGTTATTACTTCATCACCCTGCTTGATCCCCGAAACCAATAAACTCAAATGCAGACCAGCCGTACATGATGATACGGCCACTGCGTTTTCTACACCCAGATACTCGGCAATTTTCTTTTCAAACTTTTCTGTTTGCGGTCCGGTACCGATCCAGCCACTGCGTAAAGTTTTTATGACCTCCTGTTCGGTATGCTTGTCAAATTTGGGAGCGCCAAAGGGTATAAAATTTTTCAGTTTATCCATTATTTTTCAGATCCCTCTTTAATTGCGGAATAGTACGTCGAAATTTCATCATGGCTTTTAAGTACTTTATAATATCCGGGATCAGACGAACTGATGATTTTTTGTCATGATCTCTGACAAATAATACATTTCTCTCTTGTATCTTAAGACCAGCTAATGCCGAGACTGTCATCACCTCAGTATCCCAGAACCAGTCGTTATTTTTTAAAAATGAAGCTATACTTTGATAGGAAGAATTACGAAATAATTTATAACCCGTTTCCGTATCTAGCAGTTTTACTCCCAGCATCACCCGTATCAACACTCGATAAATCATGCTAAATAACGGTCGGAGCATTTTACTTATTGAGAATGTATAAATCCGGCGGCCGGTTATTACATCAACTTTATTATTATTAAGCATATCATTCACAAATTCTAACAAATATATTGGCGACACCTCACAATCGACATCAATAAAACTTATTATTTGTCCCTTGGCTTTAGAAAAACCATCCATGACCGTCCGACCGCGACCCATATTTTTTTCATGCTGATAAAAAACCACCCTATCATTAGACTGAGCAAAATTCTTTGCCCGCTGAGCACTATCGTCCTGACTGGCATCGTCAATTAGTATTATTTCATAATTAATACCAGCAATACCAAGAGTACGCGATATATTATCTAAGTTTTTTGATAATTTTATGCCCTCATTATATATAGGCAATATTAGGCTGAAATCTTTTTCGTATTCAGCTGACATGGTTATATTATATACATAATATTAGTTAAGTACAGGTTTTTTTGACAACTCTGATAATTTAAAAAACGACCGCCCATTATTTTTAAACTTCCGAACTGCTGATCGATCAGGTAGAGAAAAGTATGATGACGATTTATTTTCTGACAGTTTAGTAAGCGGCTGGTTGGTATTTATAATATTTAATGTATCGATCACCAAACCAGATCCCAGCATAGAACATTTTAGGTATAAACTATGCTCGCTATCATTTTTATCTATGTAAATATTCTTCTGAGCAACTATACTTCCTTCATCAAAAGATTTGGTTAATTTATGGATAGATACTCCGGTCTCTTTTTCGTCGTTTGCCAGAACCCAAAACGTGGGACTGACGCCTTTATAAGCCGGCAATAGCGACGGATGAATATTTATTGAGTACTTGCTGGCCGCTGACAGAATGTTGTCAGATAATTTATACTTTGAATAAATTGATAAGATTACATCGGGCTGATAATCACTAATTATTTTTTCAATATCATCCAGTTTATGGTTTTCCCAAATTTCTGTCTGAATGTTTTTATCAGGCTTTAAAAATCGATAGAATAATAAAATAATTAATTGCTTAATTACTTGAGCCATCACATATCTGGCACCACTCTTTCGCCAATAATATTGCAGCCCACTTATCTTAGATTTACCGGCTACTAAAGCTTTCTGATAAATAATTAGATACTGATGATCAGGAAGCGCTGAAAACAATTTCCTAATTACTATATCAGCATATATGTGTTTGTATGAAGTTAGTATTACAATTTTCAAATTATTATTTTTATACTCCTGAGCCACAAAACGTATGATTTTTATGTGCTTAGTATAGCTATTTTTTATTGTTTGGCAATAAGATAAACCATGCTGCGAGATGTCACAGCATGGTCATAATGATCGTGCTAGCCATTGGTGGCTTCGCTTCGGTCGACACGGTTACCCGGTTTGATCTGACTGAGTTCCGCAGTGGCGACGTCTTTGTCTTTGCCGAACACACAATTGGAGCCGGCAGTTATCAGTAAACAATGGAAGGTGTCAGGACTGGAAGCCGGCCTGATGTGTCCGCAGCCTACACAGGTACGGTGGGGCATATCGTACATTAGAAATCCTCCTCGAGGGTGAGACAAACGTCAACCGCTTAAGCAAATCAAAGCGCCTCGTATTCATACCAAGTGACTATGTGAGTAGATATGATAATTCAATTTTTATAATAAGTCAAGACTTGAGTTGACATCAATCTATATAACTGCTAAAAGAATAATGAAAATTCAAATAAATTCGCGTTCTGTCACATAGCTCAAGGGGGATTTGTCATGACTAAGAAAACGCTGAAAAGATCAGTAGTTGCTGTACCGCAGGATCTAGCCGCCGCCGCCAAATTTATCGCCGACATTGCCGTCGAACAACGTGCTATTGATGCGGTCAACACCCGACTCAACTCCAGACTGGACCGGTTGAAAGAAGAGGCGGCCGAAAAAGTGCAAGTGCGGCAAAGGCGGATCGACGATCTGGTGACTGGTTTGTTTGCTTTTGCTCAAGCCAACCGTACTGAGCTTACCGATAGCGATAAGAAGAAATCGGTTGATCTGCCGGTTGGCACTTTCGGCTGGCGTTTAACACCTCCGGCGGTAACCCTCCGCAATGTTGACGCTGTCCTGAAACAGCTCCGGGAAAAACGTCTTACCCGCTTCATCCGAGTCAAGAAAACGGTCGATAAGGAGGCCATGCTCAAGGAGCCGGGGGCGGCTGGCCAAGTCAAAGGTGTTAAGATTGGTCAGCACGAAGAATTCTTCGTCAAGCCAGACAAAACCGACGCTGAGATCGCCGCCGGCGTAGACAAGCTGAAAAAGCTGACCTGAGCCAAGGTCCGCTAATAGTTTCTTACTGAGCAGATCAGATCGGTCTGCTCTTTTATAATTCCTTGGCTTGTTTGACCGTAATCCGACCACCGGTTTCTAATACAGCAATATCGCGTCGACCGATCTTGCCCTGAAGTAAATGTTTAGCTAACGCATCATCAACCCTCTCTTGGATCACCCGCCGTAATGGTCGAGCACCATAAATGGGGTCATAACCGGCTTTGGCCAGCTCAGCTATTGCCCCATCGGTCGCCTCAAGTATAATGCCCTTTTTCTGCAGTCGTTTCTCTACGTCCTTAAGCAGCAATTTGGCAATTGCAAATATATCGCTTAGGCTGAGTGGTTTGAAGACAACTATGTTATCAAAACGGTTAAGAAATTCTGGCCGGAAATATTTGGCCAGACCGCCAGTCATCATTTCATCTTTAATATGCTGAACATCAACACCCTCACTAACTCGGGCTTGAATAATTGGTGTAGCTGCATTTGAGGTAGCAACCAATATAACGTTGGTAAAATCTATTGTCCGTCCTGATGAATCAGTCAAACGACCATCGTCCATAACTTGTAAAAATACGTTTAAAACATCGGGGTGGGCTTTTTCAATTTCATCCAGCAGCACCAGTGAAAATGGATTACGTCTGACGGCTTCGGTCAGGTAACCGCCACCGGCTCCTTCGGGAGTGCCGATCAACCGGTAGATAGAATATTGGTCTTGATATTCCGACATGTCCAGACGGATCATGTTTTCTTCGGAACCAAAATATACGTCAGCGACTGTTTTAGCCAGTTGGGTCTTACCCACTCCGGTTGGACCTAAGAACAGTAAATTAGCTATTGGCCTTTTGGTATCTCTTAGCTCGGCTCGGGCCCGGCGTAGCGCCGAGGCAACAGCATTGACAGCCTCATTCTGGTCGATTAAACGCTGGTGAATTATATTTTCTAGATTAAGCAGTTTTTCCGTCTCGTCCTCAGTTATTTTTGTGACGGATACATTTGCCCGCTGTGATACCAACTGAGCCACATCTTCACCGGTTACAAAGCTATTGACCCCTTTCGTCTTTTTCACCATTACCGCTACTTCCTCCATTAAATTGATGGCTGAAGTTGGCAGCATTAATTCGGTCAAATAACGTTTAGCTAATTTGACCGATCTTTCTATCGCTTCATAAGCAAAAAATACTCGGTGATGATATTCTATCGGGCCGACTTTAGTTTCACATATCAGAATGGAAGTATTTTCATCGACCTCATTGATCCTTATCGGTTGAAAGTGCGTCATCAGACTGCCACGCGGTTCGATATACTTTCGAAATTCATTTGGTGTCGATGTACCGACAACAATTATCTTATTGGTAGCAATAGCCTGGGCCAGGACCTCGGACAAGTCCATGCTTTGTCCACCAGCTGAAGAAACACCGACCATGGTGTGGAGATTCTCTATTGCTATTATTATATTGCCCGATCTCACCACCTCATCCAGCAGTTCATGCAGTCTTTCTTCCAGCTCCCCGACTGCACCAGCGCCGGCTACTAGTGAAGAAATATTAAGTGATACAAACCTTTTATCTTGTAGGCTCTCGGGAACTTCTTCCGAAGCCATCCGGTCGGCAATGGCGTTAAGCAACATATCCTTGCCGACTCCAGCGGCACCGACGATTAAGGCATTACCGCGGCCACTCTCTAATACTCTAAATATCTCTTCCACTTCATCATCACGACCAATGGTCAGGGGTAAACCGCCAATCCTGGCCAACTGGGTCAAATCGCGACTATAATGATCAAGTACGGGAGTGGCCTGGGCTAGCATGGCCCGATCCATGGCACCTTTGGGTTTGCGAGCCGCTCGGGACCGAAAACGTTGCCACTGTTTGCTTACACGCTGCTGCAAATCTACCCACTTGACGACATTTGTCAGTTTATTTTCATCAACCTCCATATCATATAAGATCTCTTTGGCCACAGCCTCTACCTTAGTGACAGCTAGAAAAAGATCTGGAGCATCAATCACTGGATTCCTTTCTTTATAAGCAAAAGCAAAAGCCTGATAATAAAGCTCCAGCACATTAGCGGACACAATGGGTTCGCCACCCTTTATTTTTGGCAGTTCACTAAAACGTCTTTTTATTTTTTGTACTAACTTGCTCGAATCAACACCTAAGCGGGCCATGATAACTTTAACCCGCGGAGCATCATAAAGTGAGGCCAATAAATGAATTGGTTCTACCTGTGGGTGATCAAGACGATGAGCCAGTAGCCAGGCCTTCTCAACTGATTGTTTGGCCTGCCAGTCAAGATACTGAGATATTTCAAGTGACTGTAATTTATTTTTTTGGTAATCATCATAAGTCAATCCAGCCGGTGGCGGGATTAATAAATTACCAATACTTTTGCGTTTTATAACCGGGTGTGATGACCGCTCACGCTCTAAACGAAAGAAAATATATAAACCGATAAGCAAACCGATCCAAAATAATATCATGCCGGTATTGCGAGTGTTTAGCCAGCCGACTACGTCAGTATCAACCTGCCAGCGCTGATAAAATTGCCAGACCCCGCTGGCAAACCCGACCAGTGCCAAGGCCATTAAGATGCCATTTATAACCGCCCGGCCCAGCTGCTCGGCCCGGTCGCTTAATATGCGCAGGATGGAAAATGTTTTACCCCAGTGCCAGAACTGTCCATCAAGCCAGGCGGCTAATCCAAGACCATGACAACTGGGACACGCTTTTGTCTGTTTGTCCTCGGCTAAGCGGCCCCGACCTTTGCAGGTATTGCATTCAAGTAGTAACAGATCTGGTAGTATTTCTTCTTCTGCCATTTTAGGTTCCGATTATTTTATCACCGGTAATGTTCAAATAAATCATATAAATAATCGCCAGCGGTACAAGTAGCCATAACAATAATAGGGCGATCAATAAAACTGACCAGAGTACAAAGACAATTGATTTTACGAAAAACATTATCACCCTGATAAAAAAGCTGATGGCCCGGCCACTGCGGGTATAATCACCATACATGGGCTTAAACATATTGCGCAGTAAGATACGTAAACTCAACCGATTGGCCCAATCAGACATTTCCCGACTTATAAAAAAAGCAGCGTTCATAGTACCGCGGGTATACCACCACCAGGGAAAACGGACCACATCAAAAATTAATTCACGGAAGATAAAAGTTGAAGATTTGACAAATATATTTTGGCTCATAATAGTCAATAGTTTTTAACATTATACCATTAATACCGGTCAAAATGAATTATTAATAGTTGAAACCTTACCACCACAAAGCCGCCATTTTATCAATAGCCGGTCGTGATATATCAGATTATTTGGGCTATATACTATCCAAATCTACTATATCCAGGTATTTGCCCTCTTTTAGATTTAATATGCTTTTTCTCATTGATCCGTCGGTAATTTCTAGTGCATCTTCAATTGAAAACCAGCGGCCATTTATAACTTCTTTCTTATCTGGTCGGTAATTACCACCAATTAATTCACATAAAAAATGTATATGTATAAAGTGGGCGGGACGATTATATTTTGGAGGATTAATACTGCCGATCACATTAACAATACTTAATGGATTTATTTCATACCCTGTTTCTTCTTTGGTTTCTCGTTTTACTCCGGCTACTATTGTTTCT
The DNA here is from genome assembly GCA_042570545.1 of Patescibacteria group bacterium. Lineage (GTDB taxonomy): Bacteria > Patescibacteriota > Patescibacteriia > JBHPGJ01 > JBHPGJ01 > JBHPGJ01. The sequence goes on along the minus strand of JBHPGJ010000002.1, from coordinate 82,253 downwards.
CCATAATTTAAACGGCCACCTGGTGCTACCCACTTGTCTTGCCATTTTGGACTCTGGTGCAAAAAAATATTATTATCTTTTTTTCTAAGCAGGGCGGTGGCAGTAACTTCGATTTTTTTATCCATAAATTTAGTTTACATTATTTTAGATAAAATAAAACCCGCTTGATCCTGAACAAGCGGGCCATAATCCAAAAAGATCGACCGGCTAGGTCTCGAAGACTACCACCTCCATGTGCATCGGCTCACGCCAATGAATAGCTACGCAGTCATTGCAGGTGTCCTTGTCGTCGCCGTGGGCGGTCATTGGACCGATGTAAGTCCCTTTCTGTCCGCAATTGGCGATCATCTCCCGTCCCTTGACCGGTTTGTCGTTGGTATCTTTCAGGTGCTTCATTTTTGATTCCCCCTTAGGTTGCCAACGAACTGGCAGTAAATTCAGAAAAAGAGTTCAGTGTTGTGTACTGCCCTCAATTTCTCACGTAATAATCGGTCTGTCAACTTAAATGATCCGCTGAAGTTCTGACATCAAATCTTGATAAAATTTTAAGTTGTGTATAGTAGCTAATCTCAAGCCCAAGGATTCATTGGTCATAAATAAATGTCGCAGGTATGCTCGGCTAAAATTGTGACAGGTATAACAGTGGCATTTCGGATCTATCGGCTTGGGATCGCCTTTATATCGAGACTGCTTAATTCTTATCTCCCGATAGAAATCTCGGTTTGGGTTTGATAAATATTTTTTAATTGATTTATTACGCCAGCTGTATAGTAAACCATGCCGGGCATTTCTAGTTGGCACGACACAGTCAAACATATCGATACCCAGCGCCACCGCCCTTACAATCTGGTCTGGTTTGCCCGTACCCATTAAATAATGTGGTTTGTTGTCCGGCAATTTTGGTGAAACCCACTTTAACACCTGGTACATTGTACTCTCTGGTTCACCGACCGCTAAACCACCAATAGCATAACCGTCAAAACCAATTTTTATGATTTCCGCAACGTGTTTTAATCTCAATTCCTTATCAGTACCGCCTTGGATAATACCAAACAATTTCATCGACTTATTTTGCTGGGCTTTTTTCGAACGCTGGGCCCAGCGCGTGGTTCTCTCCATTGCCTTTAGTTTGGATATTTTAGATACCCCTGCTCCGACCAAATGATCCAGCACCATAGCAATGTCACTGCCCAAAACCTCTTGAATCTTTACGGCTTTTTCCGGAGTAAGCAGATGTTTGCCACCTTCAACTTCATCGGTGAACTTGACTCCCTTTTCGCTGACTTTACTATTATGAGCTAGGCTAAAAATCTGGAATCCACCCGAATCAGTCAGAATTGGTCCGGACCAATTCATAAAATTATGCAATCCACCAGTCTTTTTAATAACTGCTAATCCCGGCCGCAGCCATAGATGATAAGTATTACTAAGCAGTATATCAGCTCCTAAATCACTTAGGTCATCAGTCGATACGCTCTTCACCGCTGCCCGGGTGGCTATGGGCATAAAAGCTGGGGTTTTAAAACTACCATGTTTTGTTTTTACTAAACCCGTTCTGGCTAAAGTCATCTGACTTTTTTTTATCACCGTAAAATATTTACTCATTCAGCTTTAAAGATTTAATGAGTTTTTTCTTCAATCTGATTTCTTTATTAATAATCATTCCCACCTTGATCAAGTTTAAAACTATCCTCTTATGCCTGGCATGCTTTATCTTGCCGTCTTGATTATCAATCAAGTTATTAAAACTATTCTTATGCTTAGCCTCAAATTCATAACAATTACCGACATTCTCATAATGATGAGCATCGCTGCCAACAGCTAGAAATCTCACATCTTTGGGATAATCTGCTAGGGGTAATATTTGAGTCTTTTTAAAAATGTTTATTTTATTTCTAAAAAATATTTTCAGCGGAAAAAATTTAATAAATCTCAGTAAATTATCATACGAGCCATTAGAAATTTCTACCGCCCGGAATATCTCTTTATATTTAAGATAAGCTTGATAGCCAATATTATATATCATTGATATTTTATTTGGAGCATAAGGATGCGGTATGAAACCATAAATACCATTTTTATCTTTTATTAACCGTACAAATTGTTCAATGTCCAGTTGATATGACCGTACTGCTAGTTCGGAATAAATGGATATCTGGTCAGAAAATAATACAATATCAATACCCTCTTTAGTGACGCACTCCACGCCGGGATAGCATTTACTATCAGGCGGTTCTGTTTTTTTCATAAAATAATAAGCCCGCTTGGGATTTTTATAAGCGTGCTCGGTAACAACAACATTCTTGATATTATATTTTTGGTAGGCGGCCCAATATTTCTGGCATTGCTTGATTGCCCGCTCATCACTGGCCGGCAGATTCGGATGCATGTGATAATCCGCTTTGATCAACATTTTTTATGATCCATCAACGACTACGCCTTTACCCTGGCCAAAAGTATCAGTTGTTAATTCTGTTGTTAATTTTGATACGGTCGATTTTCTGGTCGTTTGAGTATAGACATCAGTTCCCTCAGCAGTTATTACATCTGTCAGTAGCATTATGTCGCCTACATCTTTGGTGGTCGGTGTTATTGATACTTCAAAGCTGGCTGACAAAGAAGATAGGTAATAACCACTACCGGCTGGAGCTTCGTTTATAGTCCAAGTAACTGTTCGTTTTGACTCATTATAAGTTAGATTACCGGCACTTAGTTCCTTTTCGCCCGCCCATTTTACATCACTTGGCAGCTCGGCTGATACCGATACATCCCTGACGTCATTACTATTATTGCTGATCAACCATATTATGCGATAAGTTGTTTTTTTACCGGCTTGTGGTGGTATTGGACCAGCACCCAATTTTTCTTTTTCCTCGGTATAATACCTTGCTTCAGCTGATAGATTAAAATTTGAAGCAATCTTACTTTCAATTGTACTGGTGGGCACAGATATTGTCAGACCGGCTCCGTCTTTAACACCACCAACATTGCCGCTGGCCATACTGACAACAGAAAAGTTTATGTCTTTTTCGGTATCAATAGTTAGGTTAGTTCTTATGGGTATAGTAAACTCTATCGTCCCCTCGGCCCCCGGTTTAAGATCGGTTAAGGCCGATATGTTGTCCTTATTCCAATTTATTTTTTTACCGTCTAAATTACCACCGTTTGAATCAATCAACTCATCCCAAGCCAATATTGCCTCATCAAATTCAACCGAAAAGCTAACATTTTCTAACACGAATTCTGTATTATTAGCATATATTAATTGATAGGTCAGGTCATCGCCGTGCTCAACTACATTATTGACATCCGAATCATTGACTTTAAAACTCAATGACAAGTCACCGCCAACCAACAAGATAAGCTGAGTGTATGTCAATTGTTTCTGAGCAAATCCCTCATCATCAATTATGCTTACATCAAAAACTAATTCTACCGTGTCGCCAATATCACCGGTAAACTTGCCAGTGATTTCAAAAGACCCGCTTTCGCTCTTTGTTAATCTTTCCACCGTCCAGCTTTTTTCTTCATTCAACTCAGGACTGCTAGATATTAATTCAAATGCTGTCGGCAGCTGGGGTGATATTCTAATATTTTCTAACACACTTTCGCTGGTGCTTATATAAGTAAGTTTATATTTAGCTTCAATATCGGGAGCAATTTTTGTCGGACCATCAAGTTCCAAATTAATTATTGAAGTAGTAATAGTAACCACAAAATCATCATCAGTTTCAAAAGTGGCATTAAAATTTGCCGGTTTATAAACAAGCTTGGCATTGAAGGTGTGGGTTGAATCAATTTCGCCCACCAATTGACCAGTGATGGTAAGCGAGCCACTCTTACCGCTAGACAAATTCCCAATATCCCAACTATTACCCGCCTGATTGACTGGCTCCATTGACGTTTGACGCACGGTAAAGCCAGTGGGAAATTGCATCACCAAGCTGGCGTTACCCAGGGGTACTGATTCGTTGTTTTGGTAATTAATTTTTATGGTAACCGTATCACCAGAGGAAACATTCTGTGAGCCTTCAAAACTGATATTAACCAAATCACCAGTAAATTGATTGGCTCCCCATTGAAAGACAAAAAATCCCAGCAGCGATACTATAAAGACTAAGGCCACAATAGATATGATTATCCATTTGGCCGACCATTTTCTTTTTTTAGCACGTTCAAATTGAGATTTATTTTTTGATTTTTGTTGACTATAAAATTGCTCAGCTTGAGCTTTATCAGTCGGCGGGGCAATAGAATCTGACTTATCTTGAGTGACGATGACTTTTCTAACTTTTTTACTTATTTTTCTGGCCATATGCCTATATTATAGCAATTATTAACCATTAACTCTACGCGCCAGATAATTAAGTAATTTCAATGTGGCTGGTGGTTTTGCTAAGTGTTGACCTAACAATTTATACGTCACTGACGATAACAGAGTAATGTCTTCATTGCTGGCTGAGAGCTTTTTAACCAAGGGCCAGTTACCCCGCTGCATTAATCGAATTATTTTTATAACGTTAGTTGTGATTCTAATCCCTCTGATTTTACATTGCTGACAAGCCAATCCACGAGAAATAACCATGGTTGCCGGTTCAGATTTCAAGCGCTGGTGGCAATTAATGCAATTATGTAATTCTGGACCAAACCCTAGGATGGTCAATAATCGGACTATGAAAAATGATCCTAAAATATTTGATACCATCGAAGGTTTATATAGCTCACCATAAACTTGCGTTATCAGTTGCCATACATTTTTATCAGCTTGCTCCGGCTGTATTAAAGTATCAACAATTTCACTGATAAAGGCCGCCTGGACCAGCGTTGTCTCACCTGACCACAGACCATTACGGCCATTTATGGTCTCAGCGGCAATTATCGTATTATTTGTTTTTCCACTAGCTAGATTAATCTCAATCACTCGATAGGGTTCTAGAGTACCAGCTAATTTACTTAATATCTTATGAGTTCCCCGGCCGATAGCCACTACCTTACCATAACGCTTAGTATAAAAAGTATATCGGCGGTCATATTCGCCAATATTTTCGCGACGCAAGGTAAGAGCTATACTGCGGCGATAACTGGACATCTTTATTTAAATGAAAGTACTACTTTTTTTTCGTCGAGAAAGATTTCTTTGACCTGCTTGCCGCGGCCGGCAACAATCTTATTGGCCCGTGTTTCTTTTAATAATATTGCTTGGTAGTGAGTAAATAACCTTTTACTCGACTCATCATCGGTTTCGTACATCAGGGTAATGCTGTCGCTGGGCGTTAGGCCGGCCTGTTTGCGTAGGGCATTCACGTAGCGGCTTATTTCCCGAATGTATCCCAGCTCCTTTAATTCATCAGTTATGGTAGTATCGAGCCCAACCGTCAAAGAGCCTTCGGATCTGGTTGTCCAATCAGATCCGGCTGGTATAGTTTGGGTACTATGAACTTCGGTAACATTGAGCTCTTTAGCTATTTGTTCGGTTAGTTCTTTGGTAATCTGAACTCCGGTGAAGGCCACTTGGGGCAAAGGTTGTCTTACTTTTATTTCTGATTCAGCTCTCAAACTATGGCCTAATTCAACTATTTTTCTGACTTGTCCCATACCAGAAAGTAGTTCTTCGTCAATTTTGCCAACTGCCGGCCAGCTATCAAGATGAACTGATTCCTGATCGCCATTAATTTCTTGATAAATATGTTCTGAAATAAACGGCGTGAAGGGTGCCGATACTTTTGCCATAGTTAATAAAACTTGTCTCAAGGTAGTCAAAGCATCATTCATGTCTTCTTTATCATCTCCTTTAAAGCGATCCCGACTTCGGCGGACATACCAGGTAGATAAATCGGTTATAAAGGCGCTGATAGCTCTGGCGGCATTGGTTATTTGGAATTTTTCTAAGCTGTCAGTTACGTCTTTAATTAGCTTATTGCTCAGTGATAAAATCCAGCGATCAAGCACATGCTGGCTGTCTGATTCTTTTGGCTTATCGCCAGCAAATAGTTTATAGAACAACAGCACGTTCCATAAAATCATAAAATGTTTTTTAACCATATCTTCAAGCGCTCGGGCATCAAAATTCTTACTATCACCCGGCTGATTGACAGCATATAAAAACCAGCGGACAGAATCAGCACCATATTTATCAATAACTTCATTGGGGGCGATCACATTTCCTAAATGTTTGGACATTTTTTGTCCCTTGGCATCAAGTACATGGCCCATAGAAATAACATTTTTAAATGGTTCACCTTTATCTAGCAAAGTGGATATTGCTAGCAGGGTATAAAACCAGCCACGGGTTTGATCGATTGCTTCAGCGATAAAATCGGCCGGATAGCTGATGCCCTCGTCAATCCGATCTTTGTTTTCAAACGGATAATGCCATTGTGCAAATGGCATAGAGCCAGAATCAAACCAGGTATCCATTACTTCTGGCACTCGCTGCATTTGGCCGCCGCAATCACATTTAAGATGAATATTATCAATATAAGGCCGGTGGGGATCAAAATCATCTTTGATCAGCTCTGGTTCTTTGGCCTTAGATTTTAGTTCTTCATAACTGCCCAGGCATTCTTGACGCTGGCATTTTCTACATTCCCATACTGGAATGGGCGTCCCCCAGTACCGTTCGCGCCCGACCGCCCAATCTTTTACTTCATTTAACCACTCGCCAAAACGTCCCTCTTTCAAATGAGCAGGAACCCAATTAATATTTTTATTGTTTTTTATCAACTTATCCCGGAGGGCCGTCATCCGGATGAACCAGGTGGTCTTGGCATAATATAGCAATGGAGTATGACAACGCCAACAAAATGGATAGGCATGAGTATTTGGTTGAACTTTGTATAATTTATTGTTCGCCTTCAGCCAGTCAACAATTTCCGATTCAACTTCTTTTACAAATTTACCAGCCCATGGTTTTACGATAGGTTTAAACTGGCCTTTGTCATCTACCGTATGAAACTCTGGCAATTTAATTTTCCGGCCTAAATTAAAATCATCTTCGCCATACATTACAGCTGTATGAACGACACCCGTACCTTCCTCGGTAGTTACAAAGTCAGCTGGTGTGATATAGTAGGCCTTCTGACCAGTCTCTTTTTCCAAATCAACAAAAGGAAAAAGCGGCTCATAGCGCTGACCTATCAGATCCTTAGCTTTAACTTCAGCTACTTTTTTATAGTCCCCCTCTAGAAGATCCACCAAGTCTTCAGCTAAAATATAATACTCATTATCCTGTTTGACTTTAAGATATTTGATTTTCTGATTGACTGCTAAAGCAACATTACCCGGCAAGGTCCAAGGGGTTGTTGTCCAGGCTAATATGAATGTATCCGGTTGATCTACCAGCTTAAATTTTATATAGACCGAGTCTTCGGTCACGTCCTCATATCCTTGAGCTACTTCGTGTGATGACAATGAGGTACCACAGCGTGGACAGTAAGGCACCACTTTATACCCCTGCTCAAGTAGCTTCTTGTCCCATACTTGTTTTAGTATCCACCATAGTGTTTCAATATATTCATTAGTATAAGTAATGTATGGGTCTTCTAAATCAATCCAAAAGCCAATTCTTTCTGTCATTTTCTCCCACTCATCTTTATACTTCCAGACACTGTCTCGGCATTTTTTATTAAACTTGTCTACGCCATATTTCTCAATATCCAACTTACCCGAGACACCAATTTGCTTTTCCACTTCCAGCTCGACTGGTAGGCCTTGAGTATCCCAGCCGGCTTTGCGTTCGACAAAATATCCTTGCATGGTTTTGAAACGCGGAATCAAATCTTTGAATGCTCGGGCTTCTATGTGATGGATTCCTGGTCGGCCATTAGCCGTAGGTGGTCCTTCAAAAAAAACAAACCGCTTACCGGAGGCAGTTTTTTTTAAACTTTTTGAAAATATTTTCTTATCTCTCCAAAACTTTAGAATGTCTTCTTCTAGTTTGGGGAAATTTGGCTTGTTATTATTAATTTTTTTATGACTCATATTAAAAAGCGCTCAATTGAGCACGGTAATTTTAAGTAAAATCATTAAGTTTGACAAGTATTATCAGCGGCTTTTCAGTTTTATACCTCTACCGGTTAGTACCGACAACGGTGTTATATATCTTTAAAGTTTTTTTAGCTGTTTTTTCCCAAGTAAATTGATCGGCACGATGACGGCCGGTTATCTTCAAACGGGATCTCAATGAAGTATTCTGAATGATTTTTACCAACGCCTTGAACATGGCTTGTTCGTCATTTGGATTTATCGTTAGAGCGCTGGTACCGGTTACTTCTGGCAATGAGGAAGCCCGACTGGTCAATACTGGCGTACCCAGCTTCATTGCCTCTAGTACGGGCAGGCCGAAACCTTCATACAAAGACGGGAAGACAAAGGCCCAGGCTTGTTTCATTAACTTGAATTTCTCATTTTGAGTTATATATCCTATATGGCGAACATATTTTTTTATTTTCAAATCTTCAATCAGGCGGAATAATTCATCGGCTTGAAAGCCTGGTGCACCGGCCAATATTAATTCGATATCGCTGAATTTTGTATCAATCACTTTACGTATTTCGGCAAACACTTTTACTAACATCATTAAATTTTTCCTGGGTTCTAAAGTGCCGACAAACAATAAATAATGCTTGGGTAATTTAAACTTCTTTTTAATATCAACCTGACGATCTTTTAATTTTAGGTAATCAATGGCCACGCCCTCATGAATAACATGGATCTTTTTAGCTGGTACATTAAAAATCTCTCGTAGATCATTAGCTGTACTTTGGGAAACAGCTATTATTTTTTTAGCCTTCTTAACTGATTGCGGTACCAGCAATTTGGTAGAAAAAACCTGACTGGGAAACCAATCAGGGTTTTTATAAATCGCCAAATCATGAATGGTAATTACTGCCTTACCGGTCAAGCTCAGGGGTAATATATTTGCCGGCGAGTGAAATAAATCAAGTTTAGCCTGTTTAACTAAAGCGGCAATCAGCATATGTGAATAGCTGAAAGGTAAGAATTTTTTATAACGACCAAATGGAAATTCTTTCATCGTCACATTGGCCTGCTCAAACTCGCTAAAGGGATTTAAGCGACTAGTAAAAAACAAGACATATTCATTGCGGTGGTCAATTTTTAATAAATTTTTTACCAAGTAATAGGTATAGTGCCCTACCCCGGCCTTTTCGCCAAGTTCTGGATTTAATATTGTGCGGCAATCTATACCAATACGCATTTTCTTACATTTTAGTTGGTGCACTGATGCCCATAAGACTTAGAGTGTCTTTTAGTACTTTACCAGTGGCCTTAATAAGTTCAAATCTTTTTATGAATAATTCATCACCATCTATTACTCTGACATTCTGGTAAAATTCATGAAAGCTTTCAGCTAAATCAATGGCGTAAAAAGGCAAACGTTGAGTTTCGTAATTTTGGGCAACTTCTTCAACAATCTCGGGATATTCGAGCAATTTTTTAATCAAGCGGAAACTTTGTTTGGCTGTCAGCTTAGAACTGTTATGCTTTTTCTTGTCTTTTAAAAGTGGTGAGGCCTGTTTTATTATACTGCGTATCCGAGCATGAGCATACTGTACGTAGTAAACCGGGTTTTCATCTGATTTCTTTTTAGCTAAGTTTAAGTCAAATTCCATATGCCGGCCAGCGCTATGCATCAAAAAGAAAAAGCGTACGGCATCGACGCCCACCTGATCAATCAGCTCCTCCAGAGTAACATAGGTGCCGCCCCGCTTAGACATCTTTATTTCTTTATTATTCTCAATCAATCTTACTAATTGGACAATAATTATTTCTAGTTGCCCGGCATAGCCCATGGCTGCTACCGCAGCTTGCAGGCGATCAATGTAACCATGATGATCAGCACCAAGTATATCAATGACCATATCGTATTTTCTCATACCCAATTTATTCCAGTGATAAGCTATATCTGATAAAAAGTACGTTTGATTGCCGTCTGATTTAACCAAAACTCGGTCTTTGTCATCGCCAAAACCAGAAGTCTTCATCCATAAAGCATCATCTTTAATATAAAGAAGATCCTGTTTATGCAGATGATTAAGCATTCGTTTGACGGTAGGGCTTTTATGCAGGCTGGATTCGCTAAACCAGCGGTCAAATTTAATTCGTAAATCTTTTTCAACAAATATCTTAAGATCATCTAACATCAGTTTAAGCACCCGGCTGGTTATTCTATCTCTCACTTTTTGAATATCCTGAAGCTTATAACTATTAAGTCTGCTGTCCAGACGTTTAGCTAGATCATAAATATATGCTCCCTGATAGCAGTGCTCAGGATAAGGAACTGCTACTCCATGAGACTGAAAAAAACGTCGCGTGACAGATTCGGCCAATACTTGTACTTGCTTACCAATATCATTTATATAATATTCTCTCTTTACATTATATGAAGCCAAGCTCATGACATTGGCTAAAACGTCACCCAAGAAGGCTCCTCGTCCATTACCAAGATGCAGGGGTCCAGTCGGATTAGCTGAGATAAATTCAATTAACACTCTTCGCTTACGACCAATATCAGACTGACCAAATCTAGTTTCAACGATAGACGGCAACTGTCTTCTGAGCCACTCATCGCCTAAATAAAAGTTTATGAAACCCGGCGCCACTACCAAAACCTTACCAACAGCTGCCGGCCATCTGGTCTGGTTAATAAGAGACTGAGCAATTATCATTGGATCTTCTTTCACAATCGGCGCTAGCTGCATGGCTACATTAGTCGAATACTCGCCGTATCTTAGTTCACGAGGACGCTCAATGATGTACTGCGGCAGATGCTCAGCCTGTTCGGCACCATAAACATCTTTCAACCGCTTATCAAGAATTGATTTTAATCTACTTTTTAGTGTCATATTGAGTTTTTAGTATACGAAAAAAATGGTAAAAGAAAAAGTCTTTATGAAATTGTGAAACAAAAGTATACTTATGTCGTGCCACAATTAGCTAACAATAGAAAAGCCAAAGCCCAATTCAAAATCCTCGAAATATATGAGGCCGGTATTGCTTTAACTGGGGCTGAGGTAAAAAGCGCTAAATTAGGAGATATTGATCTCAAGGGTGCTTATATTAGCATAGATAATGAACAAGCCTGGCTCAAACAGTCCCGTATTGCCCCCTATCGCTTTGCCAAGGGCAGGCAAGTTGATTACCAAGCTGATCGTGATCGTCGCCTATTATTAAACAAATCTGAGATAAAAACTCTTATCGGTAAGACCAAAACCCCTGGCTTGACAATGATACCAATAACTGTTTATACTAAGGGCGGTCTCGTAAAAATCGAGGTCGCTTTAGTGACCGGTAAGAAAAAACGGGATCGCCGAGAAGAAATAAAGAAACGAGACACTGATCGCAAAATCAGAAGGGTACTTAGACAAAAAACATAGACGGCTGCAGATATTACCGATATAATCGATAATACCTGGGGATGTTTATAGTCGATAGAATGATCTTTTCAAATCAGTGCACGTCAAGTCTTCCGGATGACTTGTAAATCCCTTCCGGAAACGATAAGTGTCAAATCTACATTCAGTAAGTTTAAGACCACATTAGCCAACGCTTTTGCGGCTCCTAAGCTTGCTTCTGTTGTTGCCTAAAACGTAACAACCATCCAGATAGTCAATACCTGATAGACTATCATGGGTGTCAATTATCAGGTAAGTATTCACTGATTATCTTCTGTCGGTGAATAACGGATGACACCAGAAGATATTAGTTGAAGTTTTTTGTCATCGTTTAAGCCTCAGCTAATCATACCCAACGGTGAATAAGCGTGTACACACTATTTGGAATCTCATCTACACAGGGGAGTATTACCCCTCATCTCCACCAAGGCTTAACTAATTAATATAATATTATAAGTAAATCAAAACGTTATCGCGTTAACCAACAGATACGAGCCAGTGAAGTATTCGTGATCGATGAGAATAATGAACGAATCGGGGTCGTATCACTCGACCAAGCCCGTCGTTTGGCGGAGGAGCGAGGATTTGATTTGGTAGAGGTGGCACCACAAGCTCAGCCACCAGTGTGCCGCATTGTTGATTACGGTTCGTACATCTACCATCAGGAAAAAACAGAGCGTAAGCAAAAGGCTAAACAAAAAAAGACCGACGTCAAAGGCATAAGATTAACTTTTAATATCGGCGATCATGATCGGGATATGTTAATCGGTCGATCGAGAAAATTTCTCGAACAAGGACATAAAGTAAAAATTGAGATGCTACTGATGGGTCGACAGCGGGCTCACGGTGAACGCGGTAAACAAATGCTTAACCAATTTTCCGAAAGTTTGTCTGACATCGCAAAAGTCGAACAAGACATGGGACGTCAAGGACATAAATATTTTCTTATTTTGACTAAAAAATAATATGGCCAAATTAAAAACCAATAAGGCAACCAGTAAACGCTTTAAAATTACGGGTAAGAAAAAGTTATTAATTCGCCACGGCGGACAGGATCATTTTAATTCCCGCCAATCGGGCAAGCTAACCACCAGAAAAAGACGTGATCAACAGGTTTCAAAAAGCGAACACAAAGCAATTAAAAAAGTAATCCATATCTAACTAATCATGCGAGTAACAAGGGGTAATTTAAGAACGACCAAGCGTAAAAGACTGCTAGCCCATACTAAAGGATTTAAGTGGGGTCGTAAAAATAAGACCAAGCTAGCCAAGACAGCTGTTTTAAAAGCTGGTGCTCATGCTTATGTGGATCGGCGACGTAAAAAAAGAGATCGCCGTCGTTTATGGAATATTAATATCAATGCTGGAGCCCGGATAAACGGACTTACTTATTCCCAGTTAATTGACGCCTTGAAAAAACAAAAGATTGAGCTGGACCGTAAAACGCTTGCTGAGCTGGCAGCTAACGAACCCCAGACGTTCACCGCGGTTGTTGCCAAAGTCAAAGCAAAATAATACCGCTCAGGTTTTTTGATTTTTGATCTTTTTGTGTTGCCAAAATAAATACCAAATCAATACACCGAATAAGGCACCAGCGCTATCTATCATAACGTCAACAGCGCTGCCTTGGCGTCCGATCACAAATGTTTGATGCCATTCATCAGTAATCGCGTATAAGCTGGCAACAATCCAGGCAATCAAGATTATTGACTTGCGGTTGGGTCTATTTAGGCTGAAGGCTCGATAAACTAATATTGACAGAAGCCCGTATTCGGCAAAATGGGCCAGCTTTCGCAAAATTAAATCTATTGCATCAACCAAACCGCTTTTTAAATTAGGAACCGATGATATTTTATATATTATCACTGCCCATAGAATCGGCGGTAGCCAATAGATCAGTATTTTTCTAAGCATTTTCATACTAGACATTTTAGCAAAGCAATGCTAGTATATCATCTGAATTATTAACTGTGGCCTTATTTATTTGGGACCCGTAGTGTAGCCCGGTTAACACGTCTCCCTGTCACGGAGAAGATCGCCGGTTCGAATCCGGTCGGGTCCGCCACTAACAACAACCAACATCATATCGATACTGGTAGTTTGTTTATATAGTTTGGCTAAAACCGTTTATGATTGAAAAAATTTAAGTAAAATAAAGGGGTCACGACGCTTGCGCATCATGACCCCATCGAAACTTCGCTAGATCTCAGGCAGTTACACGATAGTGCTTCATGTCAAAGATCCAGCAGGAACGAACTTTCCAGATCCAAGTGAACGGTTCGGGCTTATTGGTACTGAGTATAAGCTCACCGTCGTACTCGATCCGGACCACCTTGCCCGGCCAAACCGCCTCATACTGAGTTTGGTCATTGCGACTCATCCCTTTGGACAGACGCTTGACCATCAGCACCGGCCAACAGACCGGGTCGTTGGGACAGGGCCAACGATAGGCTTCAAAGCCCAGGTCTTTAGGCAGTGGCGTCGGGCTGGCCAGTGATACCACCTCCCAGTCGTCAGGCCTTAAGCCTTTAGACTCGTGGGTAAATACCCTGGCAAAGCCCTCAAATCTGTCGCCAAACTTGAGTACATCCCCTGCTTTGGCCAGACCGTAGTTCTGGTCGTTGTAGGTGGTCACCCGCAACAGCCGGTCCTCGCCGTCAGGTAGTTCAGGCGGCAGACTATCCAGCACCGTTTGTCCTTTGGTGTAGTGATTGGGCAGATGACCAGGTGGGAAGATCTTCAGAGCGTAGGTCCCACCCAATAGCACCAGGCAGATAGGCAGAGCACCGAGAAAGGTGTAGCCCCAATGCCACTTTTTGCGCTTACCATACCAGAGAAAGAAGATGGCACTGATCGACAATGTGATCAGAAACCACCAACCCCAGCCATGGTGGGTCATCCAGGTAACGTGCTCCGGTGTGAACTCCGTAGTCGCCGCCATCAGCTCTGTCGGATTGAAGCCAATGATCAGCAGGAAGAAGTACAGAAAGGTCATGGCACCAACTAGCGGTCCCGTCGACTCGCCTGTTGCTTTTCTGTATACCAGGCTGTAGATGAACGTCAGGACCATAAACAGCATACCTTGACCAGCCCAGCCGATATCCGACAACCAGTGTAAGAACTGGTTCAGGGCTACCGTTGGCAGTAACACATACAGGGCCAGTGGCGCCCAGATGAAAGCGGCGTAGACGCCGACTCTCAACATGCCCGGACGACCGGTAGCCAGTCCGCGTTTGACCTCGATCTTGCCGCTACGCTGTGCTTGCAGCTTGACCTGGTGAAGAACCACCGTCAAAACGGTCAAGATGATGCCAAGCACTAGTAGTCCGGTCACCACATGGTCGGCTGAGAACCAGCTCACGCCATGCTTCTTGATGATCTTGTACTGCTGCATCAGGGCGATGACGTACATACCAGCAGTCGTCAGTTTGACCCACAGCGGAAGTTTGAATTCCGGCTCTACCGTGGTCTCTTCGTCTTCGACCGGTTTCGGCTTTAGCGCCTTCTTCATCAAGAAGGGAACGCTAGTAATGGCCGCTAGCAAAATGATAAGGTCTATCATCTTTTTCAGCTCCTTTCAGGGTCCCAGCGTCATTTACGACGTCGGCTCTCCCTCGTCTTTGACTGTCTTTTTGGTTTCACCGGCCTTGGCCGTCGTTTCGATCTCTTCAGCGATCTTCTTAGCCAAGTCCTTGGGCAGGTGGAAGGCCTTGTGCAGGATATCCGCCCAGTCCATCTTCTGACCCTTAGCACCTTCGGCAAAAGTACCGAAACCACTGAGGGCGTGTGCCAGCTCAGGCAGTGAGAAGAAGACCTTGTTGTCGGAGGTAGACATTTTCTCCAGCACTTCGAGCTGCTTGATGTCAGTGCCCCCGTGCTTACGGATAATACCGTACACCTGATCTACGCGGTAGGCCTCACCCTCGGCTCGCTGTTTGATCGCTTCCATCTCCTTCTTGGCTTTCAGCTTTTCGGTCAGAGCCTTGGTGACCTCATCATCCATCGGGACGATCTCCTGGACACCAACCTGGAAAAAGAAAACGCCCCAGGCATCCGTGCGCTTCTGAAGATCATTTCGAATGTCGCCCTCTTCCGAAAGGAATGTCGTATCTTTGGTGATAAGATCTTCGTATCCCTTTCTGGCGCAGATCGGACGAAGGCTCATGTCGGTTAGATCCCGCATGGAGCCATAGAAGTTCTCCACGTTGAAGACGGCTCGACGAGCATTCTCCTCGAGTCTGTCACCAGTAACATGCACATTTCTGGAGGGATCCAGAATCTCTTTGGGCTCGCTACCGTCGACGGGTTCTAAAGGCTTTCTGGAACGTCCATCGTCGATCGTAAAGTGAATTGCATACAGCAACTTCACTTGAACGGGGTCGCCGGTATTCAAGATGCCGGAAGAAAACTCGGCTACTTGCTCTCCCAAGAACAGCAGAGTCTGCTTTTTGCGTCTGAATACCGTGTCCATCTGTGGTGTGTTCCTATTGGTTATCTCCACATCCTCCATGACGAAGGTATGAAGATGCCACAGCGGCCACAACCCAATCAGATAAAAACCAGGCTGTGTTGAGTTGCGTGGCGTGATAGCTACCTTTACCAAGCCCTTGAAGGCCATGATAAAGGCAGCGTGGTTGGGCGGCACCGCGACGTAGAACCTGTCTCGGTTAGGCAGCACCAGCGCGCAGAGCAAGATGATGCCCATGACGCTGTACAGGATGTTGAAAACTGACAGAATCAGTATCAACAACGCCGCTATTACCGCTACGGCGATCATCAGAATGATACCAACCAGGTACCAGTCGAGGTTGTCTTCGTTATCGAAAGGCGAAAGCAACTCAGTGAAGCTGACGCCACCCAAACGAAGCACAAAACGCGTACCATACACCATAGCGACCGTCATTGCGGCCGTCAGTATGAGTAGGGTGATCAAAAACATGATATTCCCCTTTCGTAGGAGTTGTTTCCGAAAACTACAGACCTATCCGATTGATTCTTTTCCTGTCATTTATGGTGAAAAGCTGAGCGTTTCCGCGCAGCTATATCACGTTTGTCAAACGACAAATTTGACCGCTAAAACTAACACAAAAACTAAGAAATGTCAAGAGTCCTGGCAATCTATTTCAACACCATTACCAGTACAGACGATATCCCCGAGCTGATCATTTCTCAATGTCTTTATATTCAGCTTATTAAGTACGTCCAGCGTTTCTTCATGCGGGTGATCAAAACTATTATCCTCGCCTGATTGAATAACAGCATAATCAGGGCTGACGGCTTCAATAAAAGCCCGGGATGACGAATATTTACTGCCATGGTGTCCAATTTTTAACACTTCTGAGGCTAGATTTAGTTCTAAAGCTAATAATTGTTCTTCAATCTCTTGTCCGGCATCACCGGTAAACAGAAATACATTTTGACCATAATTCAACCGTGCAATCACTGATGTTTCATTTAGATCATCCAAAGTTTTTCCGGTATAATCCTGGTTGGGATATAAAATATCCAGTCTGATATCAGAGCTAAGTTTTATTTGCTGGCCATGAGTAACTGAATTTAAAGGAATATTTTTCTCATCTGTCAGCTCAAGAAACCGCTGGTAGTCAGGCGCCGAGTGATTTACTTGCCCGGAGTAGATAATTTGCTTCACCTGATAGCGCTTAAGAATCTCTACCAGTCCGGATACATGATCTGAGTGCCCATGACTTAATATAACCAATTCAATATCGCGGTCATAAAAAGGCATATGCTGTCCGATCTGTTCAGCCGCATAAGAGCCGGGCCCGCCGTCTATCAATATATCTTGAGCCTGCGGAGTTCTAATATAGATAGCATCTCCCTGTCCAACATCAAGGAAAACAACTTTCAGATTATCTGCCTGCCCGGTAAACGTGATCACTAATAACACTGCCATAATAAATATAATTCCCAATATACTTAGCAGTGATCTGTTAATCTTAGTTTTCATAACGAAATCCTTTTTTTGCCGGTCTTATAATGTCCATCGCCGGCAGTACCAGACGGGCCAATAATATGAAAAGAGCCAATACCAACAACCAATGCAATGATGGAATGTCTATGGCGCTCCAGCTCAATTGAGATAGCCACTTCACCACGATTACGATATAAGTTAGAAACAACCAGGCCAGCCAAGCCAAAAGATATCCTAAAGGCAAGAATATCAGCGAGATTATTACCGCCATAAAACCAATAGCCATGGTAATTGGTATAACTGATAATATTAATACATTGGCCAAGGGAGATACTACGGCCAGTCGCCCAAAAGTCATAACAATCAACGGCAGGGTAGCCACGGTAGCTGATAGAGTGGCCGTTACACTTTCTCGTAAGCCAAAATTGGCTGGTACCCAGCGAAAATATTTTTCAATTCGTGGTGACAGATAGACCAGACCCAAAGTTGCTAAAAAAGAAAGTTGGAATCCTTTATCATCCCTCAGCACAAGCGGATTTATCATGACCATCAATACTCCGGCTAATATCAAAGCATTGGTTATTCGGCTTTGTCGGCCCAATTGACGGGCCAGTAAAACTAAGACTCCCATGATGGCTGCTCGCATGACCGACGCCTGGGCGCCCGTTAATATAACAAAAATACCTAAAGCAAAAATAATAACCCAAAAGGCCTTTTTACGTCCGATTATCGATTTAAACATGGCCAGTAAAATGGTGGCAATTATGGTGATGTTGTAACCTGAGATAGCAATAATATGAGTGGTGCCCGTCCGGTTAAAGGCCTCTTGCAGATCAGCCGGTATCCCTCGCCGAGCACCAACTAATAAGCCAGCCAAAAACGAGGCTTGTGGTTCCGGCAAGAGTTGGTTAATTCTTTCAATAATATTTCTTTTAAGCTTGTAGATACTGCTATAAATTATATTTCCCTGGTCATGTTCGATGATATTTATATAACGACTGCTGCATAAGGCTTCTATCCCGGACAGGGCTAGATAACGATCATAACGAAAATCTTCAATTGGTTCTGGCTTTCTGATATAGCAGCTGGTTTTAATGGTGTCGCCGTACGTAACCTCCGGATAAAGTGGACCTCTAATTAATATTTTACCTCGACTAGTCTGCCCATTTATTTCTTCCACCGTCACAGTCAATTTATTGTGATCGACTCGCCTGTCCTCTTCGGCCACTACCGTGCCAATAACTTCAGAATATTTATCCAAGCTATCAAATGCTGTGCTGGCAGTATTATTGTTAGTTATCGAATAACGCCACCCTCCAATGCCGAAGCACAAGATAAGCAATATAATTATCCTGTAACTTGTTGGTACTAGCCAAACAGTGATCAAACAAATAATTACCGCTAAAGTGATTATTTCGTTTGGGAAATATATATACGGTCCTAATGCTACACCCAAAATCACGCCAAACAATGACCACAAAAAGATTCTAGCCGGTGAAACTTTGGGATTTAAAAACATGGTTTGCTCATGGCAAACCACCAAAATTAATCTGACTTTAGCTTAACTAATCACCGCTAAAATGTCAAAATTAATCGGCTTGGTTGTGGTTTTTTTTCTCAGCTTGTAACTTTAAGTAAGCCTCAATGAAATCACCCAGCTCGCCGTCCAAAACTGCGTCAACGTTTGCCGTTTCAAACTTGGTTCGATGATCCTTGACCATTTTATATGGCTGGAGTACATAAGATCTTATTTGATTCCCCCATTCGGCTGATTGATATTCACCCCTTAATTTTTGCTCTTCATTTAACCTATCAGTCTCTTGTAGCTGAGCTAATTTTGATTTTAATATCTTTAAAGCGGTGGCTTTATTTTGCGCCTGTGAGCGCTCATTTTGGCACGATACCGTGATCCCTGTTGGCTGATGTACTATACGAACAGCTGAATCAGTAGTATTGACACTTTGACCACCATGACCGGAAGCCCGAAAAACATCAATTCGTAAATCATTTTCGTTAATTTCTACTGGCGGTGCATCGCCCAGGTCCGGGATCACTTCAACTAATGCAAAAGAAGTGTGACGCATTTTTTCGGCATCAAAGGGTGAGATTCTAACCAATCGATGTACCCCGGCTTCGGATTTTAAATTACCAAATACATAACGGCCATTGATAGCGATCATGACACTCTTGAGACCAGCTTCATTGCCAGCCGAATGATGAATTACTTCGACCTGCCAGCTTCGCTTTTCACAAAATCGAAGATACATCCGATACAGCATTTCTGACCAATCTTGGGCGTCTATTCCACCCGTACCAGCATGAATGGCTAGTATGGCTGGGCGGCTATCGTAAGGATGCCCAAGTAATAATTTAAACTCTAGTTTGGCAAATTTTTTTTCTAATTCAATGGTATCTTTCTCAATCTCCCCGGCCAGTGAAGAATCCTTTTCTTTTATGGCTTCTTTAACGATTGCTAACGCATCGTTAACTCTTTTCTCAATATTGTCCCAAATATTTAGTTCTTCTCGCAATTCTTCGGCGGCGGCCGATACTGAAACAGCGTGTTTTCGGTCGTCCCAAAAACCCGGTTGATTCATTTCGGCTTCAATTTTGACCAGCTCTTTTTGTGTGCCGGTCAGGTCAAAGTGACCCCCGTGCCTGCACAATTTTCTGGTGCAGTTTAGATATTCTTGTATGCAGTTCTTCGATCATCATTTATTCTCTTGTTGATAGAGTTGTCTCAGATACTTTTTCTACTCCATCATGAATGTATTTTATAGACACCACATCTCCCGGCTGGTGCTCAGCTAGTATACGCGCTAGACTTTGATCTTCTGATATTTCACGTCCACTGATTTCTAAAATTATATCATTTTCAACCAGGCCGGCAATATCAGCTGGACTGCCTGGTACCACAGCTAGCTGATCGTCGCTGCTGCCTCTGATAACAAGAGCACCGTGATCAATTGATAATTCATTGGCATTTTGTATCTGTTTATTTATCAGCAGATAACGTATACCTAGGAATGGTCGGACAATTTTGCCGTTGTTTTCAATACTGGCAATATCTGATTTTACCTGATTTATGGGAATAGCAAAGCCAACTAACTGTCCGCTAGCTGAAATTGCAGTGTTCACACCAACCACCTGACCGGCGATGTTTAAAAGTGGTCCACCCGAGTTGCCTTGGTTTATTGCCGCATCCGTCTGAATGGTATCTTCTAAGGTTTCCGGTGCGCCAGAGGAACCACCCGCTTGTATGGTCCGAGATAGACCGGAAATAATTCCGCGGGTCACTGAATTTTCATATCGGCCTAAGACATTACCGATTGCAATTACAGTCTGGCCGACTGCCAAAGCATCCGAATCGCCCAATGTTACAGCTGGCAGATTATCCGCTTCAATATCGATAAAGGCAATATCATTAGTTGGATCCAGAGCCAATACTGTCGCTTCGTAACTGGTACCGTCGTCTAATACCACCGAATAATCGACCCCTTCGCGACTAACTACGTGCTTATTAGTAAGTACCAACCCGTCAGACCTGATGATAAATCCACTTCCTCCGGATACTTGTTGTTCGCCTTGTGGGTTATTACCAAAGGAGAAAAAATTAAACGGGCTTTGTTGCAATTCAGACAAATCTTGGGTTCCGATCACGCTGACTACTGACGGTTGTACAGATTTGACCACTTCAACCGTAGCCGAATCTTCCTCAATTGAAATGGTTTGAGTTTGGTTAACAAGGTTAGTATTTGAACTTGCCTGATTGTTGCCAACGATTTTGTCCCACCATTGGTCCCAAGAGTCATTATTTATCAGCGCACTGACGATACCACCGCCTAAGCCACCAACGATAAAACTTAACAGTAAAAGTATCGCTGTCGTTTTGCCAAGTGAATTGTGCTTATTACTATCAAGTTCCATAATTTGTAGAAAATTAATTACTTACTACATATTGTAGTAGTAGGTTATTATTATGTCAAATTTATTCCCCTCTTTGATTCACTAGCTCTATTAAAGATACAAAATTAAGACTATTTTCTTTCAAACTATCAATAACTTCATTCAATATTTCCGGTACAACTGAATTGCTTGTTTGCATTACTATTATCGCGCCGTTGGTAGCTTTTTCTAATATTCGTTGCTTTACTTCCTCACTAGACAAATCAGCACTCCAATCAAGAGAGTCAAAGGTCCAAACAATCGGACAGTAGCCATATTGTTTTACCGCCGTGAAGATTTCATCATTAATTGATCCGAACGGTGGTCGGAAAAAAGGCTTGGCACTCTGTTCTAAAGCACTATTAAAGATATCATCGGTTTTCTCTAGGTCAGATTGAACCTCCGCATCAGTTTTGGTAGTAAAGCTTTCATATTCGTAGCCCAGACTATAGATACCATGGCCTTTTTCCAATATTTGCTTTCCCAGCTCACCGTTATTCTCTAACCAAACGCCAGTTACAAAGAAATCTGCCTTTATTTCTTTGTTAGTTAAAATCTCTAAGATCTGATCGGTTGTGCCGGCTGAGCTGACGCTATTGAAAGTTAAATTGATATTGGCCGCTTCACTGTTGCCACGCGATATGCTTCTAGTACAAGTATCCAGATCAAAGCTGCTGACCAGATTAACATCCGGCGTGCTATTGGTATTGATATTGTCATCAGTAACTTCTTCTGCTGCATTTGTATTATCAGCCGTGTTAACATTAGCTTCTTCAGTATCATTTGAGACCGAATTTCTTAGCCACCAGATAAAAATGATGATTATTGCTATTATTATTACCCAGCGCCATTTCCGTGATCGCGATGATTGGCGTTGGAGACGATATTGTTGATATTGTTGATAATTAGCCAATTTATTAAGTTAATATTGAGTATTGGGTCATTTTAAAACGTTTTCAAATAATCATCAAACACCGCTTTTTGCTTATTACTAACTTTAGCTTTTATTTTTACTTTTTCTCTTCTTGCCCAGTAACTGATTAAGTTCCTGCTGAAAAGTCTTAGCATCTTTAAAAGACCGATAAACCGAAGCAAATCTTATATAAGCTACCGCATCAAGTCGTCTTAAGTTTTTCATAACAATTTCGCCGATCTCACGTGTTTTAATCTCCTGTCGTCCCTTTTTTTGTATATCATGCTCAATGCGACTAACCAATCTTTTAAATTCCTCGACAGTTACTGGTCTTTTTTCAAGTGCTCTTCTTAATCCGGCTTCAAGCTTATCTCGGTTATATGGTTCAGATCGGCCATCACGCTTAACTACGGCTAAGTTTAAAATTTCTACCTCCTCAGCTGTGGTAAACCGGAATGAGCATTTCAAACATTCTCGACGTCGACGAATAGCCAAACCCTCTCTGGTCAAACGAGAATCAGTTACCTTGGTATCGCTATGATGACAGGCTGGACATTTCATAAATATAATTTACGTAAAAAGCACCTTTTTAGTCCAGGTCACTATAAATAAATACATATTGAAGCCATAGCCAAGCAGGCTACATCATTTTCTTCCTGATAAAAGCAGGAATTTCTAAATCCTCTTCTTCTTTGGTTGGTTCTTCAGATACTTCAACTTTAGGTAATGGCTCGGGAGGTGCTGTAGTTACCGGCTCAGGCATTGGCACCTCAACTTGTTCTGATACCATAGCTGCTGGCTCAGGTTCTTCAAAAGGGGTTACTTTCGGTGCTATTATTTTCTTTGCTGTCCGACTAGGAGCGGCTCCTTTACCAAAACCGGTGGCAATAACGGTAACCTTTACCTCGCCCTCTAGAGCGTCATCGATAACTGAGCCAAATATTACTTTAGCATTACCATCAGCGGCACCGGTAATAACTCGGGCAGCTTCGTTAACTTCATGCATACCCAGATCAGGTCCGCCGGTAATTGTAAATAGGATACCCTTAGCTCCTTCAATTGATAGCTCTAATAACGGACTATCAATGGCAGCCTTAGCGGCATTAACTGCCCTGTTCTCACCGGAAGCTTGGCCAATACCCATTAAGGCGGAACCGGTATTTTCCATGATCGCTTTGACGTCAGCAAAATCGACATTGATTAAACCGGGAATGGTAATTAATTCTGAAATACCCTGCACGCCTTGACGTAATACATCATCAACCACCGAGAAAGCATCAAGCAGTGATGTTTTTTTATCAATTATCTGCAGTAGGCGATCATTAGGAATTGTAATAATTGTATCAACCTTATCGGCGATGTCTTCATGTCCAGCATCGGCAATGGCCGCACGTTGTGCACCTTCAAAAGCAAATGGTTTTGTAACTACCGCCACCGTTAACGCACCGACATCTCTAGCAACCTCGGCAATAATCGGTGTAGCACCAGTGCCGGTACCACCGCCGAGACCATAAGTAAGGAAAACCATATCTGATCCTTTTAACAGATCATGAATCTCGTCTTGTGCTTCCTCAGCTGCTTTTCGTCCCAATTCTGGATCCATGCCGGCACCAAGTCCGCGAGTGGTAGTCTTACCAATGTGCAGCTTATGTGGTGCATCAGACTGATGTAGGGCTTGGGCATCTGAATTAATTGAGACAAATTCAACACCTTGTAGATTAGAAGAAATCATCCGATTGACTGCAGCGTTGCCGCCACCGCCAATTCCGACGACTTTTATCTTAGCAAGTGTTTCAATATCTGGTTTTACTTCTACTGGACCGCGACGAGATATTTTTTGAATCATATGATTTTGTAGAGTATTAAAACGTATTAACCGCCAAGCTAAAACCTTGGGGTAATTTTTGTTTTTTTGCCTTTGTTTTTGTCTATTACCTAGTGTAACTGGCCTATTTAAGTTTGTAAAGCCTTACCAACACCCTTATTTATGGGGTTTATTAGCCCTAAGGCATCAAAGACTTAAACCAGCCTCTCATTTTTTTGGTTACATCCTTTACCGATGAGAGATTACTCAGTGAAAATCCGGTTTGATTGTCGAATCCGGTGCCCCACTTTACCAAGCCGACTGATGTAGCAAAGGCCGGATCTTTAACCTTGTCAATGGCCGTGGTGACACTCTGTGGCGTACCAATCACCGCCGGCAGTCGGAATACCCTTTTAGCTACCTCTACCATTCCGGATAATTTTGCTCCACCCCCGATCAGCACCACTCCAGCCGGTAGCAAGCCCGAACGATCGATCGACTGTAATTCTTTGTCGACCATAGTAAATATTTCTTCAACTCGGGCCTCAATAATTTCGGCAATGTGTTTATGAGAAATGACTCCTTCGTCTCCGCCAAGTTCACCGAGATTCACCTCATCTCTCTTATTCACTGCTTCAGGCAAGGCGGTACCATAATTTAACTTAACTTGTTCAGCCAAATCTATTGAGGTCCTTAGACCGATAGCTATGTCATTGGTCAGATGAGCTGAGCCCACCGGTAGGATCTTGGTATGTAGAACATCACCTTCTTCAAAGACCATTACGCCCGTTGTACTAGAACCGATGTTAATTAAAGTAACTCCCAAATCTTTTTGCCGGTGATTAAGCGTACATTCGGCCGCCGCTAACAGCCCCAATACTAAATCATTAATATCGACAGAAGTCCGATATATACATTTGGTTAAATTTTTAATTTGACTTGATAGGGCTTGAATAATCTGCGCATCCACTTCAAGGCGGATACCGGTCATACCGATCGGATCCTTTATCCCTTTCTGATTATCAACCGTGAAGCTGCGCGGGATAACATGTAAAATCTCATAGTTGGCTGGGGTGGCCACCGCTTGAGCTGCTTCAATCACCCGACTGACGTCCTCTTCTCTGATTTCGCCATCTGACTTAGCAACAGCAATTACACCATGACTATCCTGTGATACTACATGAGTGCCATTGACGCCAACAAAGGCCTGCTCTATCGGCACGCCAGTCATTCTTTCGGCTTGTTCCAAAGCTTGAGATATTGAACTAACCGTATCTTCAATACTGCTTATAGATCCCTTAGAAACTCCTTCTGCCGGATGCTCTGCGGCACCAACAATATGAGCAGCTGTATTTTCTTCAGTTGGTTGCTGCCCAATGGCCACTCGGACCATTGCCGAGCCGACATCAATGCCGCAAATAAATTCCTCTTTTGCCATTTTATTTATTTTTTAGGATTTATAGTAATCTTCGTCTATTATATACGAGATATTGATATTTGAAAAGTTATTTTTGCCCCAAAATATAAGGGTAAAATATTAGAAAACCTACAAATAGGGCTCCTAATGAGGCAATTAATACCGCTCCGGCTAAAATATCTTTTACGGCCTCGGCATAATGATGCATGCGAGGTTTAAATAAATCGGTCATCTTTTCGACACTAGTATTGACCAGCTCTAAAACCATAACCAGTATAATCATTAAAGTTAACACGATCACTTCGCCCCAAGTAAGTCGGAAAAATACCATTAAGGCCACAACTATAACAGCGGCAAACGTATCAAGGCGAAAATTTTGTTCACTTTTGTACGCTTGCCTAATGCCCCTCCAGGCATAGCTGACACTTTTTACAAATGATTTAATATTAATGAATGACATGTGATGGTAAAATATTTGGAGTGAATTTTTCGGCTAATTTTTTTTCTTCCTTGTGCATAGTATTAGCCGACTGCATTTTCTGATGATGGAAGCCGGCTAAGTGCAGACAGCCATGAATTACTAGGTGATATAGCATTGATTGATAAGCCAGCTTTGATTTTTTGGCTGCTAGTCTAATTTCAGCTGAGCTTAAATATATTTCCCCGATCGATTGCTGATCCTTCGACAGATTTATCAAATCAAAATTAAAGCTAAGTATTGTTGTCGGTTTATTGTGCTGGCGATATTGTCGATTGAGTTGCTGGATTACTTTTTGACTGACAAATATTATATTGACTTGTCTTGGTAGTGCCCGATACGAGCGGAGACAGTATTTGACTATCGCCTTCAGCTTGGTTGGATTTTCTGGCAAATGTCCAAAAAACTTTACCGCCATCGATAACCCTAGCTGCTCCCGGTTAATTTAAAACTCTGCAACATCATTTCGTAAGTTGCGCGAAAATTTGCCGTTTCTAAATTACCCACATTATAAACTAAAATATAAATCTTATCGGCTTTTGATAAATAAACTGTTTGTCCGTCCAAACTACGAACACCTTCAAGACCATTAACCGATATGGTTTTTATCAAACTTGGATTTGTTGTCGGATTTAAATTAAGATACCAGTTCTTGGCCGTTAATTCACTCGGATTATCCTGAATAATTACTTGAACAAATTCTCCAGTGCTGGGTTGCGAGGTAAACATAATGTTAGCGTTGTCAGGAACAATCGATTCTACTATCCAACTGGTCGGGTAAATAATTGAATAACTAAAGTCTTGATTGGTATAACCACGTACCAGGTTAGTATCCTTCATCAGGCCGTCGCCATTAGGATTATAACCGAGTGCTAATTCACCACTGACCACGCCGGCTGATGACAAAGAGTAGCCGTCAATGAATCCATCGGCGTCTGTGTCTCTGGCCTGGGGATCGGTCCCGTATAAGGTTTCCTCATCTAAGGTCAGGCCATCCAGATCATCATCATTAGTCAACGGGATGGGAGTCACATTTGAATTAGTATTGTTATTCGTGTTTACTGATGAATTAGTATTATTATTGCTGTTAGCATTGGTATTTATATTAGTCGTCTGCTGAGCTGCAGGCCTTATTGATGTCAGGATCTTGGTAGCATCTTGGTCATATTTTTGCCACTGCTCTTCAATAGCCGTGAAGTTCACCAAATATGCAGTTTGACCAATAATTATATATAAAGTTCGCACTTGTAGTTTAGTTTGTAGGCTGCTGTATGTGTAATCGGCTACTATTGCTTCTCGTCCAGCTACGGTGACAGTATTCTGAGTAATTACTTCCAGATCAGGGAAACGTCTTTCCTGCTCTACTAAGAATTCGTTTACAAAAGCGGATATGGTGTTTGTTTCCACTGTTCGTCGGGCTACGGTAATCAGGGCAGCGATACTATTGCCATCGCTGGTAGTATCCTGTTGGGTACTGGCCACGGTTAAAATAACATCATCTTGAACATTGGCGGTTATTTGCCAATTATCTGGGATATTAATTGTCGAACCATCGTTTACTATTTGGTGCTCAGCCAAGTTTAGTTCTTGGGCTGTGTTGGTGTTGCTAATACTATTAGTTAAATCGATACCGTTGGTGTTAGGCAAAGTATTCGTATTCTCATTGGCTGGTGTTCGCATAAAATAAAATATTGCCCCACCAGCAATTAAGGCAATAACAACTAAGATCAGTATTATGGTTAAGAAGCTGTTGCCTCCACCCGATTCTTTAGGCATAAACCGGTCAGGCATAGAATATACTTTATGTTGCGGACGGACGTCAGTTGTTTCAGTTTTTTGTTTTGCCATATTTTTAATTGGGGGTTTGGTTGGATAACGAATTATTAATATTTAATATCTCACCGGGACCGTTGGGATCAAATCCATCCTTTACTTCGTCACCATCTAGATGGCCATCTTTATCGGTATCCTGATCGTTGGGATCAGTTTTATAAATAGCTATCTCATCATAGTCGCTTAAACTATCGCCATCAGTATCGCTTTTTAGCGGATCGGTACCATAAGTAGCTTCTTCATTATCTGTCAGACGGTCACGATCTTGATCGGGTGGTTGATGAACATCCATCGGAAAGATGATGCCGTTTACATTCTGGGTAGCATTACTAGTATCGGTATCTGTCGACGTGTCGCGAGTATAATATGAAATTCCAAATACTACTCCCACAACAACTAAAATTAAGATAATAATTATTAGCCACCATTTATTAAAGCGGCTTGATGATTCGACCGGTTGAGTTGGTGGGATGTTTGTGCCGTTAGTCATAATACATAAATTTAAGGACTTTGTAATCGATAGTCAAAGCAGCCACAGCGAGATCCTGGCGCAACTGTCTGGACACTAGCGTCAGCACAGATATCGGTGGCCGTATTAAAATTGGTCCAGGCACCCAAGCCTTCATATTCCAAATTGGCGTACAAGTCATAGTCGGAGCCTTGATCGGTTTTATAACCATAAATGTGGCTTTCTTGATTGCATATAAATTGTTTGATCGAATCATCCCAGCAAGCTGTCTGATCAAATCCGACCGGACAATTATCAAACACATTCAAGGGATCAACCGGCAACTGATTGGAACCCAGTTGATTGGCGAAGTTACCGCGCCAAGAGGTCGGCCAGCTACTGGTGGTCATACCGGTGATAAAACTGCCCGAAGCCAAATCAGGATAAATTGATGTACCTTCAACAACTGATATGTCATCACACCAGATCTTACCGGTACTGGCAGCATTGGGACCGTTATAGCAATTAACTCTTAGGTAGGGTCGAGAACTGGTCGGCATATTAGCCTCAACAATGAAACTTTGTCTAGTCCATTCGCTTATACCAGATAAGCCCACGCCAGCGGGATGATATAAGTTACAACCGGCATTGTTAACACTATGACCGCCATCAACACAATCGGTTGTTAGGGCCGCTTTACTGCCACCAACTATTTCCAGATCGGTCCTGATCCAGCCCGAGACGATATATTTCTTACCTTGTTCAATCTGAATATCCTGATAAACATAACGTTGATTGCCATTAGTTTCGATTTTTACTGAGAAGGCTCCACCTCTTTTGACCACGCTATCTCGTGTACCTGTTGCCGGCGGTTCTGACCAGCCATTTGGCCGATCGTCGCCTGCCACGGCATTGTCATAGCCGGCAGCTGTATCATAATTGGTACTATCGTCGACTTCAAAACCCTTATTTTTCACCAGATTACTACCACCGCCGCCTTGGCCACCCGCTCGATAGCCATTCAGTAGTCCAGCCACTGTCCTAACTCCATTTACCCGTTTCAGATCTCGCGCAATACATACCTTGTCCGGTACCGCTGGCACGGCCAGACAGGTACTGGTTGTAATGTTAGTATTAAAACTAATATAGTCTAACAATTGATTAAATATATTAACCGTTTCCGGACCAGCGTCGCTATTATAAGAAAACAAGAAGATGCGACCATTTAACCCTGTAGCAGCAGTATAGTTGGTAGCCCCAACATAGACACTGGTACCATCACGAATTGCGTCATAACCATCTACCGTCAGGGCTTGGATCGTTCCGGGATTCGGCACCTCTTGGTTATACCATTCTTGGACTGACAACAGTCCCGGATTTGCAAATACTCGTATGCCGATACCGTCCTCAGTGTTGGGGATCCTGAACAAGTATTGTTTTCTTAGAACGGCATTTTGCGTCAACCAGCCCCGATTGGGAATGCTGGTATCCAGTACCGGCAGTAAAGGTGGGGCATTACCACGACAATAACCGGTGGTAAAATTATAATTCTCATTACACGTCCCAATTGCACAGCCTGGTACATCAGTATAGCTCCAGGGATTTTCACAGAATCTTACATTAGCTGTCGCCTGGCCGATTACCGTGCCTACCCAGCCGACGGTGGCATTAGCGTTAGCCCTGATCAGGACCGAGCCATTAGCCAGGGCATCGGTATTCACTGTGTCAGTATCTACGGGTCCTAACAGATTTACAATATTAGTATCAGTGCTCTCCCACAGCCAGGCCCAATCTAAGACACCGGGGATAGGTATTATGGGTTGTCCGGTGGCATCAAGCGCCTGAGCATTGAACGTCATATTTTCATTCAAAGCGGTATAATCATGATTACCAGGTGTTACATTTACAAACGCTATGTTACAAATACCAGATTCTTGTGGTGTTTGGGCCCTAGTCTGGAATGTCCAAGACCTATTGTTGAGCATATGCACGCCTTGGGAGTTAGCTACATTGGTTGTAACGGTAATCCGGTAATCGGTGCCGGCATCCAATAAGCCATAGGAAAGTTTAATAACTTGACTGCCGCGATTAAGTGAGGTGGGTGAAACAATGCCGCCAGCAGTAAGATTCTCTAATGTAATATTATTAGCATTTAACGTACTGGGGATCATCGCCATATCAAAGCTAACAGTAACTAATGTATTACGGCAAACATTAACTTCATTTATACCCGGATAAGTATTTACAAAATCAACATCAGGCGCCGTACCGCAACAACCGGTAGCATCACAGCCGAGATTTGGACCGACTGCTACACACTCGGCGTCATTAGAACAGGTAGCCCCGCAAGCGTTAGCATTAACATCAAACTTGACCGGGTTGCTCTGTAATAAACTCTTAAAGACAGCTACTTCATTGGGATACCAGATATGAGCTATATCCAAATTAGTTTCTGCACCTGCTGGTACTCGTACTTGAATCTGCTGATTTTGCCAATCAATATACGATGCTACTTCAACTCTATTGCCAGGAGCTGTCGAGCTGTAAAAGTAGACCTTGTCGTTGGCTATATCGCGGGGGAAGCCAAAATTATCCCCTATTAGAGTCACCAGCGTTTGCTCTGGTCCTTGATTTGGTATCGCCCAGCACAAGCCCGGCGCTAACGGATTAGCATTGACAGTGAAGTCAGCCGGCGACATAGCTGAGAAATTATCGATGGACCTAAACACTTCCACCGGTCCGGTAACAGCATCATCCCCAGGCGGTGTGTCCTTGTCCGGTACTTCCACGATGATGGATGTATCGCTCCAAGTTGAACCCGGCGCTCCGCAAACCGCTGGCCACTTGGCTGGAACCTGATTATGGAATATTACCCGGCTGCCGCGGCACTCACCGCCGATACCGCATTGGGAATCAAAATTACAGGGATTGCCGTGTTCGGGTTGGGTGGGATTAAAGCAAGTCGGAGATTGATAACCGCCTAAATAGCAACCATTGACACTTGTCCAGGTGCCTAACGGACCATTGTTTGGCGTCAGGCCAAAAACGATCGGATTACAGCGATTTGTCACATCATCACAAGTGGCTGCCGGACATTCAATTGTAGCCGGGATACCGTCATAGTCCTGACAATCAAGATTATCAACACAATGAGCATAATCAATGGTAATATCAGAGCAGTCCCGGGCCGGTTGTGGATCTATTCGTGCTGCTTCGGTACATAATTGTTCAGGAGCAACTGCCAGATTTTCGTTTACGGCTTGGACAACTGTCTGATTTAGACCAAAGCCAGGACCGGTTGGATTAACGGTAAAGTTTGGTGTACCCAGATCATCCCAGAACCAGCTGTTGTTGTTGGGATTTAATATTTGACCGCCGCCGCTGCAGGCATCAGACGGACCATACGGGGTACTGACAAAACCAACCTGCTGATTGGCAAAGGTCATGGTAACTGCATCAGGCAGTGTATTAATAGTATCTATATCACAAGCTGAGGCGCCGGTTTGGAATATCCAGCTGAAGCTATCCAGACCGTTGATGGCGTTATTTGGATCATCGTAATTTAGATTGGTGATCGGCGTGCCGTCGCTCAGAGCTAAAATACCATTACTCATAATCACTCGATAATACTCAATAGGATCAAAGTCGTTTTGACCAAACCACTCAGCCCGGTTCATAGGAATTATTGGATTGAAAACATATGACGGCACGGTTATGGCTACTGGTATCGGATCAAAAACATTACATGTCGGTCCATCAGTACATTTCCAGACGTTGATAGTATTGCCATCTATCGTGGTCGGATCCATTTCAACATTTAGATTAAAATCAGCGCCCATACCGGCATTCAGGCAGGCTGAGGCACAAATTGGCCAATGTCCCAGTACCATTGGACTTGTTGGGGCCGGCGGTATGACATCAAAGTAAATTTTATTAGAATCACCGGCGTCGTTACGGACAAAGACATCGCCATCTATGGCCCAACCGGGAACGCTTGTTAGTATATCGGTCTGTGACCAGCCGCCGGGCAGCCAGCCGGCGTTGGCTCCGCCGGAGCCATCCTCAAAGTGAATTTCAGCCGTTGTTTGTGCTGGGGGCGGATCACCAAATCTAATACCCTTAGCATTAACTGTGGTACCGGCAATACCGGCACCAGGATTTAGTGAGAATAAGCACGGCCCGTCAGCCAGATTATCTGAATTGACAAAGAAGGAATTAGTGGCCGGATCAGAGCTATGCGATCCATATGCAGGGTCGGCATAAGCTATAGTAACCCGGGCTCGCGGCCAGTCACCGTTAAAGAATATTGGATTATTGCCATCGTTGGTATTTATCAGCGGTATACTGGTACCGATAATATCCGGTAATAAAATATTGTATGTAACTTCACCCGAGGTCCAAGGGGCTGGTGGAGGTGGATTGCCATAATCGACGTCAAATTCCACGTTGCTAACCGTTGCCGGATGAGCTGCGGTGCCGTCAAAACACTCGCCAACTATTGATACACACATACCACGCGGGCCCTGATTGGGCTGAACAGTGGCCACAAACGGCGTGCAAGCACATAGTTCGGGTGTAGAAGTAGCAAACTGCCAGTTATGACTTAAGGTAGTGCCGTTAACATCAATTTGGAGGGTAGTAGTTATTGCCACGTCATAGGTAGTATTAATATCTAACGGCACACCGGGCGTAACTTCATAAACCCGGAAATTGTTATCAGCCGTTGGCCCTGGATCAACTACTCTAATCGTATTGCCGCCTCCATCAGTCCAAGTATAAGGACCGGGAAACATTGTTGACGCTGCTGGCAGAGTAATCACTATAGGGACTGACCCTCCAGTTACCTGAAAAGTGACATCGCTATTAAACATCGTGGTGCCAAAAGTAACTACTATTTTAGTATCAGGACAAACATTTGAGCTGCCAGCCGGCGGATAAACACCAACCACACCGGGTACGGCATCGGTAGTTTGGAAATTCCAATCAACTTGGGCTACCATACTGTTGCCGCACAGGTCCTCAACATTATCAACAATAATCTTATACCAGGTAAAGGGTTCTAATAGATGACCGCCATCTAAACTTAGTTTAAAGCCTTGCGGCTTGGCCTGAACTTGAATTATATTTGGATCGACATCGACCACATAAGCACCACCAGCGTCTGGATCATTATCCCATTGTTCAATTTTTACATTAGCCGGTATTGGCCGGGCCACTCCCATCACATCAAGAGCAGCTACCGTCGTCATATCAATCGGTTCATTAAAACTTACATCAATGATCGGATATCGAGAAATGGTGCGGTCGGGGTAGCCGGGATTGCCTGGCAGCATAGGATCAGCCGAGACAATGGTTGGTTCCACTATATCGGTGGTAACGCCGACGTGAAAGTCAAATTCAAAATTATTAGTAATATTATTAAAGCTGCAGCCGGGTAAGGCACTACAGGCTTGGAGAAAATCACCTGAAAAATTTTCTATACTTTGGGGAAATCGCGCTTCATAGTCAGTGTTGGCTGCAAATAATTTGTCACAAGTATTTGGCGCACCGCCACAATCAGCATCATTATTGCATGATTGAGTACGATCATTTGAACAATGCAGCTGGTGTTTCCAAGTAGCTGAGTTAGTTAGCGGTATGAAAGATCCGAGCACTTCAATCTCACCGGGTGTGTTGGGATTTTCATAAATCCCCAGATCGCCCAGGGTATCAGCATCAAGGATCGTTTGAGCATTAAGTCTATGATTAAAGATACTGTTGGCATTACTGCAAAGATGTACATCGGTAGCATCGCCATTATTAGAAGTCTCAACGTCAGTCAAAGTAAATACTGACGGACCTGGTATACACGCTGGATCACCTGTCGGCACCCAGGACGTACCAGTGGCATTACAGACAAAACAAGCAGTCGCGGGTATTGGCGGTATCTGGTCGCCCGGTGTACAAACCGTACCCCCCGTCTGGGTACTGCCTGATATAAACCGCTCCACAAACAGTACAATTGCCCACGATAGCAATACAATGACCACGCCGATCAGGGCGCCAATGATTACTTTCTTGGCTTTTTCAATTTGTTCTTCCCGGCCCCGAGCTGTAATCCATAGAAAACCGCCGTAGATCATTATGGCCACCGCCGCTAGGGCTAGTATACCCAGCGCCCACTTAATTACATTTATAACTACATCTTTGAGGTCAGCCGAGCCTAGACCAATCGAGCTGCCAATATCTTCAATTGAAAATGAGGTTTGAGCCGATACGCTTACCAGACTAAAAAATCCACCAACTGAAACTGCAGCGGTTAGGGCAGCGATAATAACTAAGACGTTGGTCTTGTTAGACTTGCGCCTTTTACTCATGGGTTTTGAGAATTATCCTGATTTGATGTTAGAAATGATTGGACCAGTTCTTTTACTTGCTTACCGTCAGCTTGTCCCTCGGTGACAGACATTATCTCTTTCATCACTCGTCCCATATCCTGGGGCCGACTAGCTTGTAATCGATTTATTACGTCGTGAACAATATCCTTTAACTCTTCCGGGCTTAACTGCTCGGGCAGATAGTCTTCCATTACCTTAAGTTGAGCTTCTTCTTGCTTGACCAGATCTTGACGATTTCCCTGTTGGTAAGCTTCGATACTATCCCTTACTTTTTTAGCCTCTTGGTTAATTACCTTTTCTACTTCATCATCTTCAAAATCTTTACGTTTCGCGATTTCCGCATTTTTTACAGCTGCTTTAAGCAGGCGCAAAGCTGACATGACTTCGGTCTGTTTACTTTTAAAGGCTTTACGATAATCAGCCTCGATTCTATCTTTTAGTGACATGACAAGCTGTGATAATCGTTTATTTTACTCTAGGGAGGGGTCGAGAACTTGTTCGACGTCGTCCACGCGAACCGTAATTTTCTTCAAGTTTACCCATTTTGCGCAATAATTCTTTCTGTTCTTTTATTTCGCTTCGTCTTTGGGCATCTTCTCTCATTTGTCTTTTATTCTTTGGTGTTTCAAAAAACCGTCCACGCTTGGCTTGAATAAGGACGCCGCTTTGTTGAACTCGTTTATTGAAGCGACGAATTAATGATTCGCCCGATTCTCCTTCCTTCTTCCTGACTTCGACCACTTGATTGAATTCACCTCCTGGTGTAGATAATATGAATTAAATTTCAAATTTACTATAACAACTTTAGCGGGCTACGTCAAACTGCCCTTTTAAGCACTTTTACACAATTTGCCCAAGTTGTTTGCCGCCCAGTATATGCACATGTAGGTGGTCTACTTCTTGTCCACCATGCTGACGACAGTTTATTACCACCCGATAGCCATTAGTGGAAATGTTGTTTTCTCGCGCCGAATCTCGAGCCAAGCCAATTAGATGACCAAGCAGCTTATCATCTTCCTTTGTAGTGTCGTCTAAGGTCGGTATATGTTTATTTGGGACTACTAATAAATGTACTGGCGCTTGTGGTTTGATATCTTTAACAACAACAGCTTTGTTGTCTTCGTATAATTTATTCGATTCAATTTCTCCAGTAATGATTTTACAGAAAATACAATCAGTCATTTGATTTTTTCTCTTCAGATTCTTTCTCTTCGGATCCTCTCTTTTCTGGTCCTTTCTCTTCGGCTGGATGTTCTATTTCATGATTTGAAATGCTGCTGCTCTGATATTTATCAAGGCGTTTTTTTATTTCTGGTATTGCTTTAGCAAAATCAACAACTTCTTGGATGCCATTTTCCATATCTCGTATTAGAATTGTTTCGTCCATTATTTCTTTCTGACCTAAGATGATACTAAACTTACAGGCCAGATTGTTAGCAATCTCTAATTGTGATTTGATACTGTCTTTGGACAAGCTCTCAGAAACATTAATACCGGCACGTCTCATATCTTCAAATAATTTTAAGCTCTTCTTTCTTCCCTTGTCGCCCAGTTGGGTTAAGAAAACATCTGCCTGATCAGCCTTGGGAATAACAACATTATTTTTGTGTAGTTGGCTGATAATACGCTCAACGCCGGCAGCAAAACCGACAGCTGGCGTTGGTCGGCCACCGACCAGGGCCACTAGATTATCGTAGCGACCGCCGCCGATCAAGGCCGACTGGGATCCTTCGGGATCATTAGCTGGCCAAATTTCAAATACTGTTTTGGTATAGTAGTCCAGACCACGAACTAATTTGGGATTAAGTTCATAACCCAACTCCAACTCATCAAGATATTCTAACAACCTTACAAAATGATCTCGACATTCTTCACAAAGATGGTCAACTGTCTGTGGAGCTGACGACGCCAGTTCCTGACAATCTTTTTCTTTGCAGTCAAGCAATCGCAATGGATTAGTTTTCAATCTGATCTTGCATTCGTCACAAAGGGCATTTTTACGGGATTTGTAGTAATCGTTTAATGATCTTATATATTGCGGTCGGCATTGTTTGTCGCCAATACTGTTTACTTGTAAAGAGATAGGCAACTTCAATTCATAGGTCAACAACGAGTGTGCTAATTGAATAAGTTGGGCATCATTAATGGCGTCTTGTTCACCAAAAGATTCAAAGCCAAACTGGTGAAATTGACGGTAGCGTCCGGCTTGCGGACGGTCATATCTAAATTGCGGGCCAAAATAATACATCTTTACCGGTTGCGGACGATTGACCAGTCCATGCTCTACGTAAGCGCGGGCAAAGCTGGCCGTTGTTTCTGGACGTAAGGTTACTTTATTACCACCACGGTCAGTGAAGACAAACATTTCTTTCTCGACTATGTCACTTTCTTCACCAATAGTACGGGCAAACAAATTTTCCATTTCCAATATTGGCGTGTCCAGGCGCCGGTAGCCGTAGCTGGCAGCGATCTGCTTCACTAGCTGCCGCACCCAAAGCCAGGCTGGCTGGTCATCGGGCATTATATCTTTAAATCCGCGAAGTAATTGTAGGGTTTGTTTGTCCTTGGCGTTTTTTTTAGTAGGCATTTATTCCTTAGGGATAATTATAAACTGGTGATGAAAAACTGCGCCATTCGGTTATTGGCCAGGCTCTTAGCCAGGCTCGGCCAATAATATCCCTATCGTTTACTGGTCCAAAAATGCGGGAATCAAGACTGGCGTTGCGATTATCACCCATGATAAAATATTCCGTGTCCCCCAGTACGGTTACTAAGTTACCTTTGGTTATTATATTTTCCGGCAAATAACTAGACTCATCTATGATTATACCTGTGGGGTAGAGATCTGATGAAATTTTTATACGATCATTTGTAATTTCCACTGTCTCACCCGGCAGTCCAACTATTCGTTTTATAAAAAATTCTTTACGCTGTTGAGGATTTCTAACTACAATCACTTCGCCGCGATTTGGTTCGCGAAAACGATAACTAATCTCATCAATTATCAAATATTCATGATCCTGAAAATTTGGCTCCATTGACGCTCCCTTGACATAAAAAGGCTGGACCAGAAAATAACGGACTGGGATTATGATGGCCAGCGCGATCACCACGACCTTAACTACTTCGATAACAAAATCACGCACTGAAGTTTTAAAGGGCGGGGCTATTTCTTCTGGTTTGGTAAGTCGAGCTTGGGATTTGTATCCCGGTTTTGCTTTAGGACTTTTTTTATCTGAATTAGTACTTGATTTTTCCATGAAATAAATTTCTTTGGTGGGTGATCCTGGACTTGAACCAGGGGCCTCTATCGTGTGAGGATAGCGCTCTAACCGGCTGAGCTAATCACCCCACAAGTGACTTTCATAATTCAAACTTAACTATATAAGGCCTATTAAGTTAAGATTTTGGCTAAGATTAGATAATAAGTAGAGAAATTATAGCAAAAATGCGATAAAAATCAAGTTATGAAAATCTTATCAGCTTGGTAACCATTTATTAATATTCTGCTATACTCAACATATAAAAATATGAATTTCTTATTTTTAAATATCAGAGATACCAGTCATCCATTAGCTGGCGAGCCAGAGCATTTTGTTGCCGCCTTAGCTGAGAAAATTGCTGCCCGTGGGCATCAAGTAACTTGTTTGTCCAGCCAGCACCACCAAGGTCATGATATATCGGCCCAAAACGGTATTACTTATATTCGCCGCGGTGGTGAAAATAATATCAGTAGTCAAGCTCGACAATTTTGGAACGATAAAGCCTCAGGTACTACCGATTATGTGGCCGAGACCGTAAACCATAAGTCATTCGCCACCTCTTCTTATGTTCCGGCAAATTCTCGAATTATATTTGTGCATCAAAAATATAATGCTAAATCCTCACTTGACAAGCAGATAACAAACAAACAACTCAAGCCCCATCGTCATGATTTGGTTTTCACAACCTCTCCACATATCTACGATCAACTAAATTCATCTGATTTTGGGCGTCTTTATATATTACCCCCCGGATTGGTTACTAATGTTGATCAGGTTAATGTCCCCAAGACTGTAAATCCAACTTGGTTGTATCACGGCTCACTTAAGGCCGAAAATAATTTTGAGGATATTTTAGATGCCTTTACCCAGACGCTGCCCCAATACCCGACGTCAACGTTGTGGGTAATAAACAACGAGGGGCCAACATACAGACAAAAAATTGTAACCCAAGCTGCTCAGTTAGGGATAAACAACAACATCCGTTGGTATAGCAAATTAAGTCCAGCTCAACTGGCCGAACAGTATCAACGAGCCTGGGCCATAATATCAACTGCTCCTAGTCGCGGCTGGAATGCGCCTATATACGACGCTGCTAATTATAAGACACCGTCTATCGTCTATAACCTGCCGGGGCTGGCCGAATCAATTGAACACGATCAAACCGGCCTGTGCGTAACTGCTCGGCCTCATGATTTAGCAGCCGCTATGTTAAAACTTATTAAATTTAAGAATCTGAGAAAGCTTATGGGTCATAAGGCTGGTCACTTTGCCAAACATTTTGACTGGCATAAAACAGCTAATCGCTTTCTTGATGCCATACAACCGCCAGAATGAAAATTTCAATAATCATTGTCACCTGGAACAGCGAGGGGCGTATTAAAGAATGTCTGCAGTCGATCAGTCGATCTGATTTTGCCGATGGTTTTGAATTAATTATCATCGACAACGCTTCCTCGGACAACACAGTAAAACTTATTCAAGAAGAATTCCCAAATGCGTTATTAACTATCAATAAAAATAATATCGGCTTCGCCGCCGGCAATAACCAGGGCTACGCACAGGCCACAGGTGATTATGTATTGATGCTTAATGACGATGTGATTTTAGAGAAAAACACCTTGACCGAGCTAAGCGGTTATTTAGATCGAAATTCATCAGCTGCCGGAGTAACCTGCCGATTTCTAAATAGTGATGGCAGTATCCAATACGGTTACCACCGGCAACTACCGACTGTAATGCGAATGCTAGCCTCTGGCCTACATCATTTTGCCAAGATCACTACTCCATCAGCGAAGAAGTTCCTGATGATAAAAGACAAGTTTGATCAGGAAAAAATAATTGAGCAGGCGGCCTGCACTTGTCTGATGCTTAGAAGGTCGGTTATTGATGAAATCAGAGGATTGTTAGATGAGAATTTCCCCATATTTTTCAATGATGTTGATCTGGCCAGGCGGATAATTAATAAACAAAAAAATATTTATTTGGTTCCGACCACTGATATAGTTCACCTTAGGGGACAAAGCACCACCCGGCTTGATCCTTATTGGACCAAGCAGGAATATTATTCGTCACTGTTTAGATACTATAAAAAATTTGGCCAGTCAGGAGACTATTGGGCCAGTAAGATATCATTTATCGGCTTGCTCTGGGTTATATACGGCCTTACTTATATCGGTCTGTTAAAAAGGTATTTTACTACGCCGATCACAGATAAAAAAGATTCTCTAAGAAAACAGAAAGCCGTTATTAAGGTAATAATAAAAAATCAGCCAGAAATATACCCACCGCAAACATTAGATTAGATTAACTTTTTGGTTGGCTATAATTACTGGGAATACCCCGGTATTTTTCGTCGTCTTCTTTCTTCTTTTTCCGTTTCCACAAGATAAAGAACATGATTATTATTAACAGCAGCAGTAATAATATCCACATTAACCAAAATACAAATTGTCGGAAAATTGAGCCTTCGCCTACATATTTGGTTATATATTGTACCCCGCCATCATCGCCACGATCGACAACCGTAATCATTAATTTTGCTGATCGGCTATTTTCAGCATTATCGGTGGCTTCTACTTGGATTTCATGCTCACCCAGACTCAGTTCACTTAAACGGTAGGGGGTGGTTTTTCCTGATTTAACCGTTGTACCTTTGTTTCCATCTATATATACCTGGTAGGTTTTAATGCCTGAATGTGCATCAGTTGTCCTAAAATGTATATAGGGTCTCAATATGCCGGTTGGATTCTCTCCCTCAAGTCTAATAGTAAATTTTTTAGGCGGTGTGGTGTCAATTTTTACTCTAAAGTGAGCCGTATCGCTCCAGCCACCTTCATTTCTGACCTTGATGTGAAAATAAGCAATACCATCACTGGTATCTTTTATTTCGATGCTACTATCACTGCCCTCTGGATTATCATCTGGAGTAGTGCCTTCTTGATCATCGTACACATAGCTAAAATCAAGCGCCCCTTCTAATTTATTCCATTTCAATTTTATCAGTTCCTCATTATACCAAGTATCTTGATTGGGATGCGTTTCCGAACTTACCTCGGGTGCTGGTAAACGCTCAATAACTTCAGTCGGGGGTGGCGGTTCAGGCGTTTCGGTTATCGACCAGGTAGCAGCTCCAAAACCGGTTAGAATATTTGTACCTGAGCCGTCATTTAATAATAACTGTCCACTGGTCACTCTAGCCGTAGCCGTGCCTAAAGCAGCCGCCCGAAAAGTGGCTGATATGATTAAACCACCGTTGCCGTTGTATCCGGGCGTAGGCAAGCCGCCGGCAAATGTTATCTGTCCACCACCGCCGCTAGGCTCTACCGGCCAGAGGGTAAATATCGAACCACCGCGGGAAACGCTTAGTAAATCCAAAGTATCATCCGAATAAGCAATCGTTGCTTGAGCTGAATTAATGGCCTGGCCGCCGGTACCGATCACCACACTCATAGTTATAGTCGAGCCGGGTGAAAAATTACCGGAATTAGGCGCTAAAAACATCGAACCCGCAGCCAGAGCTGGACGGGGAAATAATGGTATAACCAAGATTATTAGACTGGCAATAATAATAGCGCG
This sequence comes from Patescibacteria group bacterium, assembly GCA_042570545.1. GTDB lineage: Bacteria > Patescibacteriota > Patescibacteriia > JBHPGJ01 > JBHPGJ01 > JBHPGJ01. The sequence goes on along the minus strand of JBHPGJ010000002.1, from coordinate 40,853 downwards.
ACGAATCATCAAAATGGTTATTTAGATTTTTTAAGTATATAAGTAGTTATAGCGACCACGGCAATTACCGCAATAACAATTATAACCCATAACGGTAGTGCTTGTTTAGTGGTTTGATTCTGAGCCGGCAAGGTAGTAGTCCTGATATTACCGGCTTTATCTATGACTTTAATGACAATATCGCTGGTTCTGTTTTGATCGGCCAAAACATACGGACTGGTAACATCAGTATATATATCATCACCCTCAGTCAATTCATATCGATCTACACCTGAACCGACATCAGTGGTTGAAAAAGCTAGAAATATTTTTCCCTCAGCGATATTTTGGTGTTGTCCAAAGTTAGTAGTAATCGGCAGCGGCGGGGTTTTATCAATCTTTACCCGACGACGACCAACTAATTCCCAGTCATCACCCGGTAATATTTCTTTTAATATAAAGTAATGTGTACCATCATTTACTTCTTCAAAACTGGCTTGACCCTCATTGGTATCAAAAGTCTCATCAGGTTCGGCGGTGGGATTAATAGATAATGTATAGCTATAAGCGGCTTCTTCTCTGGTATTCCAATCAAACTCTACAAAATTATTCTGATACCACTGATCTTCGTCCGGATGGGTTGAGGAATTGATCACAATATTCAAGGCCATTGGATTACCCAAAGCATATAATCCATTCTCAAAACTTATCTCTGCGGCGGTGCCTAAAGGATCATTTAGATGTACACTGGTATTTTGCCCATTAAAACTAACAATAGCCGAGCCGGCTGATTTCACCCTAAAAGTTAAGGTCAGCAGGTTGCCTTCAACCACATAGCTACCCTGAGGTATGCCGCCGACAAAACTAACTTGGCCGGTCTTATTGTCTATCTGCGGTTCTTCCACCCATAATTCTAAAAAGGAGTTGCCCCGGTCAACATCCACCACTTCCAATAAGTCAGCTGGGAAATTAATTTGGGCTTGGACAGCATTAATTATTTCCTGTTCGCTATCAAGCCGAATATCAATCACAAAAGTCTCATTGATGGCCGCTTCCATCTCTGCTGGATAGGCAAAGACTCGAGCGGCAGTGGCTGGTTTTGCCGCCAATACAAATCCAGTTATAAGTAGTGTTAATGATAATGGCCAAATAAATTTCTTCATATATTTATCCCGTCCAGTAGAACAACATGACACTAAAGTCGATGATATCAACTCGGCCGTCATTATTAATATCAGCTCGTGGTTCGGCCGGATTAGTTGAGCCCCAATAGAACAAGAAAATACTAAAATCAACCAAGTTTACAAAGCCATCACAGTTTATATCACCGGGCGAGGCCGTAGCGCAAACATCCTGATCAACTACGGCAAAGGAGATGGTATTGCTATTTTCTGATATGGAATTATCCGGAGCCGTGGCCTTGGACCGAGCTGAGTGGGTATCAATATCCAGACCACCTAGACCGCCAATAAATTGATCAGAGTAGCTACCGTCATTTAAGGCCGTTACTAGTGAGGAAATTTGGGCATTTGAATTTACCGTGATCAGCACCGTGCTATTGGGCACGGTGGTACCCAAAATGGTAATTGTTTCGCCAATTTCAATCGTGCTTTTATCAGCATCGATGGTTGGTCCTAAGAATATGCCGCTTATGGTTGTTGTCGCTCCTTCGGTGATACTTAGGGTAATATTAAAGACCCGTCCCGTTAAGCCATTGTCATCCTCGCCAAATATAGCGAAAGTATAAGTACCGGGATTTATTTTTTTAGACACATTAAAATTTGCTTGTGGATTGGCAACCGTAGTGGCCAGCACTGAACCATTTTGCCTGATGGTAATATCAGCTCCGGGATAAGCATAGCCGCTAAATTGAACTATGGTATCAGGGATGATTGGTGGATCACTCGGCACAGTGGCTGATACCGACACATCAATAGCCGATACTAAATGAACTCCAAGTGCCAAAACAAGCACCGGGAGAAGTATCGCATAACTTATCCATCGCCAGTGGAATTTAATCACAATATTGGTGGGTGATTATTGACCTTGGGCTTTTTTTATAACCCAAGCGTTGTATCTTTTAATAAAGACAATCAGCAGCAGTACAACGACAGCCAGCAGGACTATAAATGTAATTATTAACCGCCAGGGGATCACCCAGAAGCTGAAGCTATCGCTTGTTTGAGTAGGATTTTCCGTACCGTACTGAAGATTTACCGTAGCGGTATATTTACCAAAAGCAAAGTTCTTCCACTCATTACCCAACTGGGTAAAGAAACCGCCTTCGTTGACAGCATTTTTCTCCCAGATGGTTTCATACTTCCTTATTGTTTCCGGCAAAGTAGCGCCCCGGCTTTCATTGATTACCAGGTTAGCACTTTGTCCGCCAAACATATTTTTCACCACTACACTCCCCTGCGGTCTAAGATGGACGTTGCCAGTATTACCAAAACGAACCTCAAAAGTTGCCGGTAAGTGAGATAATTTCTTTTTGCCCTCGGCTAGACCAAAGGTGGCAATAGCGCCGCCTTCAACAATGTCACCATCGACCCGTACTAGGAATAGGGTGCCCAACTTTTGACCGATAGCCAGTTGGGGGGCCTCGTTATTATTATCTTTATCTGGATCACTGCCGAAGAACAAAGCGGCATAATGACCGCCCGGTTCTGCATCGGCCGGTACGTTTATTGTTACGGGTATGGTTACTCTTTGGCCAGGCTCTATTGACAGCGGACCTTCAAGCACCTCAAACCAAGTGGCAATACCAAATGGCTCAGCATCAAAACTATAGGTCGGACTGCCGGTCTCACCTGAGGCGGTAAAGTTGGTCACATCAGAAAATACGATCTTCGGTACTTGCTCTTCGTTAAACAATTTTATCTCAACATCGATCTTCTGGCCTGGCACGGCGCCTATTTCTGTTGAGGGCGGGATCAAGGTTAGGGCCTGAGCACTTTCGGCTACAAAAAAAATGCCGACCATCAAAGCGCTAAGTAACAATAAACGATTTAATGATTTCAGCATTTTTTTGTAATAATTTTCAAGCATTAACTAATATAGGCAAGACTACCCTCTATGGTAATTCTCTGGTAACTATGTCTTAGAAGGTTCCGGTGGCGACGTAGATGATATCGGTACTATAGCTGCCGGCTTCAGTATCAGCAGCGATGTTGGCCATGTAGTGTGTATCCATAGTGGTGCTGGTTACCGGATTACCACCGGAGGTGGCAATTTCAATTGGCGTGGTATCACTAGCCGAGTCGAACTTATAATTATCGGTGTTCTCATCATAAGCCGCTGTTATGGTAAGGGTGGCAGCGTTATCGTCTATACCAAGGCCAAACTCTTCCGTACCGGGAGTGCCGTCAGCATCGGTCATAGTACCGTCGTTAATTGTATCTCCACCACTGGTCATAGAAGGACCAGAATATGTCAAACTCACACCGCCAGTAGCATTAGTTCCCACACTCATGGTGTGGGCAGTTTGCTTGGTTGAGTTACAAGATGCCGGTGCGGTACCCATGGCCCAACATTCCTGGGCAGCATCAAGCGGACCAAAACCGACTGTCGTATCAGTTATGGAGAAAGTTACTGACGGATCTACGGTGGCAGTTACAGTGACATCACCATCAGTGATTATTTCTGTTGCTAATGTGCCGCTATCACTAGCCGTGGCAACAACAATAGTTGGATCGGTGTTGTTTTGGGCAACAGTCTGGTTAGTGATCTGGTTTGCGCCGGATCCTGAAGAGGTGGCATGAAGACCGATCTCTACAGTAATCGTTTCAGAGCCGGTAAAATCACCGCCATCAGTGTCGCAAAGCTCAATCGTTATGACCTGACCAGCTACGCTAACACCGGCATTTTCCGCACCAGTGCAGTCTGCCGCGGTAGTTAATTCACCTTCAGTGCTACCAGCAACGTCAATATCGTCTTCATCGATCGGGTCAGACAGATCCCAACCAGTGCCAAACGTAATAGTCATGGAAGTATTGTTAGCTACTGCAGACGGGGCGACAAACGATATAGTGTGGTTTGCCTCAGCTGAGTCAGTCAAGATGGACATCACGTCCTTAAGACTGGTCAGGTTAGCCGCGTGAGTAGTATTGACCGGAAACACAAAAAAGGCCAACATGGCCGCTATTAATAAAGGTGTTGATAATTTTCTAATCATATTCGTAATAATTAAATTATTTCTATTATTTGTTGATTTTATCATGGTTTGAGGTTCGACGTCCCTCAATCTTCCTATAGTATAGCAACTTTATCATAATATGTCAAAGTTGGGTATGCATTTATCCATTAATTAAAACGTACCGGTAGTTACATATATAATAGTCGTAGTATAAGTGCCGGCGGCTGTCACTGTAGACATATTCCCAAGGTAATACGCACTAATAGTCTCCAGAGCTGTTGGCCCTGACTCCGTGGCAATGGAAACCGTGCTCGAAGTTTCATATTTATAGTTACTGCTACTCTGACGATATGGAACCGCTATAGTAGCATCGCCGTCAGTAGCAAAGCTGATAGCAAATTGCTCAGATCCTGGATCTCCGTCACCATCACCTGTTATGGTGGCGGCATTAATGTCATCAGAACCGCTAGTAAGTGTCTGGGTACTGTAATAAGTCAGAGCATAGCCGCCCTCTGCGCCGGTCAGGACAGTCAGGTCATGAGCGCTGGTTGGCGTAGGCCCATCAGCTCCGATACCGTTACCAGTGGCAAATCTGGATATGCCAGTGCTCAGTGATCCAAAGCCTATATCGATATCAGTAATACTGAACTGAAGAGAATCAAAATCCCAATTTGTAGTATTACCACAGTCTTCGTTGTAGATCTGGGTGGCATCGATGGTGCTGGTGGCATTTGATCGGGCCACGTTGACGTATGTTACTGCTTGGGTGCCGGCTACAGTTAGTGTCCAGCTTCCGCCGGTCAAATTAGAATTCCTTAAGTAAACCAGATTGCCAGCCGTCCCCTGCCAATCAATGTTCTGGAAGGTATAGGTAGCACTATCTTGAAACTGGACATAGTTAGGTCCGGGACTGATGTCCATAGTATTGGCCGTTTGAGCAGCCGCCGCGAAGTCTACACCAGGGGTAAAGGCGCCTTCACAAGTAGTGGCCGAGCCAGAGGTATTAGTAATATTTAAGTTATAAAATTGATCACTGGCACCAGTCATCTGTCCGGACATGGTCTGGGTAGCGGCTCCGTCAAGGGTTACGGTACCAGCCCGGTCAGTAAAGTCACCGTTGTTGGTCCAGTTACCGGCCAGATCGATGTTGTAGTTAGTAGCGGTAACATCTAGAGTGGCGCCAGAATCAATGGTCAGGTTACCGTCAATATCGTCAGTGGTGGTCAGGTTGCCGCCCAGATCGTAGATCTCGGCTCCGGAGAACTGAATGTCGTGGTAACCGGTGTTATCTACGGTTACTTGACCAACTGTATTAATAGCTGAGTATTTAACTAAGGAGTTAGTTCCAACATCTAAGGTACCGGTAGTGGTTAGTACTGTTCCGGTAGCAGCATTATTAGCTAGTTCTAGGGTAAAGCCTGAATCGACCAGGTCGAGAGTGTCGGCGGCACTAATCACTACCGTATCGGCTAGCATGCTGGAAGCCAGAGTAACGGTGTCAGTGGCCGGAGTGCCGGAGGATTTGTTTACTGTGACATCACCGATGTTTAATGGGCCACCAGAGCTAGAGTCAGTGTAGGTACCGGCCGTAGCTGAACCGTCAAAGGTTATGCCATTTGTATCTGAGGGCAATATATCGCCACCGGAGTTGATGGTCATATCTTTTTCTATAGTAACAGCCGGATCATTGGCATCTAAGTCTAGCTCACCATCGTTTATTATTAGATCGGTGGTTAGATCAAGGGCACCGGAGATGATGACGTCATCAACGGCGTCAGTGGCACCGGTATTATTAACATAAAAGGTGTCATAGATCTTACCGCCAGTAGTGACGATCTGGTCTACCGTGCCGTCTGGTTCAATTCTAGAATCGTTGCCCGAGACGATCACCGTGCCGGTTCCAGACATCGTAAAGTCAGTGCCAAAGGTAATAATGGTGCCGTTACTCTCTTGACTTGGTGGATCATCAACCAGATCAAGAATACATGCCCCTTGGCAGTCAAAGAAATTAACTAAGTCTACTTCCCAGCCGTGGGTCTCTAGTCTGTCACCGTCAACAATAGTCAGGTCATCGGCGGCAAAGTCGCTTTTCAGTTTGGTAGTGCCAGGACTGGCGCCGATCTGGACAGAGCCTAGGTTCTGTTTGGCTCCAGAACTTAAGTCTTGGTAGGTTTGATTATCTGAGATACCGTCTAGTATTAACGTTCCACTAGTACCGGATTTAGTGAAGGTAGCTCCGTCAGAGATAAGAATAGTGTCACCGGTAATGGTCACATTGGCAGTTGCATGTTGTGAGAAATCACCAGCCGAGAGAGTGAAGTTGCCAGCCACGGTCATGGCATCAGCGTTGCTGATGGAGCCGCCAGTAACAGTAAGGTTATTTAGAGAATCGCCATCAGAAGTGATGGTCTTAGAGGTGCCGCCCATGGAGACAGTAGAGCCGGTAGCGGTGATGGTGCCATCGGTCATGTTCAGGTTGCCGGAAACAATATGGGTAGCCCCTGCTAAAGTTATTACGCCGGATAAGGTTAAATTATTTAAAGTCTGGGAAGCTGAGGTTAGGGTGCCGGTAGTATCCATGACCAAGGTTTCTGCACTCTTTGTGTAAGTGCAGTTCGTTAAATTCACATTATTAGAAAACGTCCAGGTGGCGACGGCATCTGGCGCAGTGATGGTCTCGGTCGCAGCACTGACGTCGCAGGTGAGCGCACCAGTCACGTTCAGTGTCGGATCCCACGTCTCTCCTTTTAACTCGATAGTTCCCGAGCTCGCCGTCAGGGTGAGCGCACCAGCAACGTCCAGTGTTTGTGCGCCAGCCGTACCGAGAGTAAATGTCCTTGCTACGCCTGAGTTGTTGTAAATCTCGACGTCACCACCGAAGTTATTAGCACCATTTCTTGCGCCCAGAATCTGGTTGCCGGATGCTCCATCCATGCGAAGGTCCGCTGTAATGGACCCCGTTGTAGGAAATGCCGTAGTTGACTGATACACCAGTAATCCAGTAGTGGCGCCCCCCTCATTGATGGTTCCCGCGAGCGTTAGCGTTGCTCCAGAATGGGTCAGCGTCAAACCGTCACCAATGGTTAAGGTATCGCCCGATGCGACATTGAGCGTACCGCCAACAGTGAGGTTAGACGTCGCCATGGTGACAGTATTTGTCGTGCCGTCGATCGTGAGATCATTCAACGTCTCCCCACCACCGGTAAGATTAGCTGTGCCGGTCATCAATACTGTCGATGTGCCTTCGGTTAACGTACTGCCAGTAAGATCAAGTGCCCCGCTAACGGTATGCGTTTCATTGGCTAAAGTAAGTGTGCCGGAAATATCGACATTATCAAATGTTTCGCTGGCTGAGGTAAGCGTGGCAGCGTCATCGCTATCAAAATTGAAAGTGTTGCCAGCCGTAGCGCTTAATGTGCAGTTGGTAAGCGTAACAAGGCCAGCGACATTCCAGGTGCCGGTACCAGTGGTGATAGTCTTGGTTGCACCCCCAGCCACACAAGATAGGTCCCCTTCCAGATCGATAGTAGGATTAGTACCTGAGCCGGTCAGGTTCAAAGTGCCAGAGCTCGGCGCTTCGAGAGATAACGTACTATTAAAGTCTTGGGTGCCGGCATTCAGTGTCACCGTCCTGATACTAGCGCTATTATTATAGATCTCTAAGGCACCGCCAATAGTGCGGGCATTCATGCTTTGGTCATTACTCGATGAATCCATTCTGAGAATTGAGCCAATGGTGCCGCCGGTGGGGAGAGCGGTAGATGACTGATAAGTATAGCGGCCAGCTCCACCAGTCGCGCCGGTACTGTTTAAATTCAACGTTCCTGAATGGGTAAGGGTGCGGTTAACATTAATATTAACTTGTGCAAAATCACCAATATCAAGCGTACCTCCGACTGTCAGGTCAGTGTTTTGTAGCGTGTATGCTGTCGGTCCGGCCGGCGTAAACCATAGATTATTTAAGGTGTTGCCGCCGCCATCGATGGTTTTTGTAACTCCATTCATAAATACAGTTGAACCGGTAGCGGTTACTGCTCCACTGGACATGTCTAGGTTGCCGCTTACTGTATGGGAAGCCGCCGCTAGTATTATTGTTCCAGAGAGAGTGAGGTTCTTAATGTTATTGCTAGCAGTGGTCAGTGTGCCCGAGCCGTCCATATCCAAAGTTCCGTCAGCCGTATGGGTAAATGTGCCGTTGGTAAAGTCAGCGCTCCCACCGACGAACCAGGTATTGGTACCGGTAGTTATAGTATCAGTACCGCCGCCGGCGCCGGGAAAGCTGATACTGCCGGTAATGTCCATGGTCGGGCTATTGGTTGCTCCATCGACTATAATGTCGTTAGCATTGGTGGCATTCACTGTGAAATTGCCAGAATATACAGGCGAGCCACTGGCAAGCGTTACCGTCCGACTTGGTGATGCTGAGTCATTATAAATCTCGACATTGCCACCATATGTCCGGTCGGGTAAAGTTTGGGCGCCAGTGCCAGACAAACGCAGATCGGCATCGAGCGTGCCAGTAGATGGAAAAGCGGAATTTTGGTTGAAGTCGAGAAGTCCCGCGCCATCAATGGTACCATTGAGCGCCATATTATTTGCCGTCATAATTCTGCCTGTGTCTATTGTAAGTGTATCATCAGCAAAGACATTAAGCGTTCCGGTTGATGTTAGATCTGATGTTTGGAGGGTTATGGTGCCAGGTGATGCTGGGTTTATCTGGAAATTGGCCAAAGTTTGATCACCGCCCACGACGGTATTTGAAGTACCGGTCATCACCACGGTCGAGCCGGCGGCGGTAATAGTGCTACTGGATAAGTCTAGGTTGCCAGCTACTGTATGGGTGGCAGCCGCCAGTGTGACAACGCCGGAGATAGTAAGGTTGTTAAGGGTAGAAGCATTTGAGGTCAGCGTTCCCGCACCATTCATCACTAAGGTACCGCCGGAATTAGAGAAAGTATTCTCATTATTAAAATCACCATTAGTGGTAATGGTATTAGCTCCACCGGTAAAGATACCTGTACCGTCTATGTGAATATCCCCACCACCTTGGGTTTGCACCGTACCACCAGGGGTATAAGTATCTGCCGTCCAGACATGGAGGTTATAGCCAGATTCCACAGTCAGTACGCTGCCGGAAACATTATAACGAATACCAGCATCACCATTATCTCCAGCTAATAGATCAGAGTTAGCTATAGCGGTGCCACTCTCTGAGGCGACAGCAACAGTATTGTCATAGATATGCAAATTCTCAATATCTGAACTAGTGTCAGCAGCTAAAGTCACAGTGGTCCCTTGTGGTGTCTCGCCATCTAATATATACACCACTACTTGCGAGTCAGCGCCAGCTGGAGCAGTTGTGGTACCCACGGAATAGGCACCACTAGATTGATCGCAGTCAGCCGTGTCCTCATCTCCACCGTCAACGGATACTTTTACGGTGATAGTATCGAGCGAACAGTCGTAGGCGGATGGTGATTCGTCGGTGTAGATGTTGCCGGAAACAGTAATACCGACAAGAAATGTCCAATTAGAGTTGTTATTACAATCAACGCTATTACCATTTGATGCATCAATCGGACTGGCACTACCGTTGGCATTAGAACGCATAACGTTAACATAATCTACAGTAGCCGTACCGGCTACATTTAATAACCAAGTGCCAGAATCAAGAACCGAATTTTTTAGGTAGACTAGGTTACCCGATGTCCCCTGCCAGTCAATATTCTGGAAAGTGTAAGTTGTCCCAGTGTTAAATTCTACGTAATTAGGTCCGGGACTGATGTCCATAGTATTGGCCGTTTGAGCAGCCGCCGCGAAGTCTACACCAGGGGTAAAGGCGCCTTCACAAGTAGTGGCCGAGCCAGAGGTATTAGTAATATTTAAGTTATAAAATTGATCACTGGCACCAGTCATCTGTCCGGACATGGTCTGGGTAGCGGCTCCGTCAAGGGTTACGGTACCAGCCCGGTCAGTAAAGTCACCGTTGTTGGTCCAGTTACCGGCCAGATCGATGTTGTAGTTAGTAGCGGTAACATCTAGAGTGGCGCCAGAATCAATGGTCAGGTTACCGTCAATATCGTCAGTGGTGGTCAGGTTGCCGCCCAGATCGTAGATCTCGGCTCCGGAGAACTGAATGTCGTGGTAACCGGTGTTATCTACGGTTACTTGACCAACTGTATTAATAGCTGAGTATTTAACTAAGGAGTTAGTTCCAACATCTAAGGTACCGGTAGTGGTTAGTACTGTTCCGGTAGCAGCATTATTAGCTAGTTCTAGGGTAAAGCCTGAATCGACCAGGTCGAGAGTGTCGGCGGCACTAATCACTACCGTATCGGCTAGCATGCTGGAAGCCAGAGTAACGGTGTCAGTGGCCGGAGTGCCGGAGGATTTGTTTACTGTGACATCACCGATGTTTAATGGGCCACCAGAGCTAGAGTCAGTGTAGGTACCGGCCGTAGCTGAACCGTCAAAGGTTATGCCATTTGTATCTGAGGGCAATATATCGCCACCGGAGTTGATGGTCATATCTTTTTCTATAGTAACAGCCGGATCATTGGCATCTAAGTCTAGCTCACCATCGTTTATTATTAGATCGGTGGTTAGATCAAGGGCACCGGAGATGATGACGTCATCAACGGCGTCAGTGGCACCGGTATTATTAACATAAAAGGTGTCATAGATCTTACCGCCAGTAGTGACGATCTGGTCTACCGTGCCGTCTGGTTCAATTCTAGAATCGTTGCCCGAGACGATCACCGTGCCGGTTCCAGACATCGTAAAGTCAGTGCCAAAGGTAATAATGGTGCCGTTACTCTCTTGACTTGGTGGATCATCAACCAGATCAAGAATACATGCCCCTTGGCAGTCAAAGAAATTAACTAAGTCTACTTCCCAGCCGTGGGTCTCTAGTCTGTCACCGTCAACAATAGTCAGGTCATCGGCGGCAAAGTCGCTTTTCAGTTTGGTAGTGCCAGGACTGGCGCCGATCTGGACAGAGCCTAGGTTCTGTTTGGCTCCAGAACTTAAGTCTTGGTAGGTTTGATTATCTGAGATACCGTCTAGTATTAACGTTCCACTAGTACCGGATTTAGTGAAGGTAGCTCCGTCAGAGATAAGAATAGTGTCACCGGTAATGGTCACATTGGCAGTTGCATGTTGTGAGAAATCACCAGCCGAGAGAGTGAAGTTGCCAGCCACGGTCATGGCATCAGCGTTGCTGATGGAGCCGCCAGTAACAGTAAGGTTATTTAGAGAATCGCCATCAGAAGTGATGGTCTTAGAAGTGCCGCCCATGGAGACAGTAGACCCAGTAGACGTAATAGTACCGCCGGTCATATCCAGGTTACCGGCAATGGTGTGGGTGGCAGCGGCCAGGGTGATGGTGCCGGAGAGGTCTACGTCATTTAAGGTTTGAGCATTAGAGGTTAAGGTACCGGTACCGCTCATAACTAGAGTATTGCCGGTTTCGTAGGAATAGCTGCAGTTAGATAGGTCAAATGACGCCGCTGCGTCCCAGGAACCAGCCCCAGCGGCAATTGTTTTAGTGGCTCCACCGGCCACACACGTTAGTGCTCCTTCCAGGTCAACGGCCGGATCCCAGGTTGCGCCGGACAGGTCTAGCGTGCCTGAGCTTGGGGCCTCTATTTCCAGAGCACCATCAAAGTCAATGGTTTGACTGCCGGCCGTGCCCAGGGCAACTGTATAGTTAGAAGCGCTGTTGTTATAGATCTCCACTTCCCCGCCAAAGGTTCTTTGGGGTATTACGGCGGTAGTGCCATTAGTGGTATCAAAGCGGACGATGCTGGAAAGCGTACCGCCAGTGGGGATAGTGGTAGCTGAATCAATGGTCAGCCGGCCGGCACCAGAGATGGTGCCATCGAGGGTGAGAGTACCACCAGTCCAGGTGAGGGTGCGGCCTGAGCTTAATGAAAGTATGTCGCTAGTATCTACATCCAATGTACCACCAACCGTCAGGTCGGTGTTTTGCAGAGCGAAAGTGTCGGCAGTCCCATCGATAGTCAGGTTATTTAACGACTGTCCCCCACCATCGATCGTCAGACTACCAATGTTATTGGCGTCATCCATTATTATAGTTGTAGTACCGGCCGTGATTGAACTGCCAGTGAGATCAAGATGCCCGCTTACGTAAATTGGGTTTGAATCATCATCAAAAGTGTATGTGCCAGATATCTTCAGCGTCTGATAATTACCAGAATTGGCTTGTGTAAATGTGCCACTTCCGTCAAGATGCAGCACTTGACCAACATACTCGAACCAGGTGTTTTCCGACATATCAAAACTACCGGAAACAGTCCACGTACCGGTTCCGGCTGCGATACCTGGCCACCCGGTACCCACCTTACTACCATAAACGTCTCCACCGATGTTTATGCTATTATTGTTATCCAAAAAGCTGAAGTATACAGTACCGGTATTTGCCGTGTCGCTAATAACGAGAAGATCACCGGTAATATTAATAGTGGTGCTGTTGCTCCATCGGAGCCAGCTGCCGTTGGTGTTATCGTACACCTCAAAGTCCCCGCCCCAGTCTCTTGGTGCATGAATGACATCACCGTTGACCAGGTCGTGGCGGAAGATGCTGCTGATAATACCAGTAGTCGGAAAAGCAGTGGTGCTTTGATACGTCAAACGGCCCGCGCCGTCTATGGTGCCATCGAGTGAAACGGCAGCGCCACTGGCTTTGCTGGATAATAGTGTTCTATTGGCATCTATGGTCAGGGTGTCATTTGTGGCCACCGTGATGGTATCAGAAACGGTAAGATCGGATGTCTGTAAAGTAACTGTATTGCTTGTACCATCGATTGTGAGGTTGGCTAGAGTATTACCGCCACCAGTGATAGCCTTGCCGTTACCGCTCATTGTTATAGTAGATGTGCCAACCGTTATAGATCCTCCGGTCAAGTTAAGATTACCAGCAAAGGTGTGGTTTTCATTAGCTAGTGTCAGTGTTCCGGAGATAGTTCCGTTGTCAAAACTCTGGCTATTGGAAGTCAGTGTGGCTGCGTCACCACTATCGAAGACAAAAGTATTGCCAGAGGCGGCTGAAAGAGCGCAGTTAGTAAGATTAACGTTACCGGCCGCATTCCACGTACCGGTACCGGTAGTAATAGTTTTAGTCGCGCCGCCAGCCACACAAGAAAGAATCCCTTCCAGATCAACGGTCGGGCTGACGCCTATAAGCTCTAGCGTTCCGGCGCCTGGTGATTCTAAAGACAAGGTACCGTTAAAATCCTGCGTGCCATTAGCCATGGTAACCGTCCGGACACTGGCGCTGTTATTATAAATTTCCACGTTGCCACTGTAGTTTCTGGCATCAAACGTCCCTGAGGCAATGTTACCGCCACTAGCGTCGTAGCGAACAATAGAGGAAACCGTACCAATTGTGCCAGGACCAGAACCACCGGTAAACCGCCAGGTGCCAGCACCTGATACGATGCCATCAAAATCGAGTGATACCGTGCTAGAACTGGTAAGAGTTCTTCCCGAATCAATAGAGATTTGGCCAAGTGCACCAATAGTTAATGTGCCGCCTATGGTCAGGTCAGAAGTCTGTACGGTGAGTGTACGAGCGATTCCTGGGGTCCAACTCAGGTTGTTGAGCGTATTACCCCCACCTTGGATCGTACTGCCCGTCGATACCCAGTTAATAGTTGACGAATTAGCAGCGACAGTACCTCCGGTCATATTAATATTAGTACCTTGTACATTTATTGTTTCATTAGCCAGCGAAATTATGCCAGACAAAGTTAAATTGCGAACCGTATCACCGCCAGTTGTCAATGTACCGGTGCCATTCATAGTTATTCTATTTCCCTGAGTAGCGGTCAACACCCCGCCTGAAAAATTAGCATTGCCTGATATCGTCCATGTTCCCTGGCCGGTTTCTAATACTTCATTTCCGTTTCCGACGCCAGTGAAATCAACATCTCCACCGATATTGATATTGGGATCATTAGTTGTATCGCAGAGCAACGAAAGGTTCGCGGTGCCATCGGCAATAATATGGAAATGTGATGTCGCTCCGGAAGTAGTATACGTCGATGCGTTCAGGCAAGAAACCGTCCTGGCTGAACCGCTATCTGAATATAGTTCGACTTTACCGCTGTATGTTCTAGCATCAAATGTAGTGTCAGCAATATTTCCGGCCGAGGCATCATATCTGGTAATGGCCGATAACACTCCGCCAGTACCTGGGCCGCCAGAGCCATCGTCAAATAACAGCGTCCCCGTCCCGGATATAGTACTCGTACCATCGCCCCAAGTAAGAGTAGCACCGGTATGACTTAACGTCCGATTGACGTTTATGCTTAATGTATCGCCAGCGGCCATATTAAGTGTGCCACCAACGGTCAGGTCAGTATTCTGCAGGGTAATCGTGCCGGCTGACGACGGATCTATCGTAAGATTGTTGAGTGTTTCGCCACCACCATCAATTGTATTTGAAGTGCCGGACATCAAGACAGTAGACGCCCCCTCGGTGAGGGTACCGACCGAGGTCATATCCAGGTCGCCGGCAACGGTATGGGTCGCATCAGTCAGCGTGGTGGCGGTGCCTGATAGAGTGAGGTTCTGTAAAGTTTCCGAGTCCGTAGTAAGGGTACCAGAACCGTCCATTTCTAGTGTTTCAGCACCTTTGGTATATGTCCCGTCAGTTAAATTGACATTGCCGCCGACTTTCCAGGTAGCTGCTGAGTCGGGAGCTAAGATAATCTCTGTTCCTCCACCAGCACCAGTAAAATCAAGATCGCCGTCAACATCCAAAGTCGGATCGTTAGCGGCCCCGTCTAAGGTAATATTGTACGCATTTGCAGCAATGATCAATAGATTTCCTGTAATAGTAGGCGAGGCGCCGGTCATGGTGACTGTAACATCGGCCGAGTCGCAGTTACTGTATATCTCGACATTGCCGCCATAAGCCCGACTGACCATATTCTGGGCATTGCAGTTTGCCGCATAACGGAAGTTGGCAATGCCAAGCGTACCAGTGGTCGGGAAATCAGCGGTACCGCGATACTGTATGTAGCCAGTACCATTGATCGTGCCATCGAGAGTTACAGTTGCAGCCGGATTCATGATTAGGCTTACGCCGGTAACAGTCAAAATATCATCCGTGTCCACATCAAGAGTGCCGTTGAGAGTCACATTATCTGTTTGCATTGTCCAGGTGCCGCTGGTGTCGCTCCCTTGGAAAGTCATACTATAGTAAATATTTCCACCAAATTCAACGGTATTGTCCGTATCAGCCGCATCGAAGGTGATCGTCTCAGTCGACTCGTTATAAGTGCCATTATCATCCCAATTACCCGAGACGGTATAGGCTTCGCCGGCTGAGGCGGTCAAGGTTCCTTCAATTTTCACGTCATCTACGGCCGTTAAGTTACCGCTGGGGGTGAAATTGTATCCCGATTGTATATATAGTTCATTACCATCCTCCACCGAGAGCGTATCCGGTGCTGCGTCGGTAGCGGTAAAAAGTATGTCAGTGTCATTATTGCTGCTATCGTACGTTACCATATCAATAATGGATATGTCGGTCCCTTGTTCATAGCGGACAATGACATGGTTTTCGTAAACGCGTAAATTATCTCCACTCACAATATTTCCGCCATCGCCTATTGTAACCGTATTGCCAAAATTAACACCACCATCGACAAAGAGTGTCAATTGTTCTCCCTCAGCTACCGCATCAACGTCGGGAATTGTAAACGCACCAGTTACACCATCGGTTGTATCACAGTCGGAGTCGGAGACGGCATTGACCGCCACACATATGCTGACACCTGTAAGGGCTGTGCCTTCGCTATCATCAGTGTAGGCTATGCCGTCAATGATTATAGTAGTTAACGGCTTCTTTGCGATAATGACGTCAATGTACGAGGGAAGGTTGTCCGCGTTGCCGAAGGACACCGTGATGTTGTGCGTGTGGTCGGTGTCTGAGACGTACCCCCGAACGGCAGCACCAAGCTGGTCAGAAGTACTCTCTGTTCCGGTCGTGATGACTTTATTCGAGTGGCTGTGTGTTGCATTTCCTCCCGATCCGTAGGACGTGTTTCCTCGGAGGAAACGCGTGTTGAAGTCTCCTCCACCGCCGGAAACGCTGCTCCATCCGGCGGGGGGCGCGGCGTCCCACAGTGCGATCATCGTTTCCGGAATGGCAATCTCACTATCTGCCTCCCCGAGAATGACATCGCGGTACAATGGAACATGGTCACCAGTTCCTGTCGTTTCGCCGCTCTTCGTGTGTGCGTGACTGGACGATGGCGCACTAAGTCCAGTTCCCGTTTGCCGACTGCCGGTCAATGATGGGCCACCTGTCGTTATGGTGACGTTCGTGTGCGGGTGAGCTGTAGAGTCTCCACTCGTCGTCGTTGCATCGTTCTCGCCGTAGATAAACTCGCCGTCTTGCGCACTGTACTGGGTCCAGTCAGATACCGGCAGACCGTCATCGTCCCACATGCCGATATATCCCTGGGGTACCGTGCTCGGTTCCCCTGCTGATTCATACCGAATCACTTTAAGGTGTCGGTAGTCAGGAAGGCTCGTGGCAGTGTTCATAGAGCTGGAATTGAGACTATCGTGCGTATGTAGCCGATCCGCCACGGTCGTACCCGATCCGCCAATGACGAATGAACCGCTCTGCGTGGAGGAAACCCAGTTGATGGTGTGGTCATGAGTCGTGTCTCCCCCCGTACCGCCGTAGGTGGTGTTGCCGCGAGGAAACTTCTGGTAGAAAGGCTGTCCGCTGGCACAAGATACACAGGACCAACCCGCTGGGGCAGCGCCGCCGTCCCAGAAACCGATCATGTGCGAACCAAAGTCCCAGTTTATGTTATTTGAGCAGTCGGTATTTGTAGCATTATCGGCAACGATGCGATCGCCGGAAGAGGCATCAGAATAGCCGACATTGACATAGCTAACATCGGTCTGGGTACCACTGACGACTAGATCCCAGGCGGCCGTCGTATCAGAGCGAAAGACCAGACCATCGGCTGCTTGCCCATCCCAATTAATGTTCTGGAAAGTGTAAGTGCTAGCATCATCAAATTCAATCTTGGTGCCCTGAGTAATGGCGGTAAAATTATTTGCTGTTTCGACACCAGCGTCAAAGTCAATCCCCGCAGTTGTCATTGGTGAAGTACAGCCAGTAAACGAGCCGGAGGTATTAGTAATAGTTAGATCATAAAATCTGTCAGACGCCCCCGTCATCTGTCCAGACATAGTTTGGGTAGCGGCTCCATCTAGAGTGACCGTACCGGCCTGGTCAGTGAAGTCACCGTTGTTGGTCCAGTTACCGGCCAGGTCTATGCCGAAGTTAGAACCGGTAACATCTAAGGTAGCACCATTATCTATGGTTAGATTACCGTCGATGTCATTGGTAGTTGTAAGATGACCGGCAAGATTATGCGTGGCCGCACCAGAGAACTGGATGTCGTGGTACGGTGCGACTGGCACGGTGATGCCGCCAGCATTAGTAGCGTTGAATTTGACCAAGGAGTTCGTACCAGTATCTAGAGTACCGGTGATGGCTAGCACTCCAGCAGTAGCACCATCACCATCTAGTTGGAGAGTGAAGCCCGAGTCTACCAGGTCGAGAGTGTCGCCAGAAGCGATATTTGCTGTATCCACGGTCATGTCCGAGGCAAGAGTTGTGGTCTCATTGGAAGACTTGCTGAAGACTACGTCGCCAATGTTAAGAGGTCCACCTGAGCTTGAGTCAGTATAGGTGCTAGCAATATCACCATCGAAGGTAATGGTACCGGTAGTAGACGAGGCAAGGATATCGCCACCGGAGTTAATGGTCATATCCACCTGTATGGTGGTGGCCGGATCATTGGCATCAAGGTCTAGTTCGCCGTCGTTGATGGTCAGGTCGCCATTAACATCTAATGCGCCGGAGATGATTACATCATCAACATCATCAGTGGCACCAGCGTTATCTATATAGATATTATCAAAGGCCAAAGCGCCGGTAGTGTAGGTCTGGTCGGCGGTGCCGTCTGGCCGGATGGTTGATGTACCATCGGTGGTATAGGTACAGGTGCCGGAGAAGGTTAGGGCCCCGCCAGCGGTGATGGTGGTGGGATCAGCTGGATCGGCACTAGGTACATTATGTTCCACATCCAGAATGCCTCCGGCCTGACAATCGATAAAGTCAGATAGGTCCACTTCCCAACCGTGAGTTTCTAAGGAGTCACCATTAAGAATGGTAAGGTCAGTAGCCGAAAAGTCTGCTTTAAGCTTAGTAGTACCAGGTGATTGCCCAATCTGGACATGGCCCATGTCTTGTTTGGCGCCACTACTTAGATCTTCAAAGGTTTGGGTATCGTTAGTGCCGTCCATGATGAACTTGCCGGTACCGCCAGCTTTCGTAAAGGTGGCGCCATCGGTTATTTTTATTTCTGTTCCGGTGGTATTGGTTAGTACAATGTCGGTATTAGCATCCTGGGTGAAGGTACCGGCATTTAACAGGAAATCACCAGTGGCGGCCAGTTGGCCACTGTGGGTTATTGTCCCGCCAGTAACGGTGATGCTGTCCAGAGTATTGCCTGCTGGGGTAATAGTCTTAGAGGTGCCGCCCATTGAGATGATGGAGCCAACGCTGGTAACAGTTCCACCGGTCATGTTCAGGTTGCCGGCAATGGTATGAGTGGCAGCAGCTAATGTGATGGTGCCGG
The DNA here is from genome assembly GCA_042570545.1 of Patescibacteria group bacterium. Lineage (GTDB taxonomy): Bacteria > Patescibacteriota > Patescibacteriia > JBHPGJ01 > JBHPGJ01 > JBHPGJ01. Next base: position 22,040 of record JBHPGJ010000002.1, on the reverse strand, counting down.
TCAGGTCTACGTCATTTAAGGTCTGGGCATTAGAGGTTAAGGTGCCGGAACCATCCATAACTAGCTTATGACCAGCTTCGTAGGTAAAGCTGCAGTTGGTGAGAGTTGCATCAGTCGCGGCATTCCACTGACCGGCACCGGCAGCTATGGTCTTGGTCGCCCCACCAGCTACGCAGGTCAGCGCTCCCTCCAGGTCAACGGCTGGGTCCCAGGTGGCGCCGGATAAGTCTAGCGTACCTGAGTTTGGGGCCTCTATTTCCAGAGCGCCATCAAAGTCCATCGTCTGACTACCGGCCGTGCCGAGAGTCACGGTGTAAGGAGATGTGCTGTTGTTATATATTTCTACTTCCCCGCCAAATATTCTTTGGGGTATTACGGCGGTAGTACCATTGGTGGCATCAAAGCGAACAATGCTAGATAGCGTGCCACCGGTCGGGATAGTGGTGGCTGAATCAATGGTTAACCGGCCGGCACCAGAAATAGTGCCGTCGAGGGTGAGAGTACCACCGGTCCAGGTGAGGGTGCGATTAACGCTGAGCGATAATGTATCTCCAGTGCCGGCATTCAGTATGCCACCAACGGTCAGATCAGTGTTTTGTAGGGTGAATGTATCACCAGCAGTTGAGTCAATGGTAAGATTATTTAATGTCTGTCCACCACCATCTATGGTAGGACCTGCAATGTCATTCGCATCGTCCATGAGAATAGTAGACGAGCCAGCGTCAATAGTACCATCAGTTAGATCTAAGTTACCACTCACCGTATGGGTAGCATCGGCGAGAGTAATAGTGCCGGAGAGAGTAAGGTCCTGCACGTTTGAAGTACCGGTTGTAAGCGTTGCTGCATCACCGCTATTCATAATAATTTCTTGAGTAGCGTACTCAAACCAAGTCAGCTCAGTAAAGTCAATGCTGCCGGATACAGTCCAAGTACCCGTACCGGCGGCAACTGCCGGGCTGCCATCACCATTCTTTGATCCGTACATGTCGCCACCGATGGCAACATTATTATTGTTGTTGTTAACCCATAAATATAAAGCCTGAGATTGTGATGTATCACCGTAGATAAAGAGATCACCATTAATGGTAATATCTCCGGCGTTGAAGAAAAGTTGTCGCAGTACGGTATTTCCATATATTTCAAAATCGCCACCCCAAATGCGTGGGTCGAAAGTGCGATTACCGGCATCCATATCAACCCTGAATATCGAGCTAATATTTCCCGTCGTGGGAAAGGCCGTTGTGGTAGCATAGGTCAACCGTCCCGCACCATCAATAGTACCATCAAGTGACACCGAAGCACCGCTGGTCTTACTAGCTGTCAGTGTCCGGCTGGTATCTATTGTCAGCGTGTCGTCAGTAGCTACCGTCAGTGTGTTAGAAACGGTCAGGTCAGAAGTTTGGAGTGTGACGGTATTTGTCGTTCCGTCGATGGTCAGATTAGCTAGTGTCTCGCCGCCGCCATCAATGGTTTTACCATCACCAGACATTAAGATAGTAGAACTACCCTCATTCAGAGTGCCAACAGAGGTCATATCCAGGTTACCGGCAATGGTATGGGTAGCATCAGCCAGCGTGATAGAGGTGCCGGAGAGCGTGAGGTTGTCTAGCGTATTACCGCTTGAGATAAGCGTCCCGACCCCGTCCATGACGAGTGTATTGCCTGCAGTTGCGTTGTACTGACCATTAGTAAATGTAACGTTACTACTAGCAGTCCACGTTCCGGTACCACTGTTTACGATCTCCGTACCAGCCCCGCCCCCAGTGAAATCAAATATTCCACCAATGTTCATAGTTGGATTATATGTCGTGCCATCAACAATCATGTCATTTGCGCCGGTTGCACTAATATAAAATTGTTGTGAGAAGTCCAAAGTTTGGCTGGCGCCGGTACCAAGTGTAATGGTGCGATCAGTAGAATCAGAGGCATTCTTTATGAGCACGTTATGACCATATGTTCGCGCTGAAAGTATTTGATCATTATCCGTGGCATCCATTTGCAGTGCTGCAGTAATTATTCCCGTCGTTGGGAATGCTGTCGCCGATGTATAGATGAGCTCAGCAATCGTATCCATACTAATGGTGCCTTCAAGGGTAAGGGTATCTCCAGTATGTGTGAGCGTACGAGTAATACCAAGCTCCAGCTCATCACTGGATGCAACATTGAGTGTACCGCCAACCGTCAGGTCCGAGTCAATCAGTGAGACTTTGTTTGTGGTACCGTCGATAGTGAGGTTGTTCAAAGTCTGGCTGGCACCGGTAATGGTCTTACCGTCGCCGCTCATTAATACAGTTGAACCAGTAGCCGTAACAGTACCACCGGTCATGTTGAGGTTGCCGGCAATAGTGTGAGTAGCGGCAGCTAAAGTTAGGGTGCCGGAGATAGTGACATTATCAAATGTTTTACTGTCTGAGGTCAGGGTGGCGGCATCGGCGCTGTCGAAGATGAAAGTGTTGGTTGCGGTGGCGGTTAGGTTTCCATTAGTCAAATTAACATTTCCAGCTGCGTTCCAGTTGCCGGTACCGGTGACGATGGTCTTAGCCGCGCCGCCAGCCACGAAAGAAAGGTCGCCTTCCAGGTCAACGGCCGGATCCCAGGTTGCGCCGGACAGGTCTAGCGTGCCTGAGCTTGGGGCCTCTATTTCCAGAGCACCATCAAAGTCAATGGTTTGACTGCCGGCCGTGCCCAGGGCAACTGTATAGTTAGAAGCGCTGTTGTTATAGATCTCCACTTCCCCGCCAAAGGTTCTTTGGGGTATTACGGCGGTAGTGCCATTAGTGGTATCAAAGCGGACGATGCCGGAAAGCGTACCGCCAGTGGGGATAGTGGTAGCTGAATCAATGGTCAGCCGGCCGGCACCAGAGATGGTGCCATCGAGAGTAAATCCAGAGCCGGACCAGGTTAATGTTCTTCCATTATCTAAGGAAAGAGTGTCGCCAGTATCTACATCAAGGGTAGTAGAAACAGTCAGGTCGGTATTTTGTAGAGTAACGGTATTATTAGCGCCTTCAATGGTTAGGTTGTTCAAAGTTTCGCCGCCACCATCAATGGTCTTAGCATCGCCGGACATGACGATGGTTGAGCTTCCTTCAGTGAGGGTGCCGACGGAAGTCATATCCAGGTTACCGGCCACGGTATGGGTGGCATCAGCCAAGGTGATGGCCGTACCGGAGAGGGTCAGATTCTGCAGGGTTTGAGCATTAGAGGTTAGGGTGCCTGAGCCATCCATATCAATAGTATTGCCAGCAGTGGCAGTTAGGACACAATTACTTAGATCAACATCACCACCGGTGTTCCAGGTTCCGGTGCCGGTAATGATAGTCTTGGCCGCGCCACCAGCCACACAAGACAGATTACCTTCCAGGTCAATAGTAGGATTAGTGCCTGAGCCGGTCAGGTCGAGTGTGCCGGAGGGTGCCTCCAGTGAAAGAGTACCGTCGAAGTCCTGCGTACTCGCTGCCATGGTGACGGTGTAATTCGAGCCGGAGTTGTTATAGATCTCCATCGCCCCGCCGTAGGTGCGCGCATCGAATGTGGTGGAGGCGATATTGCCGCCGACCGTATCGTAGCGGACAACCGAACTCAGCACGCCTCCCGAACCAGGCCCGCCCGAGGCATCGGTGAATCTAAGGGTACCGGATCCGGAAATAGTACTGGTGCCATCACCCCAGGTTAGCGTCGCGCCAGTATGTGTCAGGGTTTGCGCGTTAAGACTTAGGGTATCTCCGGCGGCAACGTTGAGGGTGCCGGAAACGGTTAGATCCGATGTCTGTAAAGTAATTGTCCCGGCCGATGACGGATCAATGGTCAGGTTATTGAGCGTCTCCGCACCACCAACTATATTATTGGAGGTACCGGTCATGGTGATGGTAGAGGTACCCTCGGTCAGAGTGCCGACGGCACCGAGATCGAGATTGCCGGCGATGGTATGGGTGGCATCAGCCAGGGTGATAGCGGCGCCGGAGAGGGTGAGGTTATTTACTGGGGAGCCGCCAGATGTGAAAGTACCAGTACCATCCATGATAAGTGTGGAGGTGGCGTCATTGAACGTGCCATTATTCAACCAGTCGCCAGAGACGGTATAAGATTCGGTTGTGGTGGCAGTGAAGATCCCCTCTATTTGTACGTCATCAACCGCTGTCAGGTTTCCGCTGGGGGTAAAGGTGAATCCTGATCGGACATAAAGCTCATTACCGTCTTCAACTGTTAATGTATCCGGTGCCGCATCAGTGGCCGTATAGAGAATATCAGTAGCGTTATTACTTTCGTCATACGTCACCATATCAATAATAGATAAGTCGGTCCCTTGTTCGTGCCGGACGATGACGTGGTTTTCGTATATACGTAAATTATCACCAGTAACAATATCGGCGCCATCACTCACCGTCACCGTATTGCCAACATTGGTACCGGCGTTATCGATAAAGAAGGTCAGTTGTTTGCCAGCGACAGCGATTACATTGGGAATGCTGAAAGCGCCAGTGACACCGTCGGTCGTATCGCAGTCAGAGTCGGAGTCGGCCGCAACGGCGACACAGACGCTGACACTGGTCAGGGCCGTGCCTTCGTCATCATCGGTGTAGGCGATACCATCCATGGTGAGGATAACAATAAAATTCCAATTAACGTTGTCATTACAATCTGTGCTTGTAGCACCAGGGTTTACCCCACCAGCTGTATCGGTGGCATCGGAATACCCAACATTCACATACTCCACTGCCGTCTGCGTACCATTAATATCAAGATCCCACACGGCTGCTGAAGACGACCGGAACACAATGCCGTCAGTTGCCTGCCCGTTCCAATTCACATTCTGGACAACATATGTTACCCCAGACTGATATTCCACCTTCACGCCCTGGGTGGTGATGGTGTAATTATTAGTAATGTTGAATGCATCAGCAAAGTCAATGCCTGGCGTTGTCATCGGCGAACCACAACCGGTGAATGATCCGCTCGTGTTGGTGAGTGTGAGGTTATAAAATGATTCACCAGCCGATGTAATAGTCTGCGTGCTTGAACCGTTGAGCGTAAATGTATTATCGGCAGTAAAGGTGACATTTCCGTCAGTAAAGTTTATATCCCCCCCAACGCTCCAATTTCCAGTACCGGTTTCATTAATTAGTTCTGTACCACCACCAACGCCAGTGAAGTCAATATTACCGGCAACTATAACATCGGGTTGCCACGCCTTCCCATCAAGAATGACGTTCTGGCTATTGGCCGCATTCAATGTCAGGTCACCGTCGAACTGAACAGTCTGGCTACCTACCGTAGCCAGAGTGACCGTTTGTACAGTACCGGTATCATTGCTGTAGATCTCTACATCTCCTTTATATGCATCTCGTTGTGACAGTATTTGATCATTGTTTGTCGCATCCATGCGCAGATCAGCTTCAATTCCGCCAGTGCTAGGGAAGGCGGTGCTTGATTGATAGATTAATAAACCAGTCCCCGCTCCTCCTTCGCCAATAGTACCGTCCAATGTTAGCGTTGATCCAGTGTGCGTTAAGGTAAGACCGTCGCCAATCCTGAGTATATCCCCAGTATCAATATCCAATGTCCCGCTCACCGTCAGGTCCGATGTGGTCATTGTGACTGTGGGATTGGCCCCTTCTATCGTTAGGTTAGTGAGCGTTTTTCCGCCACCGGTCAGGTTTGATGTGGTGGTCATCATCACGGTTGATGTGCCTGGCGTCAGCGTAGCGCCGGTCAAGTCCAGGTTATTGGAAATGGTGTGCGTCTCATTGGCCAGAGTAAGGGTGCCGGGGATGTCAACGTTATAGAATGTTTCGCCGGCCGAGGTGAGCGTGGCGGCATCCACACTGTCAAAGATGAACGTATTCCCAGCTGTTGCCGACAACGTCCCATTTGTTAAGTTTACGTTACCGCCAACATTCCAGTTTCCGGTGCCGGTCGTGATGGTACCGGCAGTGGTAATCGACAAATCACCTTCCAGGTCAATAGCCGGATTAGCCGGACCGGTCAAATTAAGACCACCGGCGCCGGCCTGTTCAATGGTCAATGTACTATTATAGTCTTGGGTGCCAGACGCCATCGTGACTGTTCTGGAAGAAGCGGTGTTGCTGTATATCTCTAACGCCCCGGTATAAGTCCTGGCCGAGAGTGTTTGGCTGTTATCCGTCGCATCCATCCGGAGAATAGAAGTAATGCCCGTATTTGTTGGAAAAGCCGCGGCCGGCTTATAGGTCAGACGACCGGCTCCGGAAATAAAGCCGCCAACGGCATCGGTCAGTGAGCCGGTACTGGTTATCGTCAGCGTTCGATTGATGGGTATTGCTAGCTCACAATTTGCTGAAGAAACATTTAGAGCACCCTTGACACTCAGATCAGAAGTGCTGATGGTTTGTATACCGGAGCTAGCGGGATTACAGGTGAGATTATGGAGCGTATTACCGCCGCCGATGATATCAACAGGACGATTGGTCATTTCCACGGTAGAAGTACCAGCGGTAACAGAGCCACCGGTCATGTCGAGATTGCCGTTGATAGTATGGGTGGCATTGGCCAGCGTAATACCACTACCTGACAAGGTGAGGTTGTTGAACGTACTGCCACCTGACGTAAACGTACCCGTGCCATTCATCGTCACTGTTGAAGTGTTTGCCGTGAATGTACCGCCGTTGGTGAAGTCACCGCCCGCCGTAAAGGCGTTACTGTCGGCAGTAATGACGGCACCGCTGTCGATCTCCAGGTGGTGGGTGGTGGTGTCAGAGCCGCCGCCGGAGGCCGGCCGGTAGGTGTCGCCGGAGATGACGTAGAACTGTTCGGTCTTGTTTGCTTCGGCATCGACGGTGATGTCGGCTCCGGCCGTATAGTCATACAGCACGTCTTCGTCATCACTGTTTTCATATCCGTTGCCACCCGTATTCAAGTCGGCTGCCGTGATCGTCTGATCGCTGTTGGCACTACCGGCGTCAGCGCCGATGACCAGCTGAGACTGGTATAATTTCACTTGCGTCACATCACCGCTGTCACCATCGTACTTGATGACCGTCGTTGCTTCTTCCGACTCGGTCGCTTCGCCGTTGATGAAGAAGGTCAGTATGTCGCCGGTCGACGGTTCATTAATATCAAAGGTCCAGCTGCCGTCGACTGTGGTGTCCACCGTGCCTTCGGGAGTACCATTAACCGCGACGGCAATTTCATTCCCACCGTCGTCCGTACACGGCGTGCCTTCGGTTTCGTCAGTAAAGCAGCCGCCGGAAACAGTGATTTTGGGAACATACAATTTTATCTCTGCCGCCACCGCCCGCCAACTCCCCTTGGAATTCGCTGCGGTCTGGTTGTTTGATCCGGCGGTGGTGGTTATCTCCGACGTATGGGCACCCGAGAACTTCACGCCAGCAATGGAGTAGTTCTCCTGCCACCGCTGCACCTGGTTAGCGCCGTAGGTATCGATAGCATCAGCATCGTCAGTTGCGACGTTCCAGGCAATGAGCGAATCCGCGTTGTTTGTTGAAAATGTCGTCGAGATAGTACCGGCGGCACCGTTGCTGGTTGCGGTATGGTCGATCGGGCTGCTCGTCTCGGTACCGGTCAGGGAATACGAACCAACTGCAGCATCAGCGGTGCTCGCAGAGAAGTTCACGGTAATGGTATTACTCGCGTTAACGGGTGGATTGACCGCGTAGTAGATCGCCGAACCCGGCGCTGACCCGGTAGTATCCAAAGCAGGTACCCAGGAAAGTGTATCCTCGTCCGTGATGCTCGTGATCGTCTCAGTACCTTCAATGGCAACTCCCACCACGATCATCGTCGCGCCGGATCCTACTTGGACGGTGGTGTCGAGCGACGAGATGTTCCTATTGGACGCGGAAGTACCGTCGTACTGGATCGCGATAAGGTCCGAGGCGATGTGCCACTGGCGAAGCTCCTGCCAGCCGTCTGGTGTCGCTAAAGGATCGGTATTACTACTAGAACGATAATCAGGAAAAACTGCCGGTCCCAGTAGAAACAGCTCCGGGCTGACATCAGGCGCGTCAAAGGTATAAGCGAGAGTGTATGATCGCCCGGCCTGCCAGTCTACCGTCCAGCTGATAATAGTCCGTCCCGATTCATTGGCATTAACCTGGCCGTCATTGTTTACCTCCAGCACCTGGAAGCTACTGGGTACGGCTTCGGTAACAGTGCCATAGTAATCAGCTTGCGGGGTGACCTCCAGCGACATGTTGTAATCAGCCACTGGCCAGATACGAGTCGGACCCAGTCTGGTGATGTCAAAAGGAATATCATTCTGAACCTGCACCGTATCGTTAATAGTGTGCGTGCCATTTTCGGTAATTGCAGTTAGAACAATGGGATATTCACCGGTTTGGTCTACTGTATAGTTAGCGGCATAATCGGGTAGGTTGGTTACCGACTGCGGTCCACACTCTGATGACTTGGTTACCGATCCGTTGGCGGTCGATAATTCGTGCTGTTGGCCGTCGGGTGTGGTGATAGTGAGATTGAGGCTAGCGTTACAAATAGTATGACCCATATCATCAAGCACCCCGATGCCAAAGTGGACGTTTTCACCGGGCCGGTAGACCGATTTCATCGTATTTATTACCAGTACGCCCCAATCAAATTCCTCTGTTACTTCATATATCTGGCCATCTTCTTCTATGATAATAGTGATCTTATACAACCCTGGCTTGGTAAAGTTGCTCTGCCTAACTTTATAAGCTTCTATGGTTTCCCGGCCTTCATCGGAAGTTGTCAGGTCAACATTAGATCCGACATCTCGGCCATTAGGATCAGTCACAATCACTGATTTAACATTTCTAGTAGTGGCCGGCACACCCAGAAAGGAGAAGATAGCTCTTTTTTCTTTCTGTATTTCGATGATCGGCTCTTCATTAGCTTTATAAGCTTTCTTTTGCACTTGAATTACTTCTTCTTTCCGCTCCGGTGGCAGTTGATCCTCTATCACTACTTCCAAATTGATACCGTCAATCAAGGCAAAGGTCTCACCGACTGCCGGCACAGAGAAATATTGTGCTTTTATCTTAAGCCGGCTTAATTCATCAGCGGTCAAAGCTGGCAATCCCAGTTCCCAGTAACCGCCGTTATATGAGTTACTTGATGTTTCTAACAGAGCGTATGAATTAAGCGTCTGCCAGTTCTGATCATCAACTGAATAATAAAATCCCAATACATCTTCATTGCCCATATTACTATTTACGGCCATTGATACGATAACTTTAGCGCTGTTTATCTTTTTGTTGGTGATATTTTGTATATCAGCGGTGAAATTATCACAAATTAAACTCTCATCAAGAAAATCCAAGCCAAAATTAGTGTTATCGCCCGGTAAAGTTGGCCGATTGTGGTAAACAGCCGAATTATCACTGCTAAAAGCCGATAACGGTGATGAATTTAACAGCTCTATGTTCTTAGCCTGGTCGGCCTGGAACCAGCCAGAACAATTATTGGGACTTAGTGAAAAATTTTCTATACGACCAATTTGCGCTTGAGCGAAGAAAGCACCACTGAAGAACAAAGTCTGTATAATCACTGCCACCACCACCAAACTGATCATTGAAGAAGCCAAAACCGGCTTAGTCTTGATCTTGATAAAGTTTAGTTTAATAATACTAGTTGCTGGTTTTTTAATTGATATGACTGGAGTTGCTGCCGGTCTATATGCTAAGTAAATTTTCTTTACCGCTTCTCGGTCATACATCCGATCTTTACGCGCGCCAATCCTTACCGCTTTCAATCTGCCGCTGTCATCCCAGTTTCTTAAGGTGTTTGAATGTACCTTTAGAATATGACAAACCCGATTGAGTGACAGCAATCGAGGTAATTCATCAAAATTAACATTAGAGTCTGCTTGAGACCTATATTTATTTTTATTTGGAAAAATAAACCGTATGTTCAACCGATTCTAGTTTTTTTGCTTAACTTAGTCTCTAAGTAAGGCTAAGTTAACAAGTTTTTCGCCCATAGTATAACAAATTTTTTGGCTCTTGTCAAACCAAAATAGGCTAATAACAGCTTGTCAATAGCAAATTAACTATTTGCTGATTATTTTTACTCTTTCCCGCCTGATCTTATTCTTTTTAACGTCAATCTGAAGATGGTTTTTATCGCCAACCAGATTTCTTTGGTGGAGATCTTTGAGCTGCCTCTAGTGCGGTTCATAAAGATAATGGGTATTTCATGAATTGATAAACCCGACTGTTGGCAGTGCCATAAAATATCAATGAGAAACGAATAGCCTTCAGATTTTACTAGATTTATATCGAATTTATCAAAGGCCTCGCGCTTAAAGCATCTGAATGAGCCAGTCGTATCTCTGACAGCTAAGCCAGTTAAACGATTAGCTAAATAATTGGCCGTTGAGCTGGTTAATCTTCTGGTCCAGTTCCAGCCTTTCACGCCACCGCCGGGGACATACCTTGATCCGACCACGATATCATAGTCTAAAGACAGCATTTCTACTATTGTTTCCGGCGGATGCGATAGATCTGCATCCATGGTTATTATCCTCTCCGCATCCACTTCTAAAGCCCTGTTTATGCCGGCCTTAAGTGCTGTGCCGAGGCCTAACTTGCTGGGCCGTTCTATAAGAATTAGCCGATCATTTTTCTGCTGGTGTTCTTTCACCTTTTGCCCGGTGCCGTCAGGCGAATTATCATCAACAATTATGATCCGATAATCATGATCATTCAACACTTTTTCTAAGCGCGTGATCAATATCTCTATATTATCTCTTTCATTATAGGTTGCGGCTATTACGGCTACCATATATTTAACGTTAATAACAGTCTGAGACTAGCACGAGCAAATGATTCTAGTCAAAGACCAGCGGCCAACGTATTATATTCAATATTTGACAAAAACCACTCTTTTCATTAGTCTTATCTCTAGCAGGACTGACGTCCTGGCACTTTATGGATGTATGGCAAAGACCAAGATAAATTTATCGCCAGATAATAATACGGAAAAATCCGAGCCATTGCTCAAGTTAAGTAAAAAACCTTGGTGGCGGCGTTTTTGGCTAACTGGTGGCCTTTTGGCAGTCAGTTTATTGATCATAGCGTATTCTGTTTTTGGACAAATAGGCCAAATCAATAGTGGCGCTACCAATAGTTCGCTAATCTCACAGTTAAGTCACTTATTTACCAGTCCCGATCGTCCGATCAATGGCGAAGAACAAGATAGGATAAATTTCTTACTTTTAGGCATAGGCGGCACTGGTCATCAGGGGGCGCTCTTGACTGATACCATAATGGTAGCCAGTTTGAAGCCGTCAACCGGACAAATCGGTCTTTTATCTATCCCCCGTGACCTGGTAGTAGAATTCCCCACCTACTATGGCCGAAAAATAAATAACGCCATATTCTTTGGTCAGGAGCTGGATTACCCTGGTGGCGGTGAACAGTTAAGCGTTGATATGGTGGAGCAAGTTACCGATTTGGACATCCACTATTACGCTCGGTTGGATTTCGGCGGTTTTGAACAAATGATTGATGATCTGGGCGGCATAACGGTAAACGTCGATACCACTTTTACTGATTACGAATACCCGACCGCCAACTTTGGTTTTCAAACAGTGTCATTTCAGGCCGGTCCACAAATGTTTATTGGCGATCAGGCTCTTAAGTATGTGCGGTCGCGACATGGCAACAATGGTGAAGGCTCAGATTTTGCCCGCTCCCGCCGGCAACAAAAAGTACTGCAGGGCATAAAAGACAAAGCCCTATCACTGGGCACGTTGGCCAACCCGTTGAAGATACAAAAAGTGTTAGCGGCTATTAGCGCCCATTCCAAGACCAATATGGAACTTTGGGAAATGCTTCGTTTCAGCAAACTAATAAAAGAAGCCGATACTCAGAATATATATAATTTAGTTCTAGATAACGGTACCGACGGCTTGCTGAAAACAACCGTCGGGATAGATGGGGCTTATTTACTTGAACCTCGAGTCGGTGATTTCAGCGAGATACATATACTGGCTGCCAATATTTTCAATACTTCGCCCGAAATGGATGTAGTAGAAAACGCTACGGTGGCCATACATAATGGTACTTTTCATGATGGCTTGGCCAGCAACACTGCCGAAAAGCTTGATAAAGACGGTCTGCACATAGTTGAAATCGGCAATGCTCTGACTCGGGATAATAACGAAACGGTGATCTATGACCTTACGGGCGGCAATAAACCGGACACTTTAAATTATCTTAAGGACGCTATAGATTATGCTCGGGTAACCTCAAATCTGCCATTCTTTCTTGAATCTTATAATGAGTTGACCTATGACAATATCAATGCCTCTACCAATCCGGTGCTGGGCATTAGTACAAATGAAGTAGTGGATTTTCTCATAATCCTCGGCACTGATTCGGTATCACCTATTTCGTCATATTCTTCAGTAATTTATAAAACACAAGCAAACCGCACCTAAAAAAGTGAAACAAGTGTTAGTAGTAGGCCTGGGCAATCCAGGTAGAAAATATATTACTACCCGTCATAATATCGGGTTCTTGGTGGTAACTGAATTAGCTAATTTATCTGGTGAGAAATTTAAAAAGGCTAAAGAGCAGCAAGCTGAGATAGCCGTCGTTAATCAGGGACAACAAAAGATCATGCTGGCCAAACCGCAAACTTTCATGAATTTGTCGGGCCAAACCGTCAGGAAGCTAAGGGACTACTATAAAATTGCGGCGGCGGATATTTGGATAGTTTCTGATGATGTGGATTTACCCTTCGGTAAAATCCGTATCCGGCACAGCGGCTCAGCCGGTGGTCATAATGGATTACAATCTATTATTGATCAGCTCCAGACTGATGCTTTCCATCGTTTACGTATTGGCCTTGGTTCCAATCGCGACTTAAAAATTCCCGCCGAAGATTACGTCCTACAACCCTTCTCTCTAAATGAGAAACAAAGCCTGCCCGCCATTATTGAACAAGCTTTGACAACTTTGACTTCAGAAATAAGTTTAAAATGATAAGTAGAATATTAAAAAATGCCCACAGAGCTACTCACGAGCGATAAGGACAAATACTACGTGAGTATATATCTTTATCTTTAATGCTTGCGAGAAATTAGGAGGGGTTATCTCAACAAACACGTACTCGGGTGAGTAGCTCTGCAGACATTTTTACTTTCAAATGACTAGATAATTCCTGGCTATACCAAAATGTATTTAACGAAGAAAAATAGCACAATATTATACATACGTCAAGTCTGTAGCCGATTTATAGGCTAAGACAAGGCATTTATTATAATAATGGATAAAAATAATCATTCTCAAAACAATTCTGCTGCCAGTATTCCCTGGGCCAAGGGATTAAAAACCTTGGCTAAAAATATGAAAGGTGCCGAAACCCGAATTGCCCATGTGACCAATCAGTCAGCTAAGACCTATCTGGCAGCGCAACTGAACCGCAATGTAAAAAAACAGCGGACTATCTTCTGGCTGGCTGAAACGCAGAAAAAAGCTGAAGAGATCTACCAGCTACTACTGTGGTGGGATCAGCATTTTAAGCTTAAGCAGGATATCTGGTTTCTAGAAGAAGATAATGTGCCCTTACTGTATCGATTACTTGACGATGGTCCGAACATAATTGTGGCCGACTTTGCCACTATGCTCGAGCCGCTACCGACGCCGGATGCTTTACAAAGCTCTGTCCTTAAGCTGGATGTGAAACAAAAAACCACTCCGGCTAATCTGGCCCAGGCTTTGGTCTCGCTTGGCTATGAGCCAGCTGAATCAGCTGACAGTCAGGGTACCTTTGCCCAGCGGGGTGGCATAGTCGATGTTTACTCCAAAAATCAGTCTCGTCCTTGGCGGATCGAATTTGATGGCCGACAAGTAGCGACAATAAATACAATTGATTTAAAAACCAAGCAGACGACTCCCGTCAAAGAAATAATAAGCATTATTCCTGAGCGATTGAGTGGTCAATCGCAGGGAGACGTGCTTGATTATCTGCCGGACGATACCCTTATCCTGATTGCTGACCCGGAGCAGCTGGGAGATCTGACTCCCTACTGGAGCGAGGTCAAACAGGAGATAGAAAATTTTAGCAAATTAACATTCCTGACCTTCTCGTCAGCTCGGGCTATAACCTTCGATTATCAATCGCCAATATTTTATCACGGTAATCTTGAATATCTGGCCAAAGATGTAAAACAATTTCAGAAAAAAGGCTGGCGGGTGCATTTTATAACCAACGACCACAAGGCCCTAAGTGAATTTATTAAAGACAAGAACTTGGGTCCAACATCAAATATTATTAAACTTACCAATATCGTACCGCTGAACGGATTCCGTTCAGAGCAAGAGAAGCTGCTGGTATTAACTGATCAGGAAATTTTTGGTCGTCAGCTGGACAGTAGAAAAGACGGCCAGTCGCAAACGCTTGATTTGCAATTTGTTACTGATCTAAATCCTGGTGATTATGTCGTCCATATCGATCATGGCATTGGTCGATTCACCGGTCTGCAGAGAAACCGCGTCGAGGGTATCGAAAAAGAATATTTTGTCCTCGAGTACGCCTCTGATCCGGATTCCAAAAGAATGGAAGGCGATAAGTTGCTGGTACCGGTCGATGCAGCCGATAAATTATCAAAATATATCGGCATGGAAAGTCCAAAATTACACCGCTTATCTTCATCTAACTGGCAGCAACTTACTAAACGAGTAAGAGAAGATGCTACCAAGATTGCCCGTGATTTATTAGAATTATATGCCGGTCGTGAATTGGCCAAGGCCACCGCCTTTGCGGCTGATAACACCGCCGAGCAAGAGCTGGAGAGATCATTCCCCTACGACGAAACTCCTGATCAGCTAGCCGCTATTCAAGCCGTTAAGGCCGATCTAGGCAAGTCCCGACCAATGGATCGGCTTATTTGTGGTGATGTTGGTTTTGGCAAGACCGAAGTAGCTATCAGAGCTGCTATCAAAGTGGCCATGAACGGTTATCAGGTGGCCTTATTAAGTCCGACGACTATCCTAACCCAGCAGCATTATGACACCTTTAAAGAAAGGTTAAAAAACTTTCCCGTAAAAATTGGCCTGCTCAGCCGCTTCCAATCATCTAAGAAGCAGAAAGAAACAGTAGCCAGTGTGGCCGGCGGATCCACCGATATAGTGATCGGGACTCATCGTTTATTATCAGAAGATATTTCTTTTAAAAAACTGGGCTTGATCATTATCGATGAGGAACAGCGTTTTGGTGTTAAGCATAAGGAACAGTTAAAAAAACTAAGGACCCAAGCCCATCTTTTGACTCTTACCGCCACCCCTATTCCCCGCACTTTAAATTTGGCCTTATCGACTATTAAAGATATATCAGTAATAGAGACACCACCCGAGGGCCGATTGCCTATTCAAACGATCATTCAACCCTATACTGACAAGTTGGTCAAAAACGCTATCGAGCGAGAATTGGTCCGTAAGGGGCAGGTATATTATCTTTACAATAATGTTGAGACTATTGAATTAGAAATGCGCCGGCTTAAAAAAATCGTGCCTAAGGCGATATTTGGCATTGCTCACGGACAACTTCCTGAAAGTGAGTTGATTGCCGTGATGAAAAAATTTGATAAAGGCAATATAGATATCCTGGTTTGCTCGACCATCATTGAGAATGGATTAGATCTACCCAATGTGAATACTTTAATAGTTGAGAATGCAACTAATTTTGGTTTGGCCCAGCTATACCAATTGCGAGGCCGCATCGGTCGCGGCTACCGTCAGGCTTATTCCTATTTCCTTTATCACTCACGGCGGTTAAACGACCAGGCAAAAAAGCGTCTTCAGGCACTACTTGAAGCTCAAGAGCTGGGCTCGGGATTGCAGCTAGCTTTACGTGATATGGAAATAAGAGGTACCGGCAATATCCTAGGTAAAGCCCAGCACGGTAATGTGGCTGCCATCGGACTTAATCTTTACCTGCGCTTGCTGGCCCAAGCCATAGAAGAGATCAAAACTGGTAAAAAACTTGAGCCTATCCGTGATATCATGCTTGATCTGCCCTTACCCATTGGTATTCCCAAGGAATTTATTGTTTCCGAACCAAAAAGATTACGCATCTATCAACAACTGGCTAATATCGTTAACCGCAAAGACTTGGCTAGTTTTAAAAAGAGGATGTTCAAAAATCTTACTTTACCCGGTCCGTTAAAGAATCTGTTTGAGGTATTGGATCTTAAGTTGTTGGCGCAGAAAACCGAGATCCAGAGCATCGACTACGCCAAAACTAGCCTGGGCGGTATCAACCGAGAACGATTGGTAATTCAATTTCTCGGACAGGTTAATCCCGAACACATCAAAAATCTGCTTGACTATAATCCTGCCTGGGAGTTTACCGAAAGTTCGATAAAGATCGACAAGAATAAATTAAGCGATAAGTGGCTAAATGAATTGAAAGAAGTAATGAAGATTTTTGCTCTAAATAAATCAACCAGAAATAACTCTAACGGCCAAGAATAGCTATCCAAACATCAGCTGAACCTATCAGCTCGTGGTTTTTCTAGTCTTATTCGCCTAATTATAACTCTAAGGATTTCACCTCTTCCCAGGTTTCTTCATCAAGGACCACAATCTTATCGGCACCGATTATATACAAGTAATTGTTTACGTAGACAGCTCGCTTGGCCTCAATATTGGTGACCGATTTGATAGGCAACACTTCATTGTTAGCATAGGTAAAGACAAAGCCTTTTGAACCGGCCGGTATGAAGAATACTTGATATTCGGCATCATGAAGAAAGGCGTGATGATTGCTACTGACCTCGGACCAATATTCTTTGAGTTGGTATTTTGATTTTTCTACTGGATTAGTGGGATCGGATACATCAAAAAGTGATATTTTTACCTGATTATCTTCTTCGCCCACGCCCAGAATTAGATTATCTGTCAGCGGGTCAAGATAAGACGAGAAGCCGGGTATCTTTAATTCTCCGGTCATGGCTGGCTTTGCCGGTTGGGACAGATCAAGGATATAAAAAGGATCGATTTGACGGAAAGTTACGACATAGCCTCGGTCGCCGACAAAGCGGACACTGTATATTCTCTCGCCTAGACCCAGGTCAAGTACGGAGCCTAATATATCCAAATTCCCGTCGAGGGTATAGACATCATTGACTGACTGATCACTACCAAATGTTTCACCGCTGGTGGTGGCTACCCGCAAGATACCGTTGTACTCATCTAGAGCAAATTGATTAAGCAGTCTGCCAGGGACTACACCAGTGGCGGTAACTGTGAACTGGTTGATCGGGATTTTACTTATACCGGTAGTTTCAAGTTGGCGCTGGCGTTTCTTAACATAAGCCTCCATCAAAGTTGTCATATCCTCTTCAAATTTATCGGCTTCGGTATCGGCTAAACTTTCTTGATATTGCTGAATAATGGAGAATAATTCTATCGATTTGGCTTGCTGACTAATATCATAGCCATCTAGCTTCTCCAGTTTATTAATAATACTGGTTGGGAACATCTTACGACCATCATTTAGTATAAAATCAAGATAAAAATCATCTACTGAGGTGGTAGTGGTATAAGTTACATAGATGGCCTGTTTAGACATGTATATGACTGATTGTTGAGCCGATCCGGTAAATGATACCTTGTTCGTGATCAAACCATCGGCCGGATTTACCTCAAATATGGTAAAGGTAGTATCAGTCTGCAGGGGTGTAGTCGGATGATAGATATCAGCACATGGTACCTCAATTACAGACAAATCAAGAGTCAGCGGTTCAAAGGGACAGGGGTCAGAAATATTTATCCGGCTTTGGGTTACGAGATATAATTTGTCGTTATACAACCGAGCGCTGCTTACTGAATCAGCGTCTTTCAGATCAATGGTCCAAGTTTTACTTGGTGAGGTAGGTTCGCTTACGTTATAGCCGTATATACTGCCCGATCCTAAGATCACCAGGCTATTGTTAGACAATAGCATTTCACCGGATTCGTTAATGGTCGAGGATACCGCCATGGCATCAACTGGAAATGATTTTACCACCGATGTCTTGGCCAGGTCGGGTGGTGGTAATACGTCTTCGGTAAGCCTAAGCGGTGATATTTCAAACGAAGTGCCATAATATCGGCCTTCTTGGGAAATATACAAATTATTGCCGTCAGTTTTTACAATATCCGGCTCATCAATGCCAACCACTTGGACATTAGTATCTGATACTCGGTCAACATCAGGGGTAGCCGTAATCTCAGAAGCACCCAGTCCCACAGTGCTGCCAATATCTTCAACCGCGAAATCACGTTGTAAGGTAGTTGCAGAAAAACCAAAGTCCGAAGTTACGCTTTTGGCTGACTGTAAATATTGTTTGAATTCACTGGCTGAAGTGAATTTAGCCACCGCTATTGAATCGGGGGCGATAACCGTATTGGTTATGGCAACGTTATTATTCTGATTAGTATTTTTGTCCCAATTAATATAGACAGCATAACCAGCCACGCCCAGAGCGACAATTATTAATACCGTAATTAATAATTTAATCTTCATACATACATAATACAACGATAGCTATTTTATGCCAATTGTTTATCAAGTGTTGTATATAGATCGTTAAGATTAATAAATATCAATAAAATTATTAAATCTACTATTGACCATTTACAATATTTATGACAAGGTCTACTAGCCAAATTTTGCCAGAAAATAAAAACCGTTTTTTCTATTGCCCACAAGGAGGAGTCATGGGACTGTTGTCAAAGAAGAATATCAGGGAGCATATGGACAAAGGCAGCATTGTCATTAGTCCATTTGAGCCGGGTAATCTCGGTTCGACCAGTCATGATGTCAGGTTGGGGCCCTATTTCTTCCGTGAACAACGCGATCGGGGCGGATCAAAAATATTTAACCCCTTTGATCCCGATCACGTCAAGAAGTATTGGGGTGAGCCGCAATATGCGATATCAGCCAGCCAATGGATGAGTCAGAATCAGCGACTGACTAATATCACCGATGAAGATTGGCTGATAGTAGTCGAGGCTGGTGAAACGATTCTAGCTCATACTATCGAGTTTGTCGGCGGTCGGTCAGTCGAGCTTGAGGTGACACCGCTGGATGTCTTGACCGCTACTTCAGAGATGCGGGCTCGCAGTACTATCGGCCGAGTCGGTATAACCGTCTGTAAGTGCGCCGGCTGGGGTGATGTCGGTTTCGTCAACCGCTGGACCATGGAGATTACCAACCATCTGGATTCGGCGGCCTTAACCCTGCCGGTCGGCATGCGTATAGCGCAAATCGCCTTTTACGAGGTCGAGTCTGATGTAGGCGAAGAGACCTACGCTGAGCGCGGTGGTAAATACCAGTCAGCTGACGACATTGAGCAAGTTCGAGCCGCCTGGACACCCTATGACATTCTGCCCAAGCTGTTTCTGGACCGGGATGTCCGTCATTTTCACGAGTTCATCACTGATGACCTTAAGGCGGCCTAACTATCCGGCCCTTGGTCACCATCATCAAGCCACCATCGTGGCTTGATTTATTTACCAGCTGCCGCCACCGCCGCCGCCAAAACCGCCGCCGGAGAAACCGCCGCCGCCGAATCCAGAACCACCACTGCCGCCACTTTTGGACGGTGCTGTAAAGGCTTGTGAATTGGTGGTCTTGGTAAAATCAGTCATAGCCGAAGCAAAGACGTAAGCATTAAAAGCTGACCAATCTTGGCCACCATACCAATCAGGCTGTTCTAAGGTCAGATCTCTAAACTGATTGGCCCATTCCTTCTCTACTGCTAACGCTATGGCATATGGCAGGAAGGAAAAGAATTCTTCGGGTTTTTTCTTGGGTGCGTTATGAAACTTCAGTCGTTCTTTTTCGGTAATGGTTAGAAAGTGTTTAAAACCTTTAATTTGTTCAGTTATTAAGACACCTTTATCAGTCCGCCTGGGCATGGCTGGAGAAAAACCGATGAATAATGCACCTGACACTATTAAACCGATGGACATAGCCAGCCAGAGACCAAATAGAAAAAATCCACCAAACATCAATAGTATGCCAATAGTCATATAAATACCTTTTACTTGATTCGGTGGGGTAGGAAAATATTCCTGGGTTTGAGCTTCGTCTCTTAAATCACTTTTAAGCTTATTCAACTTGCTGGGTAAGGTTTTTTTAAGATCCTTCAATTCCACTAGTGATTCTTTGGAAAATATCTCTTTAAACAAACCGCGTTCAAATTTTGATAAATCGTTACCCGCTTCTTTTAGTTTTTCCAGTTTAAAGGTATGGCCCAGGGTTTTGTCTTTATAATGAATCTTGAGATAGCCTTTTACTGCCAAGTTTATTATGGCTGAACTGACATCGCGCGGATTAATCATTTCATCAATCAAGTAGCCAATCATGGCGGGAGTCATTTTTTCTGGCGGCTCATATTCTGGGATAATTGTACCTCGGCCAGCTGGGTCTTTGCCAAAGCGACGGTAAAGATAAATAAGTAGCAACAATGATACTACCGGCAAAGCCAGAGCCCAGTTATCACGCACCAGGTCCCAAGCCCGCTCCCAAGCTGTTGGTTCCGGTATGGAACCAGCCGGTAACCTAGTAGCAAAGGTTAGGCCTTCACCAGAGAATAATTCGGTCTCAGAATTTATTAACAGTCCCCCGGTGGCCAGTTCTTTGATCGTGCAGTTAGCCTCTTGACTACCCAAAGAGCCGGAAAAACATTCGGTCTTATCGGCTGATATTGCATGAGTACTGGTAACGGTTATCCGCGCACTTTCAATATCCACCAGCCACTCATTGCCGGTGACGTTCCAATAAACTTCTGGTTCACCATCAAACCAATTCAAAGCTCGCTCAGCGGTATAAGTAATTACATATGCTTGCTCCCCGGTCACGTATTTATCGGCATCACCGATTTTAATCTCCAGCTCACCACCACCATATGATGTTGAATAAGGAATATGAATACCCTGGTCGTCGACCACTGAATCCACTTTGAGTCGGACCTTGTAATTAAAACCGTTCCGTGAATAAGAATATGGTATCTGGCGATATATCCCATGCCTATCTAATTCTTCAAAATCGTATCTGATAGTTTCGGTTATAGTAAACTTGCCATTTTCATCAACGTTCATCTCTGCGCCAAAGTCACGGATTATCTCAGCTGATACAGTTGGAGCAAACAATAATAATATCGTAATGATTGCTAATTGTAATAATCTTCTCATAAAGCTTTTATTTATTCTGTAATTTATATCATACCAACAAAAATAAACATTTCCAAATAAAAAACTGGCTCCCATACACTTGCGTGTCTGGGAGCGCTGATGTCATGGTTTGGGAGACCCATCAGAAAGTCATCCTGATATAACGACCTTCGGCGTCGTCGCGGAACTCGGCGCTCACGCCGGGAAGCTCAGTCTGCAGACGATCGATCATCGCCGCTAGACTACCGTCATCGATGTCCGTCTGGGTGATGACCGGCTGTACTATGTCGTGGACAGCGCCGGGTTCGGGCTTCATAGCCTGAAAGAACTTAATGGCCGTACCGATATCAGCTACCTTTACCGCGCCTGTTTCTGCTGCCATGCCAACTCCTCTCGTTCAAGTTAACTACATATAATACACGAAAATGACGGTATGTCAATGATACGAGGCAATTATAAAATAAAGGGTTCGCGGTAGCCATAACGCGAACCCTACATGGCAGTAAAGAGGAGTGTGCGAAGAGTCCTCGCAAGACCAGGTAAGGTACTCATCAAACACCTCCTTCACAAAAATATAATAAGTTTAAATTATCTGCTTGTCAATAAAAGACGTCCCTAGTTCACACCAGAGACGTCCCAAAAGATACGTTCGGAAATGATCATTCATCCACTACCCTCCACTCGAGCTTGATTTGTTTTTTCCCGGTTTGGGTTATGAATGATTTGGCCGTGCTGATCAAGGCTTCCAGAAACGGCTGCAGGCGTTCTGGGTCAGTAAAGTGGTCTGTTGTTTCCTCGATGATATCCGCCGGCTTGTCGGTCGGCGCACAGATCACTTTACGCCCATCTGGCAATACATACGGCATGCTGTTGTTCAGTGCGTCTAGTTCCTGT
>JBHPGJ010000001.1:0-105484 GCA_042570545.1 Patescibacteria group bacterium | reverse complement strand
TGCAGATACCGTCGTCTATGCCGTAGGTGTCCCGGTCGATATCGGTGCAGATTGGCATGCCGCCAATTGTTGCATCATTCCGCCAGATATTCAAAATGGGATAATTAAACCAAGCAATATTTATAATATCCAGATCACCATCTCCCTCAAGATCATATACTCTGGTGCCCAGATGACTTTCAATTCCCGTTTCATCTACAAAATGCTCAGTGAAATTACCAACACCATTGTTTTCAAAAATAACTGTCCTTAATGCAGGCGATCCCGCAGTTCGTTTAATGTGTTCACCAGTAATTACATCAATGTCACCATCGTTATCCATATCGGCCACATCCAGACTATTCATAGAGCCCAAAGCTAAACTATCTCCAATTTCAATCGGCGCTGCCCAAGGCACGTTTGTTGGATCTGCTGGTTGCTTAAACCAATAAATGCCATTGGTGCTTGTGTTTGGTCCATTGGCCGCGCTAACTACGATATCCTTTTTTGTGTCTCCGTCTAGATCTGCAATATACACTCTATCAACATTCTTATCAGGAATACTTCCGACTACATATTCCTGCCAGTTCTCACCGCTGTTGTTTTTAAACCAGGCTACTTCCTTCTGCCGGGCCACATCCGTATGTTCTGAACTAACTGCAATATCATTTTTGCCGTCATCATCAATATCGCCGACGCCGATGCCCTCGGAATAGACAGGATCAGCAGCGGCATTAATGTCTCTTCTGATCCAGGTATCATTTACTGGATCGGCTGGTATTTCAAAAACATAGATATCATTCGGATCACGGTCTCTATCACCATTAACAATTATTTCCTTTTTGCCTGCATTGTAGATTTCCGCCATGACATAGCCCTGGCTACTGATAGAATGGGAGACGGTGTCTACATCGCCAAAGTGTTTCATGCTCGTCCATCCGTCACTGCCGTTGTATTCTATCCACCATAATTCTGCTTGGGGATTCAGACCGATAATATCATCGTATTGGTCATTATCGACATTGCCGATTAAAAGCGCGTCTATGTTATTTGGCAGGTTGTCATAAACTATCCAGGCTCCGGACATATCGCCACCAGGATTAATATAAGCATAATGACCAGAAGCAATGTCGCCCAGATTATCGCCATTAAGATCGCCCATAGCCAGACCAAAATACTCATTATCACGATTATTGTCCAGTTCAATATAAGTCCAGTCGTCCAGGCTCGGATCAGGATCCAAGGTGTTTAAAAATAATTCTATTGGATCAGGATCAGTATAATTAGCGCCAAATAAATCAAAATCTCCATCCTGATCAATATCGACAATTTTCATACTATGAGAACCATTATCACTGACAGTATATAATTGCCACGAGGATTCAAGTTTAGGGTCTCCATCCTGAAGATAAATTTTTACCTTTTTAGAAGGGCTGCCGGCTGGCAGTTCACTAACGTACATTTTCGCGGTGGCAATATCCGTATCCCCGTCCAGATCAAAGTCAGCGGCCCCTATAAAATGATGGGATGTTTCAACACTTGAATCAACTGGGTAATCATTCCACCGTACAACCGTGTCTGCCGGATTTACCGGCTTTTCAAACCACCAGATATTATAGCTGCTGCCTGGAGCTTCTGAAGGAGAAAGAATAATATCATCCCTATTATCATTATTAATATCGGCAATACTCACATATGTTTTAGAATAAGTCCAAGTCTCTGAAAAAGTATACTCTGTCCAATTATTAACCGCGCCGATATTCCAGACGCCATTATTTTTATACCATTTTGGCTTGTATCCTCCGACTACAATATCTTTTAAGCCGTCCTCATCAATATCCCATGAAACAAGACCCTCTCCGGCTGTCATTCCGGTAATAGTTCTTTGAGTATGATCCCAGGAATAATCTGTCCGTGGATCACCATTTTGTTTAAAAAAATGCAAATCTTTGCCAGGATTATTTTGATTTCTAGCAATAATTTCTACTTTACCGTCTTGATCAAAATCAAATACCTCAATGTCATGCAGATCAATATCAAAAATTATATGCATATCCCAGTTAGTACCGGCTCCATTTAAATTCTCATACCATCTAAGCTCATCATTATTGGTAAAAGAGACAATATCGTTATCATTGTCATTGTCAACATCAACCACTTCATGGTCAGTGCCATGATTACCGCCCCTATAAACCAGGTGCCTGGTCGGCCAGTTAGTCACATCACCGGTATTTTCATACCAATATAGTTCATAGGGAGAATCACTTCCGCCAACAATAAGATCGATCTCATTATCCTTGTTGATATCACCCACTTGTTTACCCCAGGGGCTTTCGGGTCCGCTACCTTCGACATCATTTAACTCAACTGTAACCTTTTGAAATCCAAATGTTCCAGATACAGCTTGTGTTATTTCTTTTTCAGCTACTTTCTCTTTTTTCTCCAACCAACCTTTTCTTACCCCCGGCAGACTAATAAAAGCCGCGGCCGCCATAGCCAATGCTCCCAGCATTACCACTCCCACCGCTAGTTTTTCAGCTGTGGGAGTAGTGGTCTTAGTAATTTGTTCGGTATCTAGATTGGGCATGGGTTTTTTCATTAATTTTCCTGTTGAATATTTATCTTCCTGGTACCGCCGCCTCCACCACCATCAGCAGTTATCTCAGTAACTTGGAAATCATCAAAGGATTTTACCCCACCAAGCATCGTCCAGACACCAACAGTACCGTGGGTAATACGGTTAGCGGTAGCATCATTGGCTTCAATATTCCATAGGCCGGTATCTTCGGTCTGGCTTGATGGCCAAATCCTGGCTTTAACTAGTGTTTGGTTATTTGTAGTGTTGTTTTCTACTCTTAACCGGAAAGAATACCAGGTATTTTGTACTGGAGAAATTTGGTCGTTTTTGGTAGTGACTAAGTCGTTCTTCTGAGCATCGGGGTGTTTTGACAAGACAAAATAACCAGTGCTGGGTTCCTTTCTTAAGCGGTAGTAAGTATCTGAATTAGGATAGTCAGAGTAAGCCGTAACACCAATTCCACCGTTAAGGTCAGATAGTTTCATTTTACCGGTGAATTCATAGTTACTCCAGAGATCAGCATTGGGGCCAATATAGTGGGAGTGGATATTGGTTAGGGTTGATGAAGTGCCAAGGACCTTGGTTGTGTCTTGGGCAATACTAAAGAGACCTGATTGTTCGGTTAGACTATTATTAGCACCCGTACTTAACCACAGTGGTGGGTCGATACCGATTGAATAGTCTTCAAAGTCCTCATCCAGACTGACATTACAGCCGATTTCGTCAGTTTGGCCATTACAGTTGTTGTCTTCGCCATCGCAGATCTCGGGAGCGCCGGGGTTGATGAGGGGTAGATCGTCACGACAGTCGTCCCAGCCTACTTCACAGATGCCGGTATTGTCGCAACCGCTGGCTGAAGACTGTAGGCAGTAATCGTCATTGTCTGTGTCGGTGCAGATTAGCATACCTTCGTTATATTCATCAAAGCCGATATCAAATATTCCGCCCTGGGGACGGGAATCGCCTTCAAAGTCAAAACCTGGTGCTAATATTGTCATACCAAATGCCACAATGCTAGGAATACCCGTATTATAAGCGTCGCTTCCCAGCTTTATATGATAATCATTATTTTCGGGATTAGGATCTGATACATCCATAAAAAGAGCCGCTAAGATTGTATCAAGATTTGGGTCATCTGTGTCAATCTCAAGATTATCTTGTTTTATTTGGCAAGCAACACAAAACGGTGGATTAGGAGCTGTATCAGTCACATAGTGAACCGCCGTGCCTGCAATGATAATGTTATTGAACATAACATTATCTACATTCCCGGCTTGCGGCGGCAGTTTTGGTGTGGCGGGATCTGCGTCATGGTCCGTCCAGGCACCGCCGATACCGATACCAGCATTGTCCGGTGCGATTATTGTATTGTTATATATCTTGGTACCATCAACTGGCGAGGGGTCAAAGCCGTGAGTGACTCCTTCTTTCACCTGTTGATCGCCAAGCTGGATCATCCAATATGATGGTCGCTTAGCAGCAACCATTATATTGTTCCGCACATCAGTATCTTTGATTCCTGACTCAAGCGCTAAGGCAAAATTATCATGAGACAGATCTGAGTTTGCATAAAAGATATTGTTTTCTATAACGTTATCATGAATGTAATATCCTGGATTGCGGCTTCTGAGTTTAATATAGCCTCCCCAGGAATTTGAATCACGGAATATATTATTTCGGATAGTATAATAGCCCATATCTGATCCCTCCATGTCCAGTCCTGGCGTATGGAAAGAGGCCAAGAGATCATTAAGATATAATCCATGAGCATCCCAACCACCGTGGCCTTGGCCAACAAATTCATTTCCCTCAATGTGCAAGTAATAGTTTCTTCCTCCAAAGACAGATGAATTCAAACTCGGACTAAAATAATTATTGATGATGTATAAATGATCCGCTCCTCCGATCGCGATGCTATGGTCAAAAACATAACCGTCAACTTCTGGACCGGCAACGAACTTAAATCCATCAACTACTACGTATCTATTCTCACCTGTTCTTTGTCCTCTGGTAGCGCAGCTAGCGCACCATTCCAGGCCATTAAGACACATGTGACGATAGTTCTTCTTTTTTGTATTTGCACATTCTGTCTGAAACTCACTAAGTACCGCTCCCAATGGATTCTTTGATTTGAAGATCAATCGGGCATTTGATCCGGTTCCACCGCGCCGTACTTCAAAACCGGCATAGTTTCCATCATCGACTAGAACCGTGTAATCAACTTGAATGTTCTCTGGGATTGCGTCTGCCGCATCCTGAATGCTCGCAAACTCCTGCGGCACGCAAAGAACATTGTCTGTTGGCGTTCCGCATTCCAGGGTTGTTGATTCCTCGCCTGGTTGGAGATTAGCAACATTACCAACTGGTGCTATATTCTGTTTTTGCGAATAATCTGCTTCCTGTTGTTGCCCATATTCCAGTTCTTCTAGATACTCCTGACTATCGGCAAAATCTAACGCCACAGCTACGCTTCGCTCCTCGCTGCTGATTCTTGATACTGGCGTTCGCTCCAACCCCCTCCTCACCCCCGGTAGACTAATAAAAGCCGCTACCATCATGGCTAACGCTCCCAGCATTATCACCCCCACCGCTAGTTTCTCAGCAATGGGCGTAGTTGTTTTAGTAATTTGTTCGGTGTCTAAGTTGGGCATCGGTTTTTTCATTATTAATTATGGTTCAATTCTAAATCTGGGTTCATGTTCAA
This sequence comes from Patescibacteria group bacterium, assembly GCA_042570545.1. Classification (GTDB taxonomy): domain Bacteria; phylum Patescibacteriota; class Patescibacteriia; order JBHPGJ01; family JBHPGJ01; genus JBHPGJ01. The sequence continues at coordinate 100,223 of JBHPGJ010000001.1, read as the reverse complement.
CAACCGGCCTTATTATATTAATATTTCTCTCTAAAAAAGTAACATTTTGAGCTGAATCTCTGGCCTCAATTCTTAATACATGTTCAGCAACAGACAACGTGACTGTATCAACAATATATATCCCAGGCAAATCAAGCCGATTAAATGACCCTACCCATTCTCCGTCAATAAAGATTAAAACAATATTTAAATGCTCATCCTCAGCATCAACATTAACATTAACCGGCTCACCTTTTAATACTATCACATCTCCAGTTGGTTCTAGAACTGTCAGCACTGGTGCTTCATTATCTATTCCTGCGTGTACAGGAACACTTGTTGTTTCATTGCCTGCAGCGTCATAGGCTTTAGCGGTAAAAGTGTGAAAGGTATCAGCCAGCACATGAGTGCCCACTATCGTTCGCCAGGGAGGCGCAGTAATAGTTGCCAATGGTACAGATTCTTCATCAACCATAAGCTCAATTTTAGTTACACCAACATTATCATTAGCACCAAAGCGAAATTGATAGTCTCCACCCACCGTACTGCCTTCGAGGGGAGATTGTATCCATACGCTTGGCGGTGTGGTATCAGCTTCTCCAGTTACTGTAATATCAATCTCTGGGGTGACTGTTTCATTACCCACAAAATCAAAAGCCTTGGCATAAACAGTATAATCACCAGGCGCCAATTCAATATCAGTTTCATATGGCGAGGTCAAAGCCTGGCCAATCGGTATAGCGCTAGTTGTCTTATAAAACGTGACATACCAGACACCAATATCGTCACTAGCTGTAGCTGTAAAACGAACCGGGCTTTCATGGCTGCTGCCATCAGTTGGCTCGGTTAATGTAATACTTGGCGCTATTAAATCAGTGTTATTGATTTGCAGGCGGTGATAAATAAAACCAACATTACCGGATACTCCGAATGGTTCACCCGATAAATCATAGGCTGTAACCTTGATAGCAACTTGCATATTAGGTAATTGTGTTGTGTCAATTGGAAGAATATATTCACCACTTACATCAGGTTCTGTGAGCGTACCGAGGCTAGTAGGGTTCTGACAATTCAAGCAGGCGAATTCTACTCGATCAATGCCATGAGGACTTTCCACGGTTGTTCTTAAATCAATTGTTCCGCTAACTGTGGCATCATATGGCGGATCAAGTACGGTGATAACTGGTGGATTGAAATCACGCTTGCCAATATCCACCCTAACAGTGACCCGAGAGTTCTCAGGATTTATTGTATCTGGATTATGAGCGGTGGTAGTAACTGTAGTAGTAGTTAAAGGATCAGTAAAAGAATCGCCCATTTTTAAAGCCGAATAAAAAGCATTTGGTGTAATAGGAAAGGGCACGGCTGAGAGATCAATGGTTGGATCTAATAAATACGACCAGGCCGAATCATTAATACCAGTAATATGGATCATTGCTCCTTCATACCCGTCTGATGAACCTAAGTATGGAAAATCAGCATCGTGACCGATCGGTTGTCTGTAAGAGATAATCAAATCCTCACCCACCGATCTCTGAATGCGCAGACCCTTAAAACCGCTGCCGCTCACTTCCAAGGGCTCCAGATCATACGCGCAGCTGCTGCCAGTACAATCTTCAAGCACATCTACGATATTGCCAGTTGCCAGCCAGCCCATTAATTCTTTCTGAGTAATGCCATAATGGCCGGTATAAGCATTGGCCATAATATTATAGTCATCACCATACTCATTTACAGTACAACCGGTTTCTTTCCATGGTTCATCAACACAATCAAGAAAACTGGCATGCTTGATACCAAAACCATGACCCATTTCATGGCCGATAACTTTATCCAAGACAAAATATGTATCATCAATTTTTTTCATCAATTTATCCGCATGCGCCATGATACTGACGGTTGGTCCGCCAGGGATATTATATGAACTCGGTCCAAGATGGGAGACACCTTGCCAGCCACAAGAAGGAAAAGTGCCGACAGTAGCTATACCATCATACTGGGCAACGTCTACGCCATTATTCCATAATGCTGTTAGTGCTTTAAGTATAAAATCATTCCAATCGCATGATTGAGCTACTGGCAGCTGATACCAGCCATGTGCATCGGCTCCGTTTGCTGGATTATCAACACCTTCAATCCAAGTCTGATTAAAAGAATTCTCATCATAATATGCCCTAATGGCATCAGCGTGATCAGTCAACTCAACCAGGTCATCAATAACCGGCTCTTCAAAAACTGGTTGGGTAACATCGTTGTGATGACCCAGGAAAAAGATAAACTTTTGTCCACCGGCAACGATTGTACTGATTGCTTCCTGTGTTACTTTTATTGGCTCGGCCATTGTTTCTTTACCAATAAATCCATTATCTATAAGTACATTTGAGTCAATTACCCAGCCATTGACTGTAATTTCATCGCCGTGTTTAATAGCTAGCGTTTTATCATTGGTAAAAAATAATGAATATGATTTGCCTTCACTGGCTCTTAGTTGGTATTGATAATGCTCTGTACCGTCATCACCATAATAGACAATCTCTTCAAGCATGCCTGATAGCTTACGCTGTTGCTCCACACAGTTTCCGGTTTTCTGATTTATATTATCTCTTTTATTTTTTGGCATGATCAGTTCTAGGGCCGCTTTTGGATCGACATAAAGAGTATTAACAAAGCTGGCTTTGCGAGCATTAAGATGCGTTAAAGATTTGGTTAGGATTTGATTGTTTTGTAATAATGCTTCCCCGGTCTGATCTTGAGCTTGACGGATTGTCTCTGAAGCAGAACGTCTTAATGAAAAAATATCCATATTATCTGTGGTCAGGGTCTCGCAAACAATCGGCGCTTTTGGCACTTTATTAAAATGATTGAATATGGGTGGCAATATTCCTAAAGCCGCTGCGCCAAAAGTAAAAGCACTAATTATAATTAAAACAATACCTACTTTTTGGGAAGTGGGCACTGAGGTGGTTGTTCTGGTTTCAGTCACGGGCATTATAAATCTAATATAAAATCAGAATTGGTTAATCAGCTGATTTTATTTTTACTTTTAGGGAGTTAACTCAATGTCTGGCGTGATGTCTTTGCCTCCCGTTGGCGGAAGGAAATTGTCATCACATACTTTATTGGTTACGCGCTGGGTCAAGAATTCATCATGATAGGCATTGCCGTCTGAATCATAGAAGTACTCTACATGATCTATATAGCGCTGATCGTCCACATCAATAATCCGCAATTCTCCTTTTAATGACACTGGCGGCATGCACATAGTATTAGCACCCAAGTCAGAGGTAATCTCAAAGGTATTTGCCGGAACATATTGTGACGGTAAATCAGGGTCAATATAACCCATGCTCATTAATAATGCTCCATGAGTACCGTCAATGATCCAATTGGTATAGGCCTTCAATGAAGTAACAATGAAAGTACCACTACCAGCTGATCCATGATTAATACCCAGATTAAAACCGTTTAGATGACCGGCTTCAGAATCAAATGCCAGTTGTATGCCAGTTACATAGCCATTATGACCGCCACAGCCCGGGAAGGGTTCATTGCCTCCCCATAAAGTTCTGGCTTTGCTTGAGGGGTCGTTCCAATCTTCTGCCATAATCTCGTCCAATTGAGCATCTGTACAATTGCTGGGTGGCTCTCTTAAAATATATGACCAGTTATCTTCTCTGGACAATTTTATATCTTCAAAAGTAGTGTATGTAGCGTTTTCATCTCTAAATTGTCCCGAAAGTTCAAAATAATCAATTCTGTGTTTAGTTACCGCTTCATTAGGCGGATAATCAGGTACGATTATTTCTGAAGTTGGCTGATAAAATCCACTACCAGCAACGCTGGCGCAATATGAATTTTCGGGAAGACCAATTGGAGTACAGTTTTCATTACACGTTTCGCCGGCCGATGCCGTACAACGATAATTAGCCACGTAATCACTTTCTTGGTCAATGAAACCGTCATAGCCGCTGTTCTTTACATACATTGATAGCGATTTATTGTAACGGACATTATAAATGGCAAATACATCTCTTAAATCTTCCCGATCTATATGATCAAACGGATAATCTCTGGTTTTGGTAATTTCACTGATCGATTTTGGATTATAGCTTTTTACCAATGTTTGTTTACAGTTAAATCCAACCGCTTGTCTGGTTAGCGGTTTATTGTAATAGGGGGTACCATTGCTATCAAAATAATAGTGAAAAACCTTATCTTCTTTTACCGTCGTTTCCGGCAAACAAAGATCAATGACGCCAATATTTGATACTAAACTGAAAACCATGGGATTTAAATCAAATCTTTGCGGATCATCGTTATCGTTATTTTCCACTAAGATTTGTATTTCTAATGGTGCGCCACTGCCGGGTGTTAGCACTCCATCACCAGGTTCAAATTCACCGCCAAATTGTCCTCCTGGGTATCTGCCAAGAACCGCCTCGTCCCTTAAGAAAGTTAATTTAACCCCACTGTAATCAATTCCATTACTGACAAAAAAAGTATCTCGGCTCGGCATGCCATCAGTAAGTGTGTTCAGCACTAACGGCGCCGGTCTAGTTCCAATAGTCGTCTGGGCTGTCTTCACGTCTTTCTGAAACAACGGCAACATACCAGCTACCACCGCTATACCAGCTGTCATAGCGGCCAACATTATTAAAGCCACTGTTAAATGAACAGAGGTGTAGGTGGATGTTTTTACATCCACATCGGTGGGTTTATTTGGCATGGTTTTTATTTTAATAGTAAGAAATTGTGAATTTCTAGAACTTCTTGCGCTTATTATAGCAATTTTTTAGCAAAAAGTCAATGAGCCACTTAAACTTCAAGCGGCTCATTTAGGTACTTTTTGTTAGGCCTTTTTCCAGCTGAGCGATCAGGTTCTCAGCCTTGATCTCCATCAGCGGCTTGAGAAGAAATTCTATAACAAAGGGGTCTTTCCTGATGCCAATGTTATACTTTTCCTGTAGTTCTCTTGCCCTGACATACATTGTCTGCAGCTTGGTATAACGGCATTCCCATTTTTCAGGCAGCTTTGCCCCGCTCGCTTTGGCTGTTCGCATAACCACGGAAAAAGTGTGATAAAACTCTACTTTCATCCTGTCCTCAGTTGTCATGGCTGAATCACCTCCTAATGGACCGCTTGATATCCTAGAACCAATTAGCATTTTAATCAATACCAAAAAGCCCCTGCTAAGGCAGGGGCTTAAAATCCATATCTTATCTCAGATTACCTCAATAATCATCAGCGGATTCAGAATGAAACTCTAGCTTGCTTCCACAGGGAGAATTACGACAGCATAGCGCTCTACTGCCAAGGCTATCATCCCGATATGCTTCACCAAATACATCATACCAATAATTGAATGTCGGCGAAGGCATGTTTGTCTGTGGTATACATAAAGTATAATTTTGTGTAATGTAGTCGTCTTTATTAAGATTATCTTGTCTTACATTTACTGTTACATCTGTCTGTGGAAATTTTGGTGTGGAACTAGGTGGCATTACGCCGCGCGTTACTTCGATTCTAAGAGGGGCTGTATCCGCCGGTGTGCCTGGAGGAGTAGCTTTAGTAAAGCGATTGATCGCCATTTGAAGATCCCCATAATTTTGACCTTCACGATCGAATTCTGATACTGGCTCATTAACAGCTCTTACTCTGGGCGCCGAGGCATTATTTAATGTTTCGAAGGTGAGTGGGATTCTCTGTTGATTACAATAGAAGGCACCACCATTAAATTCCCACAAATTACCATCTTGATCTCTGTCATCTACGTCATGGAGTGGAGTGGGGCGGGTTTTGCCTTCAACGTCAAAATAAAATGATTTGATACTTTCGGGCGGGATGTTGGTTCTTGGAATACACAAATAGTTGAATTTCGGATCGCCGCCATCCGTATTAGAATACTCTATAACTATGGTGCGTGCCGGCATTTGAACAGTCACATTTTTGTCCGTATTTTCAAGAATTAGCTTAAGTGGATGATCGCCGGGTGTATCCCAATAGAACCACTGATTATAAATATTAGCTTTTACCTCTAAAAAGCCTAGGTAATCAGATAGGAAATGCTGAATTGGATATTCCTCATTAATGCTGTCAGATCTAACAAAGTGGATGTATATTTCTGGGCCCGTCGGATCAACAGGCGTGTAAGTACGCGCATTTACAATGTCGGCCGGATAGAGTGGTTCAACTGGCCAGTATGGTGTCTGCTGAGTGACAGTTGTCTTGCTCATTAGCGAGACCAGACCATAGGTTACGCCCACGCCAGCACTTAAACCAACCAGCATTATGGCGATGACCATAACCTTTTGAGTTATACCTGTACTGGTGTCAATTCTTATTGCTGTTATGGGTTTTTGATCCATATTTTTTTTCTTCTTCTTTTTTGTGCTACTTTCTTTTTGCATATTATTTGTTATTCACCATGAAATACCTATTTGTATTATTAGGTATTTAATAAATTAAATCAATATTGACTATTATTCTGTTAACATTAAATTTCATAATTATTATAGCTATAATAATTACGTTTTGCTATAATCCATGAGTAATTAGAGACTTATCTTGTGCAGAGAAAAAAAATAAATTCACCTAAAAGGGGCTTCACCTTAATAGAGTTACTGATCGTGATATCAATAGTAGGGATACTATCGAGTATTGGCCTTGTCGCGCTTAATGGCGGTCGTGAAAAAGCTCGTGATGCGCAAAGGGTCAGTGATCTTGACCAGTATCGGAAAGCTCTGATTATATATTCATTCGACCATGACCAATATCCTGGAGTCTTCCCCCAAGCACCGCCAGCTAATGATGGTGGTTATGCTAATTGTGTGGGCGATGAATCTGGTGCTGTTAATCATTATGTTGCTCATTTTGGTCTACCTGACGTAAATTTTTTTGGCGATGGGGGAGTTTTTTCTGAAGCTGAAGCCAGCTCGCCAATAGTGCCAGAATATATTGAAAACCTATTACTACCGCCGACTCAGATAAGTGCAACAGCAAATCCGCAATTTTTTGATCTATACTGCTACGACACAAACGGCAAGCACAATGAACCAAACCAACCCCGTGATTCATTCATACTTTTTACATATTTAGAAAGTAAAAAATCTTGGCACTGGATTGATAGTTATGGTGGTTATGGTGATGAAACTACGGTTCATAATGCTGCCAGCAATAATTGCGTACAGACTATCGACACTTGCACTTGGTAAAATAAGTTAATATATTAAAATACTAATAAGCCCCGCCGGAGGCGGGGCTTATACTTTTATTCTTCTTCTTTATCTTTTTGCTTTGTAGCTTCTAGTATTTTCTTTTTTAGTTCAGCTAATAGTTTCTTATCACTTCTCATGGCTTGTCTGGTATTTTCTCGGCCGACGCCTAGTTTCGTCTCACCATAAGAATAACTATTGCCGTTTTTATCGATCACGCCATATTGGAGAGCGGTATCAAGAACATCACCAGCTACAGAGATGCCCTCATTGAACATAATATCAAACTCAGTCATCTTAAATGGTGCCGCCACTTTATTCTTAACAACTTTGGCTCGATGCCGATTACCTACCACCCGATCGCCCTGTTTGAGCTGACCAATACGCCGCACTTCTATACGGACTGACGAATAGAATTTCAAGGCATTACCGCCGGTAGTAGTTTCCGGATTGCCAAACATCACCCCGATCTTCATGCGTGTCTGGTTGATGAATATAACTATCGTTTTTGATTTTGAGACTATGGCTGTTAGCTTTCTTAGGGCTTGGCTCATCAATCTGGCTTGCAGACCCATGTGGCTGTCTCCCATCTCGCCTTCTATCTCGGCTTTTGGCGTCAGCGCCGCCACTGAATCAACTACCACCACATCAACCGCATCTGATCTTACTAAGGTTTCCAGTATTTCCAGTGATTGTTCACCGGTATCTGGCTGGGATATCAATAGCTCATCAATATTAACCCCGATCTTCCTGGCGTATTCTGGATCAAGCGCATGTTCGGCATCTATAAAAGCAGCAGTACCGCCTTTTCTCTGCACCTCAGCTACAATATGCTGCGCCAGAGTGGTCTTGCCCGAGGCTTCTGGACCGAAGATTTCAATTACTCGTCCGCGCGGGATACCGCCAACGCCTAGGGCAATATCTAAAGACAGACAGCCGGTTGATACTGAATCAACGTCTGATTTGGGAGTTTGGCTGAATTTTCTAATAGACCCTTCGCCAAAACGCTCTTCGATTTCTTCAATTGCCGCCTGGACAGTGTTTTTGTTGTCTTTATCTGATTCTTTTACTTTGGGCATAGTGTTTCCTTTAGCCACCTAAAATTACTAATTAATTTCGTATAATAATTGTCTATATATGGTAATCGTTCTGCTCCGCGGTTTTTTGGCTTCAATAATTACCGTGTTTACTCCCGGCTCCATAACCAAGGTCTCGCGAAAGCTGCCATCTTTACCGACAAAAATCTGTTCTTTATTAATCAGCACTATGGCTTCCGGTTCAGTTTCGCCGGCGACAACAACCAAGTTTTCATTGGTGGTATAACTTTCGGGTGGTTCAGATAGAATCAACGATGGCGGTGAGATGATTTTGCTCACTTCCCAACCCAAGTATACCAGAATACTTACCACAAGCAAGCCAATTATTATTCGTTTAATAGCTACGGGAGTAAAAACAAATTTCTTCGGCAATCCCTCAGGTGGGAGCTCTTCTTTTCTAATCCGGGGATTGATTCTTCGGTTTATATTGTATTCTTCTTGAAATTTTTTCAACACCGCCGCCTCTTGTACGTTGAGTAATCCAGCGTAAGAACGTAAAAAGTTCTTAATATATATCTCACCAGGCATTTTTCCATAATCTCCCGCCTCAATTGACTGTACGTGCTTCCTTGATATGCCCAGGTGTTGAGATACTTGATCAATAGTTAAACCAGCTTCAGTTCGTAACTGTAGCAATCTCTCTCCCAGAGTTTGGCTGCCGATAACCGGACGACGCTTAAAGCCGTTCTTCTTCATCCTGTTTTTCCTTTTCATCTTCTCCTGCCGTATCTTCATCTTGTTCAAGGGAATCGTCTTGATCGTCTCTTTCCGTTGTTGATATTAATATTTCTCTGGGCTTAGCTCCTTCGCCGGGTCCGATTATCCCTCTCTCTTCAAGTAAATCAAGAATTCTTGCTGCTCGGGCATAGCCAATGCGCAAGCGGCGCTGTAGTAAAGAGGCTGAAGCTTTGCCGGCTTGCATTATCACTTCCTGAGCATCGCCTAATAATTCATCTTCGTCCAAATCATCGATTGTACCGGGCGGAGCCGGTACTGGCTTGGTCGTTACTTCCATGTCATAATTTGGCCTCCCTTCGCCTTTAAGCATTTTTACTACCCGTTCAATTTCCTTGTCGGAGACAAAGGCGCCTTGCAGTCTTTTTGGCTTTGACATGTCCGAAGAAACAAACAGCATATCTCCACGACCCAATAATTTTTCAGCCCCCCCCGAGTCAAGAATCGTACGCGAGTCAACAATCGATACTACATTAAAAGCAATTCGGGCAGTGATGTTGGCTTTTATCAGACCAGTAATTACATCAACGGATGGGCGCTGAGTAGCCACTACCAGATGGATACCAACCGCTCGGGCCATTTGGGCCAGCCTGGTTATTGCTCCCTCCACTTCGTGAGCTGCTACCGACATCAAATCAGCCAACTCATCAATCACCAGCACAATATAGGGCATGCCATCATCAATATCACGATGATAGGAATGGATATCCCTCTTGCCCGATTCTTGAAGCACACGAAAGCGCCGATCCATTTCCGCCACAATCCATTTAAGAGCGTTGACGGTCTGATCGACATTGGTAATAACCGGGGTAAGCAGGTGGGGGATATCATTATATATTGATAATTCAACCCGTTTGGGATCGATCATAATAAATTTCAGGCGGTCTGGACTGTTTTTATATAATAAACTGACAATAATACTATTTATACTCACTGATTTTCCAGAGCCCGTAGCACCGGCAACTAATAAATGTGGCAAGGGATCGAGGTCGACTGCTAGTGATTTACCGGAAACGTCCTTGCCCAGAGCAAATGACAGTGGGGTCGTGCTTTTATTATATTCGTCCGATTCCATTACCTCTCTTAGCGATACAAGGGCTACCGATTGATTTGGCACTTCTATCCCAACTAATGATTTACCAGGAATTGGCGCTTCAATTCTAATGGGATGAGCCGCCAAGGCTAGGGCCAGATCATTCTGCAGGGTAAGAATTTGTGCCAACTTAACCCCTTCGGCTGGTTTAAGAGTGTATTGAGTAACTGTTGGCCCGACATTTATTTCACCCATCTCTACTGATATGCCAAAATTTTCTAAAGTGCTAGAAATAATACGTTTATTTTCATCAATATTTCCACTAGTCGGTCGCGATTGGGAAGAATCAAGTAGACTTATTGGTAAGTTAATCTTTTTATAATGCTTTTTCTCGCTGGCCATGGCTGGTTTGTTACCCGACAGTATTTCTAGTTGCTCCGGCCCCTTTTCGTCTTCTTTATCATCAGCTATGTCCTCAGCAGTAATTTCCCTAGCCGAAAATGATTCATCGTCTTCCAATAACTCGTCATGTTCTTTAAATTGACGTCGCCGGGCCCACCTAAATCGTAATTTCTCAAATATGTTTAATACCACATCATAGATGCGTGCGAAGGCTCCGCCTCGTTCGGCTAACTGACGCAGGGTGGTGTTAAATACTATCAATAAACCTATTATAACCAGAGCCAGAAGTACAACTAAAGTTGCCCATACACCCATTATCCGCTGTAAGGGATAGCTTAATATTATTCCAGCGTAGCCGCCTCCTTTGCCGCCAGCGACAGTAGTCACTGCATCTTCTACCGGTATAAACAGATGTAATAATCCAGAATAAGCCAAAATCAATAATAACAAACCCAGATAAGTGGCTAGTGATAGTCGCGCCCGCTCTGGTACTAACATAATATAGCCGATAATTATCAGTAGTATCGGTATGAGATAATGTCCCCAGCCAAATATTAAACTTAGTCCGTCGCTAATCCCGATACCCAACTGACCAGCTAAATCAAAAAAGCTCAACAGGGCCAAGGCCGCTATTGTAAACAAACCAATAGCCCAGATTCCATGTCGGGTCTCAGTCGATAATTTGGGTACCGACTCCGTCTCAACGCTTTTATCTTTATTAGAATCTTTTGATTGCGACTTACTTTTAGCCATAATTGCCAAGTAATAATATCATAAATTACCGTTATCTAATATCAGCATAACGAGCGATAGTGGTTAACCAATATTTTAACTGGATTTCTTCTCTTCCGTTTTCTTCTTGCCCTTTTCGCTATTATAACCAGTACCGGCTGGGATTAAACGACCGATAATCACATTTTCTTTCAGGCCTTTCAAGTGATCGATCTTGCCAGTAACGGCGGCATCGATTAATACCCGAGCTGTTTCTTGGAAAGAAGCAGCTGACAAAAAGCTGTCAGTTGATAGTGACGCTTTAGTCAGGCCCAATAACAATCTTTCTAAGGTTATCGGCTTGCCCTTTCTGGCTTCTAGCTCATCATTAACGTGTTGAGCATTCTGATAGTCCACTATCTCGCCCGGCAAGAAATCACTGTCGCCAGGATCCCCCACATAAGCTCGAGAAAACATTTGACGAGCTATTAACTCAATATGCTTATCATTTAATTTCTGTCCCTGTGAGGAGTAAATATATTGAATTTCTTTAATCAAATATCTTTGCACATCAGTTTGGCCTTTTAATTTCAATAAATCGAATAAATTGAGACTGCCCTCGGTCATACGGTCACCTATTTTAACCTGATCGCCATCTTTGACCAACACGGCGAAGCCGGTTGGAATTATAAATTCTTTTTCCTGTTCGGCCTGGCCAACAATAGTAACAGTCTGCCCCTTAACAGTAGCCGAGCCGGCGATTGGTGCCAAATATTCCTCTCCTTCATGCTCGAGTAATTGCTGATCCTGCGTAACCTTATCGCCATCTTTAACTTTTAATTTTTCTAACAACTTGCTGCCTTTTAATGGCATTTTAACCTTAACTGTCTTTTCGCCACTATATTTAATTATTATTAATTTCTGATTATCTTTTTCAGTAATTTTTGCCTTACCTTCAACATCACTTAGTAGGCCAGCCTTTTTAACTGGACGAGCTTCAAACAACTCTTCTACTCGGGGCAAACCTTGGGTTATGTCTTGTCCAGCTACTCCACCAGTGTGGAAAGTACGCATAGTGAGCTGAGTGCCCGGTTCACCAATTGACTGGGCCGCAATGATACCGACGGCTGTGCCCATTTTTACTATTTCATTATGACCGAGGTCATAACCATAACATTTTTGACACAAGCCACGACGAGCTCGACAAGTTAAAACTGAGCGGATTGTAACTGAGTCAATATTAGCCTTATCAATTTTGGCTGCTATCTCATCGTTTATCATGGTTCCGGTCTTGGCGATTACTTTTTTGGTTTTATTGTCAGTTACTGGTTTAGCCAGTACCCGGCTCCAGACTCTTTTGCCAAGGCTTTCGCCAATGTCATCATGCTCATCTCGGTAAAAGGCAAAGCCGTCTTTATCGCTACATTCAGGCTCGGTAATTACTATGTCTTGAGCCACATCGATCAAACGTCGGGTCAAATAGCCAGCATTGGCTGTTCTTAAGGCAGTGTCTGATAATCCTTTTCGGGCTCCGTGAGTGGAAATAAAATATTCCAGCACATCAAAGCCCTCTTTGAAGCTTCCTTTCACCGGCAGTTCAATAGTTTCACCAGCTGGGTTGGTTACCAATCCCTTCATGCCCATCATTTGAGTCAGCTGACCCCAGGAACCACGCGAGCCTGAGGCAATCATAAGACTAACTGGACCGAATTTATCAAGCGTTACTTTGCTCATATCAGTTATTTTGTCTTTGACACGAGCCCAGATCTCAATTACTTTCATGTGTCGTTCATCATGAGTAAGTAGGCCGTCTTCGTAGTGCTGTTGTATGTCGTCAATCTCGGCGTTAGCTTCAGAAATTGCTTGTTTTTTACCTTCCGGTACTGACAAATCATCCATACCCCAAGATATTCCAGATAGAGTTAGATATTTGAAACTAACCCGCTTAATATTGTCAAGCAATTCAACTGTTGTATCTCGTCCCAGCAAATTCAAACTGCGAGCAATTATATTGGCTAATATTTTCTTTTCCAACAATTCATTTACAAATTGCAGTTCTTTGGGTAAGACATTATTAAACAATATACGGCCAACGGACGTTTCAATTAGCTTACTACCGATCGATACCTTTATGGGATCCCATATGTGGATATGCCCTTGCGAATGAGACAGAATAGCTTCGTCAGCACTAGAAAACGCTTTTGGTTTCTCTTGTCCATTTGGTTTTACCATGGAAAGATAATAACAGCCTAAGACTAGGTCTTGAGAAGGTGATACGACCGGTTGACCGGTGGCCGGTTTTAACAAGTTCTGCGTAGACAACATCAGTTCCCTAGCTTCTTTCTTGGCTTGCTCTGTCAGTGGAACGTGAACTGCCATTTGATCACCATCAAAGTCGGCATTAAAAGCCGCACAAACTAACGGGTGAATTTGAATCGCTTTTCCTTCAATCAGTATTGGTTGAAATGCTTGAATGCCCAAACGATGTAGAGTTGGTGCCCGATTTAATAATACGTTAGCATTTTTAGTTACTTTTTCTAAAATATCCCAAATTTCTTCTCGGCCACTTTCAATAAAACGACCGGCTGATCTTACGTTATGAACATATTCTCGTTTTATTAATTCAGAAATAACAAATGGTCTAAATAGCTCGAGCGCCATACGTTTTGGTATACCGCATTGATTTAATTTTAAATGAGGTCCAATGACAATCACTGATCGGCCGGAATAATCAACCCTCTTGCCGAGCAAGTTCTGCCTAAATCGTCCTTGTTTTCCTTTTAGCATATCAGCAATAGATTTGAGCATGCGTTTTTGACCGGTAGAAGCGGTGACGGTTTTTCCATGTCGTGCACCGTTATCAATCAAGGCATCGACTGCCTCTTGCAGCATTCGTTTTTCATTTCGACAGATGACTTCTGGAGCATTTAATTCTATCAATCTTTTTAGACGATTGTTGCGATTAATAACTCGTCGATATAAATCATTTAAATCAGAAGTGGCAAACCTTCCGCCATCCAATTGCACCATCGGCCTGAGATCGGGTGGAATTACCGGGATGACAGAGATTATCATCCACTCCGGACGTAATTTATTAACCTGTAAATTTCGAACAAGACGTAAGCGGCGCAACACTCGACGACGCTTGTTCTCGGGTACTACACTGGCCTCTTTTTCCAGCTCTTGGGTCATTTGTTTGAGGTCAATCTTGTTGAGTAGTAGATTCATTGCCTCGGCGCCAATGCCAGCCTCAAACACATGACCATATTTTAGGGATAAATCCTGATACTGATTTTCCGAGATTACTTGCAGCGGTTTTAGTTCTCTTAGTTCTCGCTTGGCTTCATCGACGGTGTCGCTAAGAGTTTTTAGCTGTTCCTCTTTTAACTGATCATTAGCTTCTAAGTCTGCTTGTGTTGCTTTTTCCACATCTCGTTTTTTGTTATCGTCTTTAGCAGTTGTTAAATTCTCCGCTTTTTTCTTACGAATCTGTTGAGCGCTTTGTTCATATTCTGACTCAATAGCTTTTTTCTTAGAATTATATTCTTCGTCAATTTGATGCAACGTCTGCTGTCTTAATCCATCGTCAACTTTAGTGATTATAAAACTGGCAAAGTATATAACTTTCTCTAAATTTTGAACTGACATATCCAGCACTAAGCCTATCTTTGATGGCACTCCTCGTAGAAACCAGATATGTGATACCGGGGCCGCTAAATCGATATGTCCCATTCGTTCACGACGCACAATTGATCTGGTAACCTCAACGCCGCACTTGTCACAGACAATGCCTTTATACCGTATTCGTTTGTACTTGCCACAATAACATTCCCAGTCTTTTGACGGGCCAAAAATTTCCTCCGCAAACAAACCTCCTTTTTCAGGTTTTTGTGTCCGGTAATTTATTGTTTCCGGTTTGACCACTTCGCCATGAGACCACTCGTGGACCTGCTCCGGTGAAGCAATGCCAAGTTTGATGGCCTCAAAATCTGCTGTTTTTACGGTTTCATAAAATGATGACATATATTAGGTGGACTTAGTTTTAGGCTTTTCTTTAGCTGTATTTTTCTTATCTTTGTCTGATTCACTCACTTTGCTTTTATCTTCGATTTTGTCTTCTTTTTTATCTTTCTCTTCAGTTGGCGATTGTTCTTCGCCTTCAATTTTCTTCTCACCAATTAATTCAACATTTAGTCCCAGGCCGCGAAGCTCGCGTACCAAAACATTAAATGATTCAGGTATATTGATGTGAGTAATCGGCTCGCCCTTGATCACTGACTCATAAGCTTTAGAACGACCGGGTACGTCGTCTGATTTTATGGTTAAAATTTCCTGCAGGGTGTGTGCAGCGCCATAAGCCTCCAAAGCCCAGACTTCCATTTCTCCAAACCGCTGTCCGCCAAATTGAGCTTTACCGCCTAATGGCTGTTGTGTAACTAAAGAATAAGGACCAATGGAACGTTGGTGAATTTTATCTTCCACTAAGTGATTTAGCTTAAGCATATAAACATAGCCTACGGTTACTTTTTGATCAAAGAGTTCACCCGTGCGTCCGTCATAAAGACTCATTTTACCGTCAGCGGGAAAGCCGGCTTTTACTAGTTCTTCCCTAATAGTACTTTCATCTACTCCATCGAGTACTGGACTACTAACTTTATAACCAAGTTTCTTTGCCGCCATGCCCAAGTGAGTTTCCAATATCTGTCCCAGATTCATTCGTGAGGCCACGCCCAAAGGATTTAAAATTATATCAACCAGCGTCCCATCTTCTAAGAATGGCATGTCTTCTTCGGCTACTATACGGGAGATAACTCCTTTATTCCCGTGTCGGCCGGCCATTTTGTCGCCTACTTGAACTTTGCGCATTTGTGCTACTGATACCTGGATTTGTTTACTTACGCCTGATGGCAGTTTATCGCCTTTTTCTCTGGAGAATATTTTCACATCGACTACCTTGCCGTGTTCACCATGCTCCAAATACAGTGAGCTGTCCTTTACGTCTTTGGCCTTTTCGCCAAATATGGCTCTTAGCAGTTTCTCCTCGGCTGATAATTCTGTCTCACCTTTAGGAGTTATCTTGCCAACCAAGATGTCGCCTGATGATACTTCTGCCCCTAGACGGATTATGCCCTCTTCATCTAGATCTTTTAGTTTTTCTTCCGAAACATTAGGAATATCTCGGGTAACTACTTCGGGTCCAAGTTTTGTATCTCTTACATCAACTGCGTAATTTTCGATATGTATTGAAGTATACCGATCATCACGAACTACTCTTTCTGATATCAAAATCGCATCCTCATAATTTCCACCTTCCCAGGGCATATAAGCAACAACGATGTTTTGTCCTAACGCCAGTTCGCCATCCTTCATTGCTGGACCGTCAGCTAATACGTCCCCTTTTTTGACCTTAGTACCAACTTCAGTACTTGGTTTTTGATTAATACAAGTTGAGGCGTTCGAACGAGTAAAATTCTTAAGTCGATAAGAGTGTTCTTTCTGTTTATCATCTGTTACAACTATTTCTGAGGCTTGAACTTTTGTTACTATCCCATCCGTCTTGGAGATGATCACTTGTCCGGAATCTTTGGCCGAGCGGTGTTCTACGCCCGTCCCGACGAGCGGGGCTTCGGGTTTAATTACCGAAACTGCCTGTCGTTGCATGTTTGTGCCCATCAAAGCACGAACGGCATCATCATGTTCTAAAAAGGGAATTAACGAAGTAGATACCGACACGATTTGCTTGGGTGAGACATCCATATAGTCAATGTTCCAGGCGTAGTCTTCTTTTGGTTCACCGTGTTCGCGAACTTCGGCTTTATCATTTTCAAAATAACCCTGTTCATCAATTGGGGTAGTAGCAGCCGTGGTAACACTTTTCTCCTCAGTGAAAGCGTCTAGATATACTACCTCGTCAGTGACTTTGGGCTTTACTGGTATTGTTTCTAATTCCATTTTTGCCAGTTCTTTAGCTAGGACGGGTGTAATTTTATCGCCTTTTTTAGCCACTATATTACTTGTTTTTGAATCATTTATATTATCGCGCAGGAAATGGCCTTCGGTTTCCTTGGGATCATTATTAGGATCATGAATTATTTTGCGGAAAGGAGTTTCAATGAATCCATAGTCATTTATTCGGGCATAACTAGCTAAGTGACCGACCAGGCCAATATTTGGTCCTTCGGGTGTAGCGATTGGACAAATGCGTCCATAGTGAGTTCGGTGAACATCACGTACGTCGAACCCAGCCCGTTCCCTAGACAGGCCTCCCGGGCCCATTGCTGAAAGACGTCGCTTATGTTCCAGCTCAGCCAGGGGGTTTGTCTGATCCATAAACTGTGATAGCTGAGAAGACATGAAAAATTCTTTAACCGAGCCGATAACCGGGCGAGCATTAATCAACTGATTTGGCGTAAGAGTAGCTACGTCTAAAGTTGACATGCGATCGCGGATAATTCTTTCCATACGAGCTAAACCAACACGGAATTTATTTTGCACCAATTCCCCAATTGCTCTTACACGACGATTACCCAAGTGATCAATATCGTCCGGTTCGGTTTGTACATTATTCAGACGAATAACTTCCCGGATGATAGCAATAAGATCATCTTTCTGAAGCACCCGATGCTCTTTATCGATTGGAAAGGTAAAATTAAATCTCTGATTCAACTTATACCGACCTACTCGGCCGAAGTCATAGCGGTCAAAGGAAAAAAACATTTTATAAATCAGATCACGAGCGTTATCAATCGTGGCTAGGTCACCGGGCCTGATTCGTTTATAAACTTCTCTTAATCCTTCAGCTTCGGATCGAGCTATGTCCTTGGCAATGGTGGATTCAATATAATGACGCTCGGGATCAGTATCGACGTCTTTGAACAGATCAATAATCTGCTCATCGGCTGCATAACCAAATGCCCGGAGCAACGAAGTAATCGGAACTTTTCGTTTACGATCAATCTTTACTGCAATGACATTATTAGCATCAGTTTCGATCTCCAGCCAAGCACCACGATTAGGAATAATCTTAGCGCCGTAGAAACGTCGGCTTTGGTGAACATCGCCGGTAAAGAAAACACCAGCTGAGCGAATCAGCTGGCTTACAACAACACGTTCAATACCATTAATGATAAAAGTACCGCGATCGGTCATTAAGGGGAAATCACCAAGATATATTTCTTGCTCTTTAATTTCATTGGTTTTCTTATTTACCAAGCGGACAGAAACCCGGAGGGCTGATTCAAAGGTGACATTCTTGGCCTTGGCCTTCACCTCATCAAACTTTGGTTCATCCAAATAATAATCTAAGAAATATAACTCCAGGTCACGACCGATAAAATCACTAACTGGTGAAATTTCTTCAAAAAGTTCTTTCAAACCTTCGCGGAAAAACCAGTCGTATGAATACTGCTGTACCTCAATCAAATTCGGTAACGGGATAGTGTCGTGTATATCCGTGAATAATTTTCGATCTGATTGTTTAGTATTTATTGACACAAAAGTTGTCTTCCTCTCACTAATATAAAAAGAGGACGATATTAACTACCGTCTTATACCAATTATTGGTTACGAGTATAAATGTTTAGGTTATTCAAATTTGGCTAACTTGTAGATAGTACCCTGATTATCTTAACTAGTTTTTTGAATTCTAGCTAGGGTGTTTGTTTAAAATCAATCCCCTGCAACATACCAGATTGTTTATGCACTGTCAAGAAAAGTCAAATTAGGGTACTAATTTACAATTTAAAGGCTAATATTAGTAATTATTAATATTTTATTTGGTAAACGTATTCTGGGACACGTTTATTTATCCACAGCTAATTCAGAGTAGTTTCTTTTTTTCGAGTAAGAGATGAGGAAATCCTTTATAATCTTGTGGCCCGGTTTTTGCCTTGAGTTCTTTAATAATTTTATACAGATGATTTTTCGCATCATCGATTGATTGATGCTGCCCTTTAGCCTCTAGCTCTAAAAACCAACCGAGTTCTTTAATTTCATCAATTGCAATTTCAACATTTTTATACATCCAGGTGCTGTGTACTTTATCTACGACTATTAATTCTTGAAAATTTAAACGTTTGAAAATTTCTTTCACTATGTTGGCATTTGTTGGTGTTTCAAATTCGTCGCACGATACTGCTTGTTTGTCCCCCTCGTTATGCCAATACTTATAATTAAGCGTTGTTCCTTTATCGGTCTCACGGATTCTTAACCATTCTGAAATAGGTACTTTCTTTAAAAAATTTCTGTGCGGAGCAGAGTAGTATGTGTCTTTTTGTTTTAAGTTTTTATGTTCTAACTTGGCCATGTTGTTTAATTGTTTTTGTAGTTCAACATGATCATAAAGCGGAAAAGTTAATTCAACTTCGATGTTTTGAAGTTTGTTCATAGGTTTGTTAACATCTCACGAATTACTTTTCTGTCATCCCAGGGTATCTTTTTATTGTTCTTGGTAACTATCGCCTGTTCGCTGCCTTTACCGGTAATTAATACGAAATCATCAGCCTGGGCCATTGTTAACGCTTTTTTTATTGCTTCGCCGCGTTCAGGCACAATGAATACCGACTCGTTTTCAACTCCACCGGCTGTTAAAGCCCCGGATTTTATTTGATTAATTATTGCCAATGGATCTTCATCATAAGGATCTTCATTGGTAATAATCGAAATATCCGATTGTTCAACCGACATCTTGCCCATTATCGGCCGCCTGGCCTTATCCCGTCCGCCGCCGGCTGATCCATAGACGTGAATTAATCTGCCATGTTTGTAATTACTGGCAATGGCTAATACTTTTGCTAAAGCTGTTGGCTCAGGCGCCTGATCAACCATAACCTTAAATGGCTGGCCTTCGTCTATCCACTCCAATCGACCAGGAGAAGGTTTAACCTCTTTTAGCCATTCTGATATTTGTGACAGGTTGAATCCATTTGCCAATTCCAAACAGACGGCGGCTAGCGAATTTTCAATATTATAATCTCCAAGCAATGGTAATTTAAAATCAACGTTCTGAATTTTAAAATTACTTCCACGTTCATCTGTTTTAATATCTTTGGCTTTGATTACATTCTGACCCTCAACTATTGACTGTGTGTTTCTAACTGTATATCCATATCGCTTGCTGGTTTGATATTTTGAAAAGCGTTCTGCTTCATTGCTGTCTATATTTATTATCGACACGGTGGGAACTTCTTGTTTGTTAATTACTTTCTGGCGTCGTCGACTAACAAGAGCGAATAACCTCTCTTTGGCTTTGGCATAATTATCAAAACTGCCGTGAGCCTCTATGTGTTCTGGCGTAAGATTTGTTAGCACCGCCGCATCAAATTCTATTCCTTCTCCTCGATGCTGTTCCAGTCCCTGAGAAGTGACCTCAATTATCACATATTGGCAACCAGCTCTTAGCATTTTTTTCAAATAACGCTGAAGACCAAAACGCCCGATCATCGTCATCTTTGTATCGTTGAGCCATTCCTCATCACCTATCCTAATTGTAGTTGTTGCCAGATGACCGACCCGAGCACCGCTTGATCTTAGTAATTGACTGACCAACTCTACAGTAGTTGATTTGCCATTAGTACCAGTTACGCCGATCACTTTTAGCCAGTGACTAGGACGTCCATAAAAAATATTGGCCGATCGGGCCAGTACTAAATGATACCAATTGATAAAATTAGCCGGTAATATTTTTTTTAATAACCTTTTAATCATTATCAGCCTTTGAATTCTCTAATAAACTCTTCGCTATCAGTGTCCTTAGCCTGAACATCATAAGTAATATCTTTTTTTCTGATAAGAGTGTAGGTAATATCGTCATAGGAGTATTCTGAATAGCCGTATCTCTTGGCAAACCAAAATAAACTATCGACATAATTTTGATCAGCGTTTCTTAAAAATTCAATGCCGTCCAAGTCACCGGTTACTTTATGTACACCAACATCTACCTGTCTGATGGCTTGTTTATGAGATCTTTTTTTGTGAAATAATTGCATTAAACCATTTTGTATAATTACTGTCTTGAGACTTGCCTTCGATCAATAGCATAGCTGGCGCCTGATAACTATGATTTTTTCTGATCAGACTTTTTGTAGCTGTCACTTTTGCAGCTGCAGTTTTTACTAACAATACAGCTTCCTTATCTTTGACCAGCTTATTCTGCGAGTAATATATGGAATCAATTGGCCAGATGTTTACACAGACAGCTAATCGGTTTTTAATTAACTTTAATCCTATTTGATTAGCTTCTTTTCTATTAGCACAGACCGTATAGATAAGTTTCATGGGTAATATAAAATATTCAGCTAATATTATTAGGTATGATATTTATTCTGCGCGATAAATCAAGTCGCCCTCTTTGACTGGTTCATCAACTTTTAAGCCAGCTGATTCGCCCGCTTTTATCGTGTCAACATTTTGATGCTCTACCTGCAGAGAATTAATTTGTTGGGTAAATTCATTACCATGACCTCGAAATACCAATGTGTCGCCTACTTTGATTTCATCTTCAGTAACTTGAACTACGGCTACATTAATCTTATTAAAATAGTGTGTAACTTTTGCTATTGGCTTGTCTTGTCCGGTTTCATTACTCATAATATGTCACCCCCTTTACAGACAAATTAGTTAGAACCAGCCAAACCAGCCGCTGCCTGATTTCTTTCTCTGGCTGAGTGTGTAGGTGCCATCCTGATTATAGGCCAGGGTAAAATTGCGGTGTTCATGATCTTCAAATTCTGCTTTGCCACGATATCTGGCTTGATTAAAAAACACTTGGACTTCCTGATAGCTCAAACGGTAATCTAAATAATCCAGTCCTTTTTTGGATGACTTGTCACCCATAACTTTGAACCCGTGAATGTCTCTTTTCGTTTTATCTTGGTCGGCCATAAGTAATATTTTAGCGCTCTTAGCGTACCAAAATAACCGTAGTTTAGCAACGAATTATTGGTGGTGCCCCCGACAGGAATCGAACCTATACCTCGGGCTCCGGAAGCCCGCATTCTATCCGTTGAACTACGGGGGCTAGGGTATTTTCGAGTTATTTTTTTAATAATTTTTCCATTTTCTTGATATCCTGTGGTCGGCCAAAATCAAGATAAAATCTATCAACTTCAATGACTTTTACTCTACTTTGCTTGGCTAAAATATTAATAGCGTCAGTAATTTCATACTCACCTCGTTCTGATAATGTCAGCTGTGAAATTATCGGAAATATTTCTGAAGTAAATTTATACATACTAATATTTATCAATTTACTAGGTGGTTTATCCGGTTTTTCAACAATCTCTTCCAGTAATTGATCTTCCTTAATTTTCAAACAACCAAACCCTTTGGGGTTTTTTACTCGAGTAGCGCCAATATATGTCCAGTCATTTTCCTCTGATATTTTATTGATATCATTAACATCATAAAGATGATCACCAGCTAATGAAATAAACTGCTGGTTGCCGATTAATTTTTCTACCGATTTTATCGGGATGGCGGTACCATAATCATCACCTACGACATCTGTCTGGTCGACGACAATGATGGGATAATCATTTTGTGATAAAAATTCATCAAAGCGGTCTTTACGATGGCCCACCACTAACAATATATTTTCGATGCCGGCCTCGACTAGGTTATCCAATAAATAAGAAATAAATGGACGTCCCTTAACTTCCAAAAGATGTTTGGGCTTATCAATGGTTAGTTCTTTCATTCGCGTGCCTCGACCAGCTGCCGAGACAACGGCGGTTGATATCATGTGACCCTAGGTTAAATTACTTTAGGGATTAACAGTTAAAGTTTCTAGATGCTGTCCCAGTTTCTTATTAACCGCATCCACCAAATAGGCTACCTCATTTTTAGCATTTACACTAGCATCTATAGTAAAAGCGGAATCCTCATGTCTTAAAGTAACAAATTTCTCAGGATCGGTTGTGTGTTTAAATTCAACTATTCCCGTACGCGCCCCAGCGGCTAGCCGACCGTAATTATTGCGCTCTAGCTGTTCTGACAATTGATCACGAAACTCTTCTATTAAATGAGTCGGGGCCGTCCATTTTACTATTGGTTCAAGAGTGGGTCGATCAAGTGTTTCAATCGGTTTTTTAAGCCCACTTTTATCTTTCTTAAAAAGTGGTACTAAAATTATCGGTGCCATCAATGTAGTAACTATGGTCATGAGTATGGCAACACCAAAAATTTGCTGAGAGACTATACCGGCAGCCAAGCCGATCCCAGCTACGATCAGTGCTACTTCACCGCGGGGCAACATACCAAAGCCAATGCGCCAGCTGCCCAGCCAGTTAAAACCGCTAAACAAGGCTGGCAATCCCGAACCAAAAACCTTACCGATTATGGCAAATACTGTGATCACTAGACCAAACATCAGAGCGCCGCTCATGGCCTTAAAGTCTACCAGCATGCCCATAACAACGAAAAATACCGGCACAATTATATTGGCCATATGCTGCAATCGTTCTTCAATCTCATGACCGATATGAGTGACTGACATTAGTATACCAGCCAAGTAAGCACCGATGATCATGGCCAAGCCAAATTTTTCTGCCAGTGCGGCGATTAGAAAACAAATCGCCGCTGCCACGGCAATATATGTTTTGTGTTGTAACTTCATCAAAAAAGCTGACAACTTCTTGGCAAACAATATTCCCAATAAAATAACCACTCCCAAGTAACCAACCGCTTTTGTCCCAATGATTCCAATCTCTCCCCAAGCAATGGTTCCGCCATCTGAACTGCCAGCAATACTTAAGACAAAAGCCAATATCAATATACCCAGCACATCATCGATGACCGCGGCGGCTAATATCGATACTCCCTCATCGGTGTCCAATTTGTTAAGATCTGACAGTACTCGTGCGGTGATGCCGACCGAAGTAGCAGTCATTATCGCCCCCATAAACAACGCCGGTACATCAAGTATACTGTCAGCAAAGCCGAACATGATTGTCCCATAAGCACCAAGTAGAAAAGGGACAACAACGCCACCCAGCGCTATACCGAGCGATTTAATCCCATATTTCATAAACATCTTAGCATTCGTTTCCAGTCCGACTAAGAACAGTAATATTATCGCTCCAATCTGAGCAAACATATACAGCTCGGGCGATACTGGTATTGTCGAAGCGGCTTCGGCACCGTGTTCAGCTAAGGGAAATAAAGCACCAATAAAAGGCAGCTCTACTGCGCCCAGGGCATATGGTCCAATGGCCATGCCGGCTAATAATTCACCCAAAACTGATGATTGGCCAAGTTTTTCAAAAATTGCCCCAAATAATTTTGCTACCAGCAATATGATGGCTAGTTGGAGCACAAACTGAGTTAGTTCATGAGTCATGATTGTTGATTTTTGTTGTCGTTAAATAATAAATTTTAAGATTAGAAAAAATCCTATCACGAGTCAAAAAAATAATCAAGGGGGATGTTTTTCAAGTAAAATAAATGACCCCCGCTGCTGTTCTTGATGCAATGCATTGGGGGCCGTAGGCCTTTGATTCAGGTTGTGCGAACGAAGTTCGCGATCGCCCTAGAAGTCGTTGGCCAGGTCCATGTCCGCCGCGAGCACGCGGGCCTTACCGATCGGCATGTTGGGGTTGTCCGAGATCCTGGTCAGACGCGTGTCGGAATTGCCGTTGATGGTGATCAGCGGACTGTGCTGAGCCTTCAGCGCGTCGGGCTGTACGCGGACCAGTGATCCCTGCGCGGTGACATAGGCGCCGGGCTCACTGAGCTCGTTGAACTCCACCACAATCGACTCCTGACGGTCGGAACTTTTCTTGGTCATGGAATGACCTCCGGGAAATAGGTTGAAATCTTCTCGTCGCAACGAGAATGAACGATATCACCCCAAGAATTGGGGTAAAAGATAATGCACTCGCTTTGAGTGCATCAAGCGTACAGTCTATCAGATTATCAAATACTGTCAAGACTTGAGGACTAAATCAGCAATTTGTCGGCTAACCTTAGCCAATAAATAAATGCTCCGCTGCCTTGATAAAGCAACGGAGCAACTAGCAGATTTAGACGACTGCCAACTCGGCGATGTTGTCCAGGTACTGCATGCCCTGAAAATGTATAAGTCTTACCCCCTTATAAGCATTTTTTCGGGCCTGTCTCAAGGACTTGCCGGTGCCTACCACAATCAGAACTCGTCCACCTTGGCTGATTATGCGATCCTTGATCAACCGGGTACCAGCGTGGAAAACCATGACGTTGTGCAGCTGTTCAATCAGGCTTAAACCCCTGATTGTTTTGGCGTCTTTTATCCGGCACTTGATCGGATAACCCGCACTGGCTAAAACAACCCCAGCGGTGTATCCTGGCCGAAAACTTAACCTAACCTTATCGAGTCTGCCGTTGACGCAAGCATTGGCTAGGGTCAGGAAATTAGTTTTCAGCAACGGCAAGATTACTTGAGCTTCAGGATCACCGAAGCGGGCATTGATCTCAAGCAACATTGGTCCCTGCTTAGTCAGCATCAATCCAAAATACAGACAACCGACATAATGCAATCCTCGTTTGGCCAGTCCTTTCAGGGTCGGCACAATAATCTGCTGCTGTATTTGAGCCATCAAGACTTCATCAATTCCCGGTACTGGAGCAAAGCAACCCATACCGCCGGTGTTAATGCCGTTTAAGCTTTTGTAGTCTCGGGCGGTAGGCAGCACCAGATAGTTAGAACCGTCGCAAAGCACGTGAACCGACAGCTCTTCACCCACAAGGTAATCCTCAATCACTACGACTTCACCCGCAGTACCAAATTCTTTGTCAGTCAGCATTCGCCCTAGAATTTCGGCACAGTCGACTTCATAGCGACAGATGAATACGCCTTTACCTTCGGCTAGACCATCGGCCTTTATCACATACGGCAAGGTACGCGTTCGACAAATGGTCATTGCCTCATCGTATGAATCGGCTATCTGAAATGGCGCGGTTGGGATGCCCTCTGCCTGAAAAAAAGTCTTGGCAAAGGCCTTGGATGTTTCCAGTCTAGCGGCATCCTTGTCTGGGGCCAGCACTTTCAGACCGACTTGCCGGAAGCGATCACCGATGCCATGGGCAACAGTAGTATCTTGACCAGCAATAGTCAGGCCAATTGACCGTTGGTCGGCAAACTCCAACAGAGTTTCGACATCATCTGGGGCAATAGGGACATTCTGCACATTGTGGGCAAAATTATTGGTGCCATAGTTGCCAGGCGCCACAAAAATTTCGTCTGCCCTACGACAAGCCCAAGCCAAAGCATGTCCGCGACCGCCGCCATCTACGATCAATACCTTCGACACCGTAATCACCTCCTTGTGAGAATCGCGGTGAATGTTAATGAACCTGATATTCAAAACAAGAAGGGTTTTCAAGCCCTCCTTATACAATTGACTGTAACTTACTAATTAACCAGATGCAAGAGCTTGGGATATTTAAAGCACTTTAAAATTACCCTAAGTTACGTCAGCTCTTGTCTATTAGCATGTCCTGATTCTGATGTTTTGCGTAATTTAATTGAAATCTTAAGCATTGCCCAGCTAACTAATAAGCAGATTAACAAATAGAGCGCGATAGCAAAAATGGCAGGGACTCCGGAATCGGTTAAATTGTGGAGTACAAAATAGAACGATCCATGGATAAGAAATAGTGGGAATGATATTTGGGCCAGAAAATTAAATACTCGGCCCGTTTGTTGGTGCCGATTAAGAATCCGCCAACGCTCTTTGCTTATTATTAGCGCTAAGTATATGCCCAGGCCAAATTCAAATATTCTGGAAAAGGGATGCCATTCCAGTTCATATATGGGCGATATTAGTGCTTGTGAAAAATATAAACGCGCTATTAAGCTGACTAATAACAATAAAAATAATGTTAAGTGTTTGTTTTTCTTCATCAGTAATAGTATGACCGGGAACAATGTATATAATGCCAAGATCGTTCCTATGAACCATCCGGTACTGACAAACGGCCCGCCGCCTTGCCCAATATAACCGCAAAATCCGCTGATAGTACATATGAAATGACTGCCAGGTATATTACTAAAACTGCCGTGTAAAATATAATACATACCCACACCCACTATCACCGCAATTAAATATACCGAATAGATTCTTATCAGCCGTCGCCCCATGAATTTCATAAAAGAGATTTTGATATCTTGATATTTAATTCCCAACACTATGCCGGACAGTATTATAAAGATCGTTACGGCGAATTGATGTATTCCGGCTGCATAAATATCGCCAATATAAATAAAAGTTATTGCCAAATAATTACCCAGCTGTGCTGCTATATGTCCGGTCAATAAAAAAATGATGGCAATAGTTCTTATTACATCAATCAAAGCATAACGCATAAGATTTATCCTCGACGATAAAAGCGATACAGCCGGTACCAGAATCGCTTGTTAACTAAATCATAAGCACCTAAATGATGTACTGATCGGCCGCCAAAACTTTTTTTAAAACGTGTGATACCAGCCCATTTATGATTTGCTTCATCAGTCGGGGCAATACCGCGAAAATCATAATAACGATAGCCATTTTTCTTGGCCCAGATAATCGATTCCCACTGTACTAAATGTGGTGCCATAACATTGCGATGCTCATTAGCTGATGCTCCATGAGCATAGGTTGCTGTATCGCCATAAGTGATCAGTAGGTTGGCCACAATTGCCTGTTTTTGATAATTACCAATCACAATCTTGGCCTTTTCTCCCAGGGCTTTAATCATCAGCTCGTAATAACTCTTGGGAAATGAAGTTATCTGCTCCCGTTTATTTGTGATCTCAACTAGTCTAAAGAATTCATTGAGTTTTTCTGGGCCATGATGTTCGACAATCACGCCCTTCCTTTGAGCCAGACGAATATTATACCTAGTTTTATGATGCAGTGCTTTGAGCAATGCATCGTCGGTCAAAGACAAATCGAGTAATTGAGTGTCTGGCGGCTCAATGGACGGGGCCGATCTCCATTTACTGTCTTTTAGTAAATTTGCCAGCTCCTTATTATCGGTTGCTGGTTCAATTTGGGCAAATAATAAATTATTCTCTTTTACATTCTCTTTCACCCAGTCGGTTATGTCCTGCCATAGCTCTTTGTTATTTAAATAATCATCAGCCACTACTGGTCCTTTGGGTAAATACCAGTAACCCATAGCTGCTGGCAAGGGACGGGTTATAGCAGATGCGACTGCTACAATTTCATTATCCGCCAACCATGCTCGGCGTTTAACCTTTCGTCCCTGGATTTTATGAAATTCACCCCATTGCCAGGATTGTAAATAGGTTGAGTGTTTTTGTGATTCAATAAAATTACTTAACTGGTTTATTTTCGGGTCGATGGCTTCTACCTTCATTTTTTCGGGGCGCCCAGTATTTTAAGAGCCTCACGGATTATGTCTTCGGTTGAAGTGTGTTCTTTGGCTACTTGACGCATTGCGTCTCTGGCTTCTTTTTTTGTATAACCCAACTGGATAAGGGCTTCAACTGAGTCGGCCGCTATACTCATATCAATACCGGCAATTTCGCCATCACTGTCGGTGTCTATTATTTTACTTTTTAATTCAACAATTATTCGTTCTGCCGTCTTCTTGCCAATACCTGACACTTTAGTCAGCACTGCGGGATCACCGTGAACTACAGCTTTCTTAATATCCTGAGCATCTGCTTGCTCTAATATTCCTAATCCGCCCTTAGGACCCACGCCGCTGATTGATATTAATTGCTCAAAGAATTGTCGGGTTTCTTGATCGGAAAAACCATATAATTCACTGCCGGTCTCTCGTTGGTAAGTATGAATAAATAAAGCGACAGTATCGTTTTCATTAATTTTTAATAAGTCCTCAGACAGCACAAAAACAAGATATCCAACGCCATTGACGTTTAAAGTTATGGCTTTTGAATTTTTATCTATTACCGACCCCTTGAGCCAATTAATCATACCAGTAGTATAAGTGGCTATGTCTAACTAATCAATGTGGACTGTATAACTTTATGCCACCCGAGAATGACGGATGGTAGGCATAGAATTGATTAATCAGTTTCCACTCTTTGATTCCCGGTACGTAAGAAAATGTAAAGACACCAGGTAGGCCGTTGCTATAGGCACCGGTTAGAATTTCATCCCAGCCATCTTGATCAACATCAGTACTGGATACCACCACGCCACCACGGAAAGACTGAGATGCTGCAAAAAATTGATCAACCAATCGACCACCGGGTGTAAACAAGCGTAGATGCGGTCCGCCACCGGCGCTTACCGATACTAGTATTCTTGGATCTAGCGGACCGTCTGAATTAACAATTGCCACATCAAGTCCTAAACGCCAATTTTCTGGAAAAGCGAAAAATTGTGAAGATAATCGATAATTAGTGGTACCGGCAGGACGGTTAAATACTCTTATGTGCGGGCCGCCGCGAGTGTGTGGCACGGTTACTATCTCAGCTCGTCCATCGCCATTTAGATCATCAGCGGTTACTCCTACGCCACCACGGAAATAGGGAGAATAGGCAAAGAATTGGTCAACCACTTTATAATTGCGGCCGTCTTTACGAAATACCCTGATGTGAGGACCACCGTTGCTAAGCGGGCTGGTTATTATTTCTTCTTTGCCATCGTTGTTTATATCAGCCACGGCAACATCTACTCCTGTTCTCAAGAAACTTTCATAGGCAAAGAATTGTCCTTTGAGTTTTCCGCCAATAGTAAAGATCCGTACGTGTGGAGCGCTGTTGGGACCGGTACCGGTCACAATCTCAATGTGTCCATCTCCGTCAACATCACCGGCCGCTACAATTATACCGTTTTTAAAACGAGGATCATAGGCAAAGAATTGGGACAGGAATTCGCCGTTTGTTCTAAATATCCTTACATGCGGTCCGCCACCAGCCGCCGCGCCCGTAACTATTACCGACTCTTGCGGTGGCAGTAACGGCGTAGCAAGGCAGCCCATTTCTGTCTCTGGTTTGTACAGAGTCGCGTTGCAGTTATTTAAATTAGTACAACTTCGAATTCGCTTACCGTTGTTACAACCAGACCATTCACCGCACCACCAGTTTTCTTCACAGATCGAAGCCGAGCAGGATTTTGATACTACTGGTCGGTCCGCAGTCAAATCACAGAAATTTCTATCCACACAGCGGCGATAAATCTTGCTATCAACACAGCTGGACCAGGTACTGCAGCGCCAGTCAGTGTTGCAACCACCCACCGGTGGTTCATCATCACCCGGGTCAACTGTACAGCTGCGGTTTAATTTTGGTCTGGTAGTATTATCGCCACAGATATTTTTATCTATACATCTACGCGACTGCTGACTATCAATACATTCTGACCAGTCGGTACAGCTCCAATTTGGATTACATCCCGTTGTATGACTAGCCACATTTGATACGTTTGACCAATTTTTGTTCTCATCTACTGCTCTAATAGCAAAGAAATATGTCGTGGCTGGATTTAGATTTTTGACAATAAGTCCTTCCGCTGAACCGGCTGGCTTGGGCCTATTTAGTCCTCTTATCTTTGTGGCCTTAGACCAATTGGCTCTGGTGATCGGATTACCATAATAGCGCAAATCATAAGCCGTGGCCTGGCCAATATTGCCGTCATCTCCCGGTGCTGTCCAAGTTAAAGTTACGGTTGAGGTGTCATCAAGAGGTGCCGCTGCTGGTACTACCGATAAAGTACTAAATATAGCCACACCAATAACAATAAATACCGCCACCACGGCCGTCACTCCTACTCCTAGACCGATGGCGCTATAGACCGAAGTGCTTTGTTGGGTTTTAACAGCAATAATTGGACTTTGTTTCCTCATTCTTTTTTTACCTTTAATCCCAATTCTTGGCATATTACCGGGCTTTTAAATTTGTTACCGCTGCCGGTGGTGTCGTATCGGGTGGCGGGCTGGTATTGATATATACGAAACCATTGGCTTTGCTAAAATATATTTCCTCGCCCGTTGATCCTACAACCGAACTTACATTAGGACCATAAATTACATACTCATTTAAACTATCACTAATATTTATCGTCTGTCCATCGCTGGACATACTGGCCGTTCCGTTGTTAACACTGACGATATTAAAACCATTAACTGACAGGCTGCTACCCTCGGCCAGACTAAATTTGGTTATGTCACTATCATTATTTTTTCTTACCAAGGTAAACCGGCCATCGCTGGCAATATTTTCTGCTGAGAAACTGCCCGAGCGGTTATAGATAATATAATCCTTATAACCATTGGCCCAATTCAGCTTTGCTCCATAGCCATTGGCAACAGCAAAATTAGACTGAGTGAAGCTTGTTTCTCCCGAGGCTTTCTTAGGAAATAGTAGAACGAAAAATTCCGGATTGATAGCATTAATTGTTGATTTTAATCTTTTGGTATATCCGTCAGAGTTGTTGTTGTTATGATTAGATTCATTAAAAGTAATGCTACCGTGACTGGGATTAATAAAATACATATTAAGTTTATTGCCCTTATTTGAACCGGTAATAACTACTGGATTGGCGATGGTGGAAATTGTATTACCAATTGATGTATGAAGGTTCCAGTCATATTTATGAACCGCGTTATCTTTTTGAATATCATCTAAAATTACAAAATATTCTCCAACTTCGCTCTTCTTAACACTAAGCACATAGCGATTGGCTTTTTGTACTGGGTTAGCATTGCTATAACAATATGACCAGTCTCCCCCTTCGAGGGGCTGGTCAGGAGCGTTGAACTCGCTGTAAGTATTGTAAGCGGCGCTATTATCGCTACTAACATAGTCAGCAAAATCACCCAGTAAATAATGATTGATAAGACCATCGGTACCACACGAAGCTCCCGCCGTGTGCTGTCCTTTATCATCGATTAGCACTAAATTATGTGCTTGTGAAAATCTAGAACCATAGCCGGTATCAGTTATAAAATTCTCCCCCTTTGACCAGAGGGCAAATTGTCCCTGATCCATTTGCGCATGACCACTCCAGAATTTTCCGGAGTACAATGAAAAAACCGAGTCATTGCTAGTCTGATTAACATTTGGCCAGCCGGTGCGGTAATAATAAAGTCCCCGATGAGGAAACAGTTCTGAATTTGCCAAAACATTACCAGGATTTACAGCTGAAATATCATTGTTGTATAAAACGGTTGCCATTACATCTCGGTTACTCCAATAATTCCATTTACTGATTGTCTGGGTATAAAGCCATTTGGCTACACCACTGTTATATTTAGCGATTGCCCAGTCTATGACAGTATTGTGAAAATGATATGGGTAGGTTGAGTAAAGCGCATCATTTAAATTATTGATCCAAGAATACTGATTTGGCCGGATGCCATATGCCATCCAATTAACAATTTCTTTAACCTCATTGAGCTGACTATAGTCATAACCGTCGTAACGTATTCTGGCTTCTATATAAGGTACAAAAAATCTCATAGCAAAGCCGGCATATAAAGAGCCTTCGGTGTAGGCTCCCTTTTCGTCAAAAATGTGTGCTAAGTTAAACTCTAAGATGTCATCTGATAATTGCAGAGCATTATCAAGCAGGGTGGTATTAGTAGACTCTCCTCTCATCACAATCGAAGCCATACCGATTGTGCTGCCAGCTAATACCCCGCCGTTATTACCATAGGGAGGAAATTTTTTTGTATACCAGGGCCAATTCCAGCGGTTAGTAGCATGAGTCATGTAAGATTCAAGTTCAGTAATAACTCTCTGGCGCTCATCGGCCGTAGCGTTGTCAAAACACATATCAAATCCCAGGGTTATTGAATAAAGCCGATGAGATTGCCAGTGGGGATCTTCGCCACGATATGGTTCCCACTCAGGATTGTCGACGATATACAGCACGCCAATTTTACATTTATCACGGTAAGTATATTTATTTGGATTACTATCATCTGATAGCTGATAAGCTAGGGCTAAAAAAGGAATAGTATGAATGCCGTAATAGCTGCCAACAATTTGTGAAGGGAGAGGATAGGTAGAAATGGCATTTGCCCGGCTTATTAGATAGTCAAAAGCGGTATCATCAAATGATTTACCATCATTAATCTTTTGCTTAAGGCCGGGTATTTCGCTTTCATGAAAAAGTAAACTTGGATGCACGGCAGTAGCCTGAGCATTGACTGTTTTACTGTTTGAGTTAATAAAAAGGAAGCCTAATATCAAAACCAAGATCGTGGCACTTAACAAAATGATTTTCTTGTTCTTCCAATTCATTATTATCACTATAACCTATTTTAGCGTGCTTTTAAATTATTGATCGTTGCTGGAGCCGTACTATCATATGGTATAAGAATTGCACCCTCATTATTTCTTAGAGTAATTTCTGAAATTACTGGTCCTAAAGTACCATCAACGTTTAATTTTTTATAAGTATTCCCTAGCGGGTGAGTGGTGGCTGACAGATCATTAACCTGAACTGAATCTTTGGGCTTGTACTTAAGTAGGACCAAAGCATTAGAATAATGCCGAGCCAGAATGTGGTAGGCGTTGGTGGGAGCAGACGGATCTTGTCCGGTGGTCCATTCGTAATGTTCGCTGGTATTATAGTCACCGCGATAGTCAGCCTGGCCAGTAGGATTATTAATGGGATAGCCAATATTATATTCAATGGCGTTAAACCAGTGGTCACGCGGATTATCTACAATTTCTTCCGGGGCCTCGGCTAATCTAAAATCAAAATAAGTATTTTCGTTATTTATCAAATGATAACTTGAGAGAATAAACATCTTTCCTTTATCGCTTGGCGAATAATACCATTCATTGGCTCGCAATAACCTTTTTTCACCGGCTCGAGTTTGATCTAATATCTGCACCAGATCACGATTATAAGAATCTTCGTAATTTAAAGTACTCTTATAGTACATCCACACCTCAATAAAAACCCAGTCATACATAGTCTCAAATTTTGTTTTGAAACCTGGATGCAGACTAGTGGAAGAGGCGGTGGCATTTGGAATGGGAATGATCGATTGGCCATACTGATTGGCAACTTGTTCGACATAATCAACACCAAATTGAAAAGCCGCTTGAATCATCGGATGATCATAATCATATACTAGATCATAGTAGGTGTGGGTTTTATTAATTGCCAATAAATCCAGAACCAAGGTGTACAGCGGTACCGAGTCTAAATATATACATTCAAAAACATCGGGCGGGCCATTCTCAATCCAGGGACCAAGCATGTCAACTTCATAAAGCAGGCTTTGATTATTAAAATTCCGAAAACGCCAATTAGGACGCGGAGGCCAGGTACCCCAAACCCTCGCTTCCTCAGGCGAAGCAGCGGTAGCTGTTGGAGTGCAAGAATCGGGCGAACATTCGTCCCGCCAGCCTTTGGCATTTCGGTCCCAATAATCCTCCCAAGTATCTTCTTTATAATGTAAAAAGAAATCTTCATAGTCATAACCGTTGTCTATCGCCCACTGCTGTCGGTTTGCAAAGCTGCCGTCATGCAATGATGGTATTGACATATAACCACAAATTTTTAAATTATTATTAATCGCCCTTAATTCACCTCTATTAGTACCGCTAAAAAGCGCGCCGCCAATAACATCAAATTTTGTGGCTGCCCAGCGGGCATCATCTCCGGGAACACTTCCGCCGACAAAAATACCCCAAGTTTTAATATGGGGAAAGTTGGTACCGGTAAATCCGCTTGTTTGTATGACTTCTGTGTCCATCGAAATTGACGGTTTGGTAGATGAAACAGTTATTATCAGAACAGTAATGATGCTAATTGTCATAATACTAAAAAGCCACGTTTTGTTAGGAACACGAATTTGTAAAAAATTTCTTAAATAAACTCTTATCTTCATAAAGTCTTTATGACTTATCATTATTTTATCAATTTTTACCTAATATCTCAATGTTTTTCGCCAGTAATAATTGCCTGTGCTAATATTTAGTAGATGAAATTTAAACTAAAATCGTCATTTAAGCCAACCGGCGATCAGCCAGTGGCCATTAAGCAGTTGGTTTCTGGGATTGGCAAAAAGTATACAGATCAAACACTACTCGGCGTCACTGGTTCGGGCAAAACTTATACTATGGCCAATGTGATTGAAAAATTGCAGCGGCCGACCTTGATAATTTCTCATAATAAAACACTAGCCGCCCAACTGGCAGCTGAATTCAAAGACTTTTTCCCCGCCAATGCCGTTAACTATTTTGTCTCCTATTATGATTACTACCAACCCGAAGCTTATATTGCCCGCACTGATACTTATATTGAGAAGGAAACGGACATAAATGAAGAGATCGACCGACTGCG
The DNA here is from genome assembly GCA_042570545.1 of Patescibacteria group bacterium. GTDB lineage: Bacteria > Patescibacteriota > Patescibacteriia > JBHPGJ01 > JBHPGJ01 > JBHPGJ01. The sequence continues at coordinate 64,794 of JBHPGJ010000001.1, read as the reverse complement.
CCACGCCACCACCACCGACCTGCTTACTCGTCGTGATGTTATTATTGTCGCTTCTGTCTCGTGCATTTTTGGTTTGGGTCCGCCGGATGAGTATCGACAATTTAGTTTGATCTTAAAGAAAGGTCAGTTAATAGGGCGACAAGAATTACTAAAAAAATTATCCGGCATGCGATACGAACGTAATGATATTGATTTTCACCGGGGTACTTTTCGGGTGCGAGGTGAAGTTGTTGATATTTATCCAGTATTTTCTCCCGAGCTAGCAGTACGTGTAGCTCTAAATGGGGACACCATAGAGAAGTTAAGCTATTTCGATAGTCTAACCGGCAAAGCTGATCGCTCTTATAATGAAATATTAATTGTACCGGCTACCCATTATCTGACCATGACCGACAAGTTGGATAATATATTGGAGCATATCAAGCAAGATAAAAATAAGGAGGTAGCTGCCTTTAAGCAAAAGAATAAGCTACTTGAAGCCCAGAGATTAGATCAACGCACACGTTATGATCTTGAGATGATCAAGCAAACCGGTTATTGCTCGGGCATAGAAAACTATTCCCGCTATTTTGACGGCCGTTCTCCCGGCGAAACCCCTTCTACCTTAATAGATTATTTCCCCAAAGATTTCTTATTATTCATTGATGAGTCTCACATGACCGTGCCGCAAATACGTGGCATGTATGCGGGTGATCGTTCGCGTAAAGAATCATTAGTCCGCTATGGATTCCGCCTAAAGTCAGCTTTTGATAATCGACCAATACAATTTGAGGAGTTTAACAAGAAAATCGGACAGACTATCTATGTGTCAGCCACGCCGGATAATTACGAAAAAGATAAAAGCTCACAGATAGTTGAGCAGCTATTGCGTCCGACTGGTCTTTTGGACCCGACAATTGAGATAAAACCAGTTGAGGGACAAATTGATGACCTTATTAAGCAGATCAAGGACCGGGTTGATAAAAAACAGCGAGTTCTAGTAACTACTATGACCAAGCGCATGGCAGAAGATTTAGCTGATTATCTGAAAGAGGTGAATATTAAAGTGCATTATCTTCATTCTGAAATAAATACCTTTGAACGCCTAGAAATACTTCGTGATTTACGGCTAGGTGAGCATGACGTAGTTGTTGGTATAAATTTACTGCGTGAAGGTCTTGACCTGCCTGAAGTTTCATTGATAGCCATACTTGATGCTGACAAGGAAGGTTTCTTGAGGTCACGTACTTCATTAATCCAAATTATGGGACGCGCTGCCCGACATCAAGATGGTCATATAATCATGTACGCTGACAAACATACTTACTCAATGAAAGAGGCCATCAGAGAGACTGAGAGACGTCGGATAGTACAAGAAAAATATAATAAAAAACATCACATCAAGCCCAAAACCATAAGAAAAAAGATAGCTGACGATCGGTTAGCTGGAGCCAAGCGTGAGTTGGATGAAGAGTTACCGCCATTGCCGGATGTTCCGCCAGAAGAAGTCAGTCGTTTATTAGATGAGCTTACTGATCGAATGGAACTAGCAGCCCAAAATTTAGAATTTGAAAAAGCGGCTATTTTACGGGATCAAATAGACAAGCTAAAAAAAATAGCTGACAAGAGATCAAGCAAATAAAGTCTGGTGATTCTTATTAAATTCAATAAATTAAAAATTTTACCAGTACCCTCTTCTAATACCAATGGCTTTAGCAACTGATACGGCACCAATCTCCAAAGCTGTACCGAGTAAGATTGCCGATACCATAATACCGTAAGGCGGTATATAGATAACAAAACTGACCAGCAAACCACCGATCACATAGTCAAACAAATCAAACGGCAGCCAGGAAGCTCCCGGTTTTCTTTTAACTCGTCGCTTAAAGTAGCTTTTTATTAAATCGCCAACCATAGCGCCCAGGCCCATCAGTGTGCCCAGCCAAACAGTTTGAGTTGAATAATCAAACAACGAAATATCCCGAAAGAACTCCCAGCTTACATAGGCATGTTTTTGAATAACAAATATTAAAGTACCTGTAAGAGTGGCTACAAAAAATCCGCGCCAGGTTTTATTGCGCCCAAATAATGGTTCGCCCAAATATTTTTTATTAAAGTCAATCGGTTTAGCCAACCACTTGCACCATCTTCGGAAAATCACTGGCATCATATTAGCAAAAGGCATCGGCAAAAAATACCAAGCGGTTTTTATTACAAATAACATTGCTTCAGACATGTTTTTCTTAATTAAAGAAGTGCAACGTGTACTTCATTATTATATACAAAAAGAAGACCTGCCTCAAAGGAATAAGTATGGCTTTTTTAGATTTATAACTTATTAAACTTAAGACAATATTGGCTAGAAATACATAGAACCAGGGATTGAAAAATTTTAAAAAGATAATCCCTTCTGACAACCGGTCAGTTACCGTATCTATGACCCAACCCTTCTCACTTTCGCGGTGGTGTTTTTTTGCTAATATACCATCGAGCCAATCAGTAATTAAGGTTAGGGCTAAGAAAATAAAGGCGGCTGTTTGATTATCATCCCACAATATTATAAAAGCCAAGCTAAATGGAATAGCTAGAAATGAAATGATGCTGGGATTAATATTTGGCAAAGGCAACCGCCTGATCCATAGATCAGTTATTTCTCTACATTTTTGAATAATGCTCAACTTTTGGGGCATTGGGGTTCCCCTAAATAAATATTTGTTATTGTCATTTAACCATAACATAATTCAGCTAAAAACAAGCTTATCAACATTAGATTGTGTGGTAGGCTAAATATTCTGTCGTGTTATACTTTAAAAGTTATGACTAAAAAAAATGTTCTAGTCTTCGGCACTTTCGATTTGTTGCATCAAGGACATATAAACTTCATCAACCAAGCTAAACGACATGGTCGTGTCACGGTTGTGATCGCCAGAGACAAGACAGTAAAAAAATTAAAAGGCTTCTGGCCAAACGATAAAGAACGTACCCGCTTAAGCCGAATGGCTAAATTACCAGTGGTCCAAAAAGCAATATTGGGTGACCATAATCTAAACCACAAATATCTAGTTATTAAAAAATTAAAACCAGACCTAATCTGTCTGGGTTACGACCAAAAATATTTTATCAAAGGTCTAGTGCCGGCAATAAAAAAATATAATTTAAAAGTGAAAATAATTAGACTCAAATCTTATCAACCAAGAAAATACAAGAGCAGTATATACAGGATAAGTTGATAATGTTATATGTCCATGCTATACTGCCGAAAACCTAATATTAATCCAACAATATGCCAGTAAAAAAAGCCGCCTTCAAAGCCCGACGAGCCAGCGCCAAGCGTCAGCTCCACAACCAGGCGATGAAGACCCGAATGAAAAATACCAATAAAAAACTCTTGCGGGCTTTACAGCAGAACAATTCTGAAGCGGCAAACAAAATTGCTGCCGAATATATCAAAGCACTTGATAAGGCTGCTCAGAGTAAAGTAATGAAAAAAAACACGGTCAACCGAGCTAAGGCCCTGGTGGCAAAAAAGCTTAAAAGCGTGAAACAGACCAGTCCGTCATAGCTACTGGCAAACGTGTAAAATGAATTGATCGAACAGTAGTTCGGGATTGTCCCGGCTGGTTTTTAGTTGACGGTCAAGATCGACCAATTGCTGGTATATGCTGGCCAGATTCTTTTCATCAAACCGCCTAACTTGGTGCATGGCTTTTTGGGCAACAAACGGATGAAGTTTCAGTCGCTTAGCCACCGTAAAATGGTTTGGCTCTTCGCTTACTACTGTCGATACTTGTTTGAGTATACGAAATTGCCTGGCTAACATAGTAAGAATATATAATGGCGGTTCTCCATTTTCTAAAAATCGGTGCAAAAGATCTAGAGCAGTTTTTTTATCTCTCTCTCCTAAAGCATCCGTTAAGGCAAATATGGTAGCGTTAAAATTACCACTGACAAACTGTTTTACATCTTCCAATTGAACTTCGCTATCCAAACGGTAAGCCGAAAGTTTATCTATGTCATTTGCCAATTGCCACAGATCATCACCGACTAGACTGATCAAAGTATCAATAACCTGGGGATTGGTTTTTGCACCATTGGTTTTAAATCTCTTTGCTACCCAATTTTTTAATTGCGGCATAGCCAGTTGATTAAATCCTTCAGCGTGTTTCTGATCAAGTAAAATTTTCAATAGTGGGTTGCGTGGCTGGCTGGCTGGTCTGGTTTTTTTTCTGGTTTTATTTGTCGTAATAAACACATCGCCTTCCCAGAACAACAAGATGGTGTCTGATGGTATCTTCTCATTCTTCAGATATTCAGCCAATTCCTTGTACTGGCTGGGACTTTTCTTCGATCCAATAACTTCATCAACAATTACCATTCTTTTTTTTGATAGCAGTCCACTAGACTTAACAGCCGAATTTAATTTTTCAATCGTCAAAACTCGGCCCTCAATGACCATCAAGTTAACGCTCGCTGGATCATGCTTCTTAATAAATGCTTCTTTCAGTTGCATCAAGCGCTGATGAGAGCGGTAGGTATCTTGTCCATATAGAAAAATAATCATAGCAGACATATATTATCACACAATAAAATAAAAAGCTTCCCAGGCCTGGAGCCCAAAAAGCTTTGTTGGAACGTATGTGAGAACGACAGTGTCTAGCACCGATACATCGGCTGGCGCTTGCGCGTGATGCGTTTCCGCAACAAGCTTTCATCGGCTAGCTCCGCCAGAATCTGACGGACAGCTGTTCGGGAAAAACTGATTTGACGCTGCCTCAGCCGGTGAAAGACGTTAGTGGCGTCAAACTCTCCCCGAAATGTTTCGGTCGCGCTGACCACCTGATCCCGCAGAATGGGATCGTATTCGATTTTAGCTGGCGGCTGATCATCGTGGTGGCTAGCTGTCCAGTTTGACCGAGTGGCTTGGCCCCGACCGTTTCCTTTCTTTTCCGTAAGGCCAAGAGCTTTTTTTAGAAAATTCACCTCAGCTCCTTTCTTGTTGGTCATCGGAAACTCTATGCCTGAATATCAAAAAGACAATTGCTGTTGATACGACGGCCACCAAAAAAATAATGGCCAGGTAAGACTGCCAGTAAGCAGGTATCATGCTAGTCATCTCATCGGATGTTGAATAGGCAGCGTGCTGACTAGATGTCAAACTTGAGAAAAGCAATAGCAAAACTGACAGTAGCAATACTCGTTTCACGGGCCTCCCCCCTTGTTTTTGGTTGGTTTGCGCGACCAATAAAATAACAGGCCGGCGGCAAACAATGATAAAAGATTTATCAGGACTGCTCGATAAGGCATGGGGATCATATTGCCCCGGTTGGCCATCGCCTCATGGCCGTTGTTTCCTAAAAGATATTCTTGTGTTGTTGGCAACCAATACGCTGCCTGACTGGCCAAAAATACCAGAAGCAACACAACTAACACAACTTTAGCTATCATATTCTCCCTCCTGGTTGTCAAAGAAGACTGCTGATAGTAGCATAGCATATTTATTTTAGTCAACTATATTGACATTATCGTGGCCTTTTGCTAAGTTACCTTACTTTGTTAAGATAGTAACTGCACCTAAGCCGCACCTCGAAAATAAATCCTTGATACTGGAGGAGCATTATGTCCACTTCGGTACCAATACTAGTAGTAGTCGGTAACTATTGGAAATATCATTTCCGCGGTCATCGAGTGATCATCCCCAGCTACGGATATGCCACCGAAGGACTTCTTCCCCTTGAGGCTATGTTTCTTGCTGTCACAATGCTGCCGGAGTATTTTGATAACGTACACGATACCGGCCAGATTACCTTGGCCGATCTGCGCGGCAACGATCAGTACCGCATTGTTGTTATCAGGTTGGCAAACCAAATCCATGTCCGCCGTCTAAATCGTCATACCGTTGTCCGGCACTGAAAAGGAGTTGTCATGTCATATTATCCGGATTTTATCACTGCCCGGATAGCCAGGAGCAGGCAATCAGCAGCGAGTGCCATGGACGATGATGATCCTGGTGATCTCATTGGCTGGCCGCCGGGTATTTACCCCCAGCCTGTCTGGCTCTTCAAGCCTCCCCTTGATGACGACGATGTTTCCGTTGATCCAGCCGATCTGGACCCAGGCGATGTCATGGGAATATCGTGGATCTTCGACCCGTTCTGATCGTCTATCGACGATCCTCACAACATGCCCAGTGCTTTTCCGGCTGGGCCTGTTTTATTTAACAGAAAAATAAAGGAGCCGATAGGCCGACTCCTGTGTCCTTATTTATTCGGTGAGCGTGATTCTCTCCATTGGCTGAAGTTTTTGACCATAATTCCCAGGCCAATTATACAGCTAATGGCAGAAACCACCAGCAGAATGCCTAGCGGCAAAAGCGGCACCCAATCAAGGGTCGTGCCGGAGAACCACAAGGCGCAGGCGATCCCTCCTCCAACAACGAACATGATGAATCCGATAAACATGATTTACCTCCTGGCAACTATAGTGTTGGGTTAACCCGTGCGTGTTCGAAGAAAAGAATTAGTCAGTAAAATTACACCGTTAGCCTGTCTTTTGTCAAATGAAATAACGGATCTGCTAATCAATGTCCAGTTAAAATCCCAAATGTGCTAAAGTACTAATATGAGTAATCGGTATGCCATCATATTAAATCCCACCGCCAATCGTGGTAAGGCCTCTTCGGCTTTGCCTAAAATTGAAAAAGTACTTAATGAAAATAATAAAGAATATGAAATCATAGTTACGCGCCGGCCAAATGAAGCGACTGAAATTGCCAAACGTTTAGTAGCTGCTAAGCAGCAAATAATAATCGCTGCCGGAGGCGATGGTACGGTCTATGAAATCATCAATGGCATTGTAAACCAAGATGTACAATTTGGAATTATACCTCTTGGATCAGGCAATGATTTTGCTCAAGCTTTAGGTTATGGTAAAAATTTGAAAAAAAATATAAAAATCCTACTGCAGGGAAATAAACACAAAGTTGATTTGGGCAAAGTAAACGGGCAATACTTTATAAATAATGTCTCAATCGGTTTTGATGCGGTAGTGGCTAAGACCTTTAATAAAGGAAAGAACATAATGTTAGGCAAGGCCGCTTATGTGGCTGCAATTTTTAAAGCCTTGTGGCGACTAAAAACTTATCAATTTCGATTAACAACTTCTGAGTTTGATAAAGAATTAAACATTACCTTAGTTGCCATAACCAATACCCGTTCTTACGGTGGTGGGATTCCAATTAATCCAACTGCTCGCATTGATGATGGTTTCCTTAATCTTTGTTTAGTTGATAAGATGTCCCGATCATATTTAATAAAAAGCCTACCCAAGCTGCTTAAAGGCAAGCACGCGCAACTGCCAGAGGTTAAAATGATGACCGCCAAAAAAATAACCATTAGCAGCCGACAACCGTTACCAATATCTTATGACGGCGAGGTTATTGAAGATAAAAACCATTTAGCTATTGAGGTCTTGCCCTCAGCTATTGAAATTATTGGAAAATAAAAGGGTTGGCGGTCCAACCCTTACAAAGATCGATTGCTTTTCTAACTAGCGGCTACGGCGGGGGCGATGTTTTTTTGCGCCCATAAATCGTTCAACGTGCGGCCAGACAGAATCCAGCGCCTTACCCAAGGCTCTGCCCAATACCGGCAGTACTGCATCACCGACCGATAGGCCAACTATCACAACTATTACTAACGCTGCGACTAACAGTACTGCTTCAATGAAGTATGTTGGGTCCATTAGACTCCTTTCTCTGTTTTTTCGTCTCGTTTGACGATTATCACTATGGCCAACAAGAGTGCCAGCGGACCCAGTAGACCCAATACACCGGCCAGTGTTTTCACTTCGACGCCAGCAACGTTGGCTATTAACAGTACCGAGGCGGTCAGAATTATCAATAAGATTTTCATTCTTGATAACCTGATCACATCGTTTTTGGGTGAATCTTCTGATCTCTGATCAGGTTCAATTGGGATATGAACATTGGCTATATAAATGATCAGACCGATCAATATTATCAGGGCTACAATTATTACCCCGACAACCATGCCCAAACCCATCAGAATCCATTTCCAGCTAACGCCGGCCGCACTTATTGTTAACAAAATAAGCACTGTCCCCATCAGCCAAGTCATACCGTGTTTCATCTCTGCCTCCTTTTTGCCCCGTTTAAGAGGTATAAGATGAGAAATTTATTCTAATGACAAACAACTAACGAATAAGTTAGTCCTACTAGCTTTAAAAGTCAATATGGCTACTTACACTCGCCCCAGTTCCGTCCCGCGCCAATGTGCGTCTCAATTGGCGCTCTTAACTTATAAACTGACTCCATGGTTGTTTTGACATATTCAGATACTTTTTTAACCTCATTATTCGGTACTTCAAAAACCAATTCATCATGTACTTGTAAAAGCATCCGAGAACCTGAACTGACTTTAGGCAGCCCTTTTTGAATTTCAATCATCGCCATTTTCAGCAAATCGGCTGCCGTTCCTTGAATGGGCATATTTACGGCCATTCGTTCGGCTCCTGACCTTATCATTCGATTGCTGGAATTAATATCCGGCAAATGACGCCGGCGGCCAAATAATGTTTCTACGTAACCATTCTCATAAGCCGACATTCTGGTATCTTCCAGCCACTGGGCAATGGCATCGTGGGTATCATAATAACGCTGGATAAAATCACGAGCCTCTTCCCGGCTTATGCCCGTTCGTGATGCCAAGCCATATACTCCCATCCCATAGATAATACCAAAATTAACTTCCTTGGCAGCGTAGCGCATTTCGGGAGTAACTTTCTCTATTGAAACTTCATTTATATCAGCCGCCGTACGTTTATGAATATCCTCACCTTTTCTAAAGGCGTTAAGCATGCCCTCGTCGTTAGCTAGTGAGGCAATGATTCTCAATTCTATTTGAGAGTAATCGGCTGAGATCAATGTATTACCACGATCGGCAACAAATGCTTTTCTTATTTCACGGCCAATCTCTGTACGAATTGGAATATTTTGCAAGTTAGGATCAGATGATGAAAGTCGTCCGGTGGCAGTGATTGTTTGATTAAAATTTGTGTGGACCCGACCCGTTACCGAGTTGATCAACTTGGGCAGGGCATCGATGTAAGTATTAGTAAGTTTAGAAAGTTCCCGCCATTCCATTATGAATGGTATGATCGGATGTTTGCCCTGCAATTTTTCTAGCTCGCCAGCCGCTGTTGATACTCCGGTCTTGGTCCGGCCTAGGCCTTCGGTAGATATTTCCAATTTGTCGAACAATATTTCCTTAAGCTGAATGGGCGATGCAATGTTGAAAGTTTTACCAGCTTGCTGGTGGATTTTTGTTTCCAAAGACTTAATCTGTTTGTTCAACTTTTTCGACATTTGTTTCAGAAAAACAGTATCAATCTTAATGCCAGCTAATTCCATTTGTCCCAATACTTTGACTAGTGGCATTTCTATTTTTTCAAATAATCCGTGGATGTCTTCTTTTTCTAAATCGGTATCGTACTTCTCTACGAGTCTCAGAGTATAATCGGCGTCTTCGCCTGAATACCAGCTGAGTTTATCCAGCGGCACTTCAGTCATGGCTAATTGTTTTTTGCCTTTGGGACCAAGCAGGGCTTCAATTGGTTGCATTTCATAACCCAGCTCAGCAAAGACCAGGTCATCCAGCTTATAAGCGCGACGCCCAGCACTTAATAAATAGGCAGCTATCATCGAATCAAAGCTTAAGGGATATAAATCAATATCGTAGCGTCGGAGCACTTGCCAGTCATACTTTAAATTGTGTCCGTATTTTTGAATATCATTTTGTTCCAATAATGGTTTCAGCTTCTTAATCCGCCCTGGTTTATCCTGAACATTTATATAATAAGCTTCTCCTTTTTTCCAACACAAGCTAACACCAAGCAGTTGAGCTGTCCTTTCATCAAGGCCGGTGGTCTCTGTATCAACGCATACAAATTTTTGCTTTTTTAATTGGATTATTAGCTTGTCTAGCTCTTTATCATCATCTATCAATTTGTACCTGGCGTCACTGCGTTTTACCGGCGAGTTATGTAGCTCAGCCCGCGGGGAGCTCCCATCGGTGTCCGGCAAGCGATTGAGTAAGCTGTTAAATTCCAGCTCGTGGAAAAGTTCTACTACTTTATTACGGTCATACTTATGAACAAAGGTATCGCTCAGATCAAATTTAACCGGTACCTGACGGTCTATGGTGGCTAGTTTTTTTGATAATTTTGCTTCTTTTTTATGGTCCTTGAGCAGTTGCTTTATCCGATCTTTTACCTTGTTCATTTCGGGGCTATTCTTTTCCAATGCCTGATAAATCTCCTCTAAACTGCCAAAAGTTTTTAATAAATCAATGGCTGTCTTTTCGCCGATACCTTTTACTCCGGGGATATTATCCGACGGATCACCGCGCAGGCCTTTATAATCAGTCATTTGCTCGGCAGTTATACCGTACCGTTCTATCACTTGTTTCTCACCGTATGTAATGGTATCGCCCACGCCGCGTTTTAAAGTATAAACTTCAGTATCTTTATCAACTAATTGCAGGGTATCCATATCACCGGTAACGATTATTTTATCAACATCGCGAACCTTCTCCGTGATCGTGCCAATTAGATCATCGGCTTCAAAACCTTTTAACTCATATATGGGAATTGAGAGGGCCTCTACTATTTCATGTACCCGGCCAATCTGGTCATAAAGTTCTTGTGGAGCCTTAACTCGGGTGGCTTTATATTCTTTATATTCTTTATGCCGAAAGGTTGGCCCCGATACGTCAAAGGTTACTGTAATATAATCAGGCTTCAAATCCTTAATAGCTTTTAATAAGGTAGTGGTAAAACCAAAGACAGCGTTTACTAATTCACCCTTCTTGGTGGTCAGTGGCGGCATAGCATGAAAACTGCGGTGAATAATTGCGTTGCCGTCAATTATTACTAACTTTTTTCTTTTTGGCATAACTTCATTGTATCAGAATTTACCCACTATTTATATAAAATAAAGGACCATTGCTGGTCCTAAATGATCTCGTTGCTGGCATCCCTACCAGGGTTGGAACTTCGTCTGGCAGTGCTTGCACTGGTGAATGGGCTTTGGCCCCCTTTCGGTCCGGACTGTTTTGTCCAGGACATCAAAAGTATAACACTGCGGACAGCGTCCCCGGTGCCGGCTGTCAGAGTAGGGCAGGCGGCTGTAGGCGTGAAACTTCATTTCCACCTGCTGGCGTATGGGCAGCAGTTGGGTAGGACCGATGTTGGGCACGAACAGCATGCTGTTGAAGTTCTCCGAGCTCGGCGGATAGACCGTAGCGTAGCCGTAATGGCGACCATTAGTTGTCAGCTTGAACGCTCTAGTGGTTCTGACCGGTGGGAATCTGAATCCCTGTTGGGTGCCATCGGCAAAGCGCAGAACAATGGAAGTCTCTCGCGGTTGAGGCAACGATTCCTCAGAAATGAACATCGCTTCTCCCTTCGTTGACGTGGGCAGGCAATAAAAGCGTAGTGTCAGCATATTAGTTTAAGCAGTTGCGCTTGTCAAATATACAAGTATAATAATACCTACAATATTGATAATCACATCCTGGGAGGTGAAATTATTATGGAAACTTGTCCAACTTGCGGCGCCGAAGTAGAAGATCTTAGCGCCCATTCCCAAGAAGCACATGGCGGCGGTGAGGAGAAAACCGAGGAAGGCGCTTAAGCCTAGCGGGGAGCCCCGCACCTTTGCAGTTTTTATTTGAGTCATAGCTCGACTGTCAAAGGTGTGGGGCCCTACCCAGTATTCTTAAGTTCAACTTATGGATCAACCAAAAAAATTCGATGTTATTGTTATTGGCTCCGGTGCCGGCTTAGCCATATCTTCTTATGCCGCGCAAATAAATCTCAAGGCAGCTGTGGTAGAAGAAGGCCCAATGGGAGGCACCTGTTTAAACCGGGGTTGTATTCCCTCAAAATTATTGATACATCATGCAGATGTCGCCAATATTATCAGAGAGGCTGATAAGTTTAATATCAAAGCTGAGCTTAAAGAAATTGATTTCCCGGCTATTGTTGATTATGTATCCAAATACGTAGACGAAGATTCGGCCAAGATTGAAAAGGGCAATATTAATAATCCAAACATTACCTTGTATAAGAAACGCGGTTCGTTTGTGGACAATAAGATTCTTAAAGTTGGCGATCAATTAATTACTTCAGACAAGATAGTAATTGCCGCTGGCGCCCGACCAAACATACCACCGATTGAGGGACTCAAAGATGCTCCTTATATGACCAGTAAAGAAGCCCTGCGTTTAACAACTCTACCAAAAAAATTAATTGTCATCGGCGGTGGTTATATCAGTGCCGAGTTAACCCACTATTTCGGCTCTTTGGGAAGCCAGACTACCATTTTTCAAAGAGGTCCTGTCTTAGTAGCTAATGAAGACGAGGAAATTGCTCAAACTTTTACTGAGGTATTCAGCCGACGGCATAATGTACTAACTAACTGGGCGGTTAAAAAAGTTTCGCACGATGGCAAAGAATTTACCGTTACCGCACAATCAAAAGATGACCGGGATATAACGGAAAAGGCTGACCAATTATTGGTCGCTCTGGGAGTCAAACCAAATTCGGATACCTTAGCCGTAGAAAAAGCCGGCATTAAAATCAATGACCGAGGTTATATTGAGGTAAACGAGTACCTCGAGACTAGCGTATCTGGCATTTGGGCTTTTGGAGATATCATTGGTCGCAATTTATTTCGGCACAGTGCTAATTGGGAAGCAAACTTTGTGGTCCAGAATATATTTGGCCGGGAGAAGCTGGCCGTAGATTACACCGCTATGCCTCACGCTGTTTTCAGTTCACCGCAAATTGCTGGCGTCGGCGCAACCGAGCAAGAGCTTAAAAATAAAGGTATGAAATATCAGGTTGGTAAGTACCTATACACTAACACCGCCATGGGCGCTGCTTTAAAAGAAGAGGATGGTTATGTAAAAATGATTACTGATGAATCCGGTCAGAAGATTCTTGGTTGTCATATTATCGGCGCCGAAGCTTCAACTTTGATCCATGAGGTTTTAGTAGCCATAAAAGCAGCTAATGGTAACGTGAGCGCTATTAAAAATACCGTTCACATACATCCGGCATTAAGTGAAGTAGTCCAGCGGGCTTTTCGGCAAATATCACCCAAATAAACACCATGACAACTTGCTAAATAGCGATTCTTTTGTTATACAAATGTAGCCTTAACTGATGAACTTGTTGCTCCAGGAGGTAATCATGTCGCTCTTTCCACCCGCTGATAATATTGTATCAGCAATACTTCATGATCATACGCTGTGGTCTGGACCGGTAGATACGCTGCCCGTTGAGAGCATGTTAGTGTCCACTTTTCTCAGCCAGAACGGTGATCAGCCTTATGGCCAGTTTGAATATCTTGGCCATTTAACAGCCGTACCGATTGGTTTTGACTACGTCCTATATGTATTTGGTCGTAGTCTGCAGATCTTGTCTAGGCGTCGTCGAGGTTCACGCTCCAGTGGCTCCGGGTGCCAATACATAGGAACGGGTGCAAACAGAAAGTACAGTACGTTACTTCAGTACGTTCCGCCGTATAATAGCTCTTCGTGTCACTATCATCGACGCACCAGAGAAGATTTCTTCAATCTTCACGGTCACTGCCGCCTTGGATTGGTCAAGGTGGGCGATGGCGAGACAGGTATTGAGTACGCTGATCTGGTCGGTTCTTCATTGGCTGTACCTAAACGATGTATTCATCAAATGAAAACCTACGCGGAGCCAGCGGTTAACTTTCTGGTCATGTGGGGACTTAAAAACCCACGTGATACCAGCGATCACCACTACGTGGAATCACCCTTTAAATTTTGAGCCGAGCGCATTCACTGTGCGAGGCTCTTTATCTTTCTTTTCTTGCGCCACCAGCCTAAGCCGGCACCAGCCATGCTGGTCACTATCAGTAATACTGCTAGAATTGTCTGTACATTTTTAGATTTAAAATTTGTTTCAATTTCAATATCGTCACCAGCCGTTACTGCACCAAGTATTTGGCTCTGATTGATAATGTCATCACTTGATCGCGGCCATATTACAGAATCACCATCTTTTAACGATACTATCCCTGTGATTTGAACTTCATTGTTCTCTTCGATGTCCGGTTTGCCAATTTTAGTATTTCTCTTAATGGCTACTTGATATTCGGCGTCATCTTTGGTCACGGTAAACGAAGACCTGTCAGTTGTTTTTACCTGACCAATTATAGTAATCAAACTACCAGTCATGCTTTCGCTAAGTTCGTCCTCTATTTCGATCGGCTCAAGAGATAGATTTTTTGCTAACACGGTAATATCTTCTTTGTTTGAAATATTAATTTTTTTCTCCCCCTGACTTTCACCAACCGCGCCTAGGACACTTATTTGATCACCAATTTCCAGCTCAGGGAAAGCCTTTTTTGAGGAGTATATCCTCAGTCCATGCTGGCCATCAAAAATATAAAAAAATTGACTACCAAAGGTACCCGGCAAAACAGATACGATCCCAGTTACGGCTACCTTTTCTCGGCTTTCCATGTTTTGCACATCAATTAATGATACCTTCTGATATATCGATCCATCCGGACCAACTTCTTGGGTAAAATTAACATCTAGCTCATCAGACAAAATATTATCGGCATTGTTTATAACATTCTCTTCGCCCGGTGTTAGTTCCGCTGTCCAAAACCAGTCCTTGTCTTTACGGGCAAAGCTATGATTTTCTTTACCGGCACTATAAGTAATTGAGTCTATTACTTTCCCGTTGGGATTTAACAATGTAACCTCACAACCGGCATTAGTTAATGTTAATTTCGTTGTTTGGTAACCCAAGGCAATATAATCTTCGGCCGGAATTATTATTGAGGGAAAAGTATATTCTTTCTTACCGACAGTGATTTGCCATGAGCTGATATTTACGGCTTTAACTTCACCATTATATAGCTCAATAAATTCACCTTGCTTATCCAGTCCGGTTGGATTGGGTAATATTTCATTTAGGAAAATATTAGCCTCAATCACCAATTTATCATTTACCGAATCATTAACTTCTGGCTCCCACCATGTTTGATTATCATCCCCTGGTGGTTTGATCCGGCTTTCCTCTACTGTTACATTGATTGACCCGCTGGCTTCTAAATATCCGTCGCTAATCACAAGCGCAACGGTATACTCACCAGTTTTATTATATATATGAGTTGGTGTTGGTCCTTTAGCGTGATTGTTGTCACCAAAATCCCAGTTAAATACGAGCTGGTCACCATCGGGGTCATAAGAATCAGCGGCATCGAAACTTACAATTTCACCAATCGTGGTCTCGATGTTGTCGCCTAACTCTATCACTGGTGCTGAGTTGGAATTAATATTACCGGGAGTTCCTAATTCATTATTTGTGTTAAAACCAATTGACTGACTAGCCGTATGCCAGCTTTCTTTTAATTGGCCATTTCCAACTAACGAATTTCTTTCCATTGTTGCCCAGACTGAACCTGACACGTATTCCCCGGCTAATGGTTTGCCCGAGCCATCATCGGCTACATCAATCAATTCATGATCAGCATTATATAGTTTTATCGATAATTGGTTATTAGCCAGCGAAACTGCTGAATCAACCAGATCGGGCGCAATGTTTAAAGATGATTTATTAGGAATGCTATCGTAATTAGAGATTAAGAAATATTCTCCGGCTTCAATTAGACTACTTTCCGGTATCGTCAGCATAAGTTTCTCTTCACCGCTAGACCTACGCGTCAAATACCAGCCACTAATATCAATCGACTGAGTTGATATATTTCTTAATTCTAGCCACTCATCATAACTAGATAGTGAAGAGCCCATCCACATAAGTTCATTTATAATAATTGGCGGTCGGTTGTTGCCCGACACTAAAAATGGCGGCCAAATTATTACCACCAAAATTATTAAAGTTAGTATTTTTTTATAAAACATAATGGCCCCTAATTAGGGGCCACCAAAATGTGTCTATGTGAACAGAATATCATTATCAAATCAAATGTCAAGTAAAATAAATGTGCTTGCTCTCTTGAAGAGAGCAAGCACTTCGAGCTGCGTTTCAGGTCTTGATACCGTTCCACATTTCACTGATGGAAAGGTTATTGACACTGCGGTGAACGACTTCCGCTAGAAAAGGCGCAATATCAATCACCTTGATCTTGTCGGGCGGTGGCGTCGAGAAACGCCAGGGTAGTGTATTGGTCACTACCAGGCGTTCCAGTCGAGAAGCTTCTATCCGCTCGATTGCAGCAGTCGATAGACGATCTAGCGGATCATCCACAAACTTGCCGTGGGTACAGCCCATTGATACCGACTCGGCCCCGTGATCGAGCAGATAGGCCACGGCATCTTCGCCGGTACTGAAGGTTGAAATCTCATCATCCAGCATGAAGCAATGCATGCCCTCGACCCGGCCGATCATACCGCCGGATTCGGTACGACGAGAAGACTTCCTCTTCTTTTTGACCACGGCGTAGCCTCCCAGCCCGGCTCTTATAGCCAGCTGCTCTACCAACTTGTCCATGGACAGATCCGGTCCGACGATGCAGATATCTTTGGGGGCTATCCCCCTTTCTTGATACCAGTGAGTGAAGTAGTCGGTGATCAGCAGGCCGGCAAACAGTGGGTCAGCGGGAAAGCCGGAGGGCATAAAACCCTGGATCTGCGGAGAATGCAAATCAACAAAGATAGCTCGACGCAGACGCCAGCGGCCTATTGCCATAATGACATCACAAATCATTCTGGCTGTAATCGGCTCACGAGGAGCTGATTTTCTGTCCTGCCTGGCCGGCATGTAGGGAATAACCAGATCAATGCGATCAGCCGTTGCCCGACCGATGGCATCAATGGCGACCAATAATCTCACCAGATTGTCGCTGGTACTGCCATCAGCGGTTATTCCTATTGGCTGGTGAACGATCACCCATTTGCCACGCAAATTTACTTCGCTCCTCCAGAACGGATCAGTATCGGGAAAGTAGGTACATTCACGCATGCCGTACTTTGCCCCTAACAACTCGCTGATCTTTTTCGCTTGGGCTGGATTAGCTCCAGCGTCGACAATCACAATTTCATCTCTTTGGGTAGCTGAAAATCTTTCCACCGAAAATCCCCCTTGGACAAGTGACCATTAACGTAAATTATGAACAACGACGCTAGTTTATCACCTAGCTTAGGGGTGTCAAATATCTAATTGACAATTTATCAACTATTGCCTATCAATAATATGCTATCTATCTGCCGGAGTGGTGAAATTGGTATACACGCTAGGTTTAGGACCTAGTGGGCGCAAGCCCGTGGAGGTTCGAGTCCTCTCTCCGGCACCACAACTAAAATTGACATATCAATCACCTTAAGCTAAGCTGGGTGGCTGTTTGGTATACACGTTCATCTTTGAGGAGGAAAAAAGTGAATACAGCTGATAAAATAATCGGTCTTGATTTTGGCGGCGTGATAGCCAATCACCTGCCGGTAAAACGCGATCTGCTCCAGAGGCTCTTTCACAAGCAGATTGATACAGATAGAGAAGCCACTCGTGCTGCCCTACTGTCTCAGATGGGTCAGGCAGCTTATGAACGTCTGATAACCGAGTTGAGTAAATTGGCACTAGAATTCCCCTTGCACCGGGGAACAAAAGAGGCTTTGCTTCAACTTAGTGGGCAGGGTTGCCGCTTGGTAGTCGTCTCAACTCAGCAAGTTGCCTTGACATCCGATCTGCAACAATACTTTCACCAGCACGGTCTACCCATCGACAACGAGGACGTTCACGTGGTCAGGCACGACAAGCAAAAGCCTGACACTATACAGCGGCTAAGGCTGCCGATCTACTGTGACGACAACCAGACAGTCCTCAGGTCCCTAAAAGCACTGGACATACCCCTGGTGTGGGCCAATTTCAATTCATTGCCTGTTGACGGTAGTGATGGGCTCTACGTCATGGAATCGTGGAAGGATTTAGTGAAGGCCCTTCCGTTCATCCTGTCAGATTAGACAAACAGACGGTTCTATCTGGCCTGAAGCCGTTCCGGCAAGGACGGCTTCTTTTATTTTGTGAAATAATTCTATTTTTTTGGCTAAAATTAGCTAACCGCACCCCTCTGCTTGACACAACGCGGCAATCAGTCTATAATACGAATGCTGTTTTTACTTATTAACAGCCACAAAAATATGAACAAAAAAGGTTTACTAATAATACTTACAAGCGGCTAGAGACGAAGACGCTATAGCGTTGTTAAAAAGTTGGCCGCTTTAAGCGGCCTTTTTTGTACCCTGAACATTTACAATTGAATAGCGAGGAAACGAACATCATATTAATTACTCTGTAATATGTAATGAGAATTTTTCTTATTACACAACTAGCCAAGATGCTTTCTGTGTCTTGGCGACTATCTGACAAGAAGGGCATATGGTGGATGCCTCGACACCAAACGACTATGAAGGACGTTGGAGCTTGCGATAAGCTTCGGGGAGGTAGCAACCAACCTTTGATCCGAAGATTTCCGAATGGGGAAACCTGTTCTGATTGAAATCAGAACATTATGCACTGAATACATAGGTGTATAAAGATAACCAGGCGAATTGAAACATCTTAGTAGCCTGAGGAAAGGAAAACAATGATGATGGTTTATGTTTGCGATCTTATTTGCAGACATTAACTATTGTTACATTCCCTTAGTAGCGGCGAGCGAAATGGGAACAGTCAAAACTTCTGTAGCTTCTGTCTTATGACAGAAAGGGTCCTAAGCCCATATGCTGCATTGGGGTAGTGAGATCTGCACATCTCTAACTTAGGAAAAGAGGAAGAGAGTCTACGGTGCTAGTGTTTTTCGGTCAATCATGATCCGGAAAACGTTAGTATCTCTTGATTAGCCAAATGACCTGGAACGGTCTACCAAAGAGGGTGAAAGTCCCGTAGGCAAAAATCAGGGAACATCTTTGTGCTTACTCTCGAGTACCTCGGGACTCGTGAAATCCCGTGGGAAGCTAGGACGACTATTGTCCTAAGACTAAATACGTATTGGTGATCGATAGCGTACCAGTACCGTGAGGGAAAGGTGAAAAGTACCCCGGTGAGGGGAATGAAAAGTATCTGAAACCATATGCTTACAAGCAGTCGGAGCTCGATTTATCGGGTGACGGCGTGCCTATTGAAGAATGAACCAACGACTTCGTTTAATGTGTTGGCTAAGCCCGCATAGGGCGTAACCATAGTGAAAGCGAGCGTTAACCCGCGACCTATTAATACATTGAACGAGACCCGAAGCCGGGTGAGCTACCCATGGCCAGGATGAACCCCGCCGAAAGGTGGGGGGAGGTCCGAACCCACTAGCCGTACAACGCTAGGGGATGAGCTGTGGGTAGAGGTGAAATGCTAATCGAACTCGGCGATAGCTGGTTCTCCTCGAAATAGCTTTAGGGCTAGCCTCATAAATATTTGCGCGGAGGTAGAGCACTGAATGGAGATGGATGGCTTTTGCCTACCATCCCCAACCAAACTCCGAATGCCGTTGCATCTAATTATGGGAGTCAGACCGTGGGGGCTAAGCTCCACTGGTCGAAAGGGAAACAGCCCAGATCCTCAGCTAAGGTCCCTAAATCACTGCTAAGTGTAAAGGGGGTGACACGACTTAAACAATTAGGAGGTTGGCTTAGAAGCAGCCATCCTTTAAAGAAAGCGTAACAGCTCACTAATCAAGTTGTCTTGCACCGAAAATGTATCGGGACTAAGCAGTGTACCGAAGCTAGGAATTAATGCTCAATTACGAGCATTAGTGGTAGAGGAGCGTCCTACAGGCGCTGAAGTTGATTCGTGAGAATCGATGGAGCGTGTAGGAGTGAGAATGTTGGTATGAGTAGTCAAAAGAGAGGTGAGAACCCTCTCCACCGAAAACCTAAGGTTTCCTGGGCAACGTAAATCGTCCCAGGGTTAGTCGGTCCTAAGGCGAGGCCGAAAGGCGTAGTCGATGGACAGCTGGTCAATATTCCAGCACCTCGTTTGTTTTGCGTCATACTGACGCTTCTTGAAGATCCCAGCATGTTTTGGTTATACGTGTCATTGATCCGACTTCGGTTGGGTTGATGGAAGATGAAGCCTCCGGGTGGATTCGATTGGGATGGACCGGGAGCCAAGAAAAGGTATCACGCGTTAAGGCAAACGGGACCGTACCGCAAACCAACACAGGTAGGTAGGCAGTTAATCTGCTAAGGTGTACGAGAGAACCCTTGTTTAGGAACTCGGCAAAACAGTGGCCGTACCTTCGGAATATGGCCTGCCAACACTTCGGCAACGGAGTGCTGGCCGCAGTGAATGATCCCGAGCGACTGTTTATCAAAAACACAGGTCCCTGCTAAACCGTAAGGTGATGTATAGGGGCCGATGCCTGGCCAGTGTCAGACCGTTAAGGTGAAGGGTGCAAGCCCAGATCTGAAGCGCTGATGAACGCCGGCGGTAACTATAACCGTCCTAAGGTAGCGAAATTCCTTGTCGTGTAAGTTACGACCTGCACGAATGGCACAACGACTTGGGAACTGTCTCAACAAGGGACTCGACGAAATTACAGGACGAGTAAAGATGCTCGTTACCCGCGGCTGGACGAAAAGACCCCGTGAAGCTTTACTACAGCTTGGCATTGGGTTAGGTGTTTGTGTGTTGAGAATACGTGGGAGACTTTGAAACCTTATCGCTAGATGAGGTGGAGTCGTCAGTGAGATACCACGCTCATATACGTTTAACTCTAACTCTGAACCCTGAATCGGGTTTGGAAGACAGTGTCTGGTGGGTAGTTTGACTGGGGCGGTTGCCTCCCAAAAAGTAACGGAGGCGTTTACAAAGGTTAGCTAGGCTCGGATGGAAATCGAGCCGATAGTGTAAAGGCATAAGCTAGCTTTACTGCAAGACATACATGTCGCGCAGTTGCGAAAGCAGAACTTAGTGATCCGACCGTACAGGTCTTTTAGTAAAATCAAGCTTGATTTACTAATTGACTTCGACATAGGACGGCGGAAGCTCATCGGATAAAAGCTACTCCGGGGATAACAGGCTTATCGGTTCCAAGAGATCATATCGACGAACCGGTTTGGCACCTCGATGTCGGCTCATCGCATCCTGGGGGTGGAGAAGCTCCCAAGGGTTTGGCTGTTCGCCAATTAAAGCGGTACGCGAGCTGGGTTCAGAACGTCGTGAGACAGTTCGGTCTCCTATCCGCCGTGGGCGTAGAAACTTGAAAAGACTCTTCCCTAGTACGAGAGGACCGGGAAGAACACACCTCCCGTGCATCAGCTGTCCTACCAGGGGCATTGCTGAGTAGCGACGTGTGGTTTGGATAAACGCTGAAAGCATATAAGCGTGAAGCCGTCTTTAAGATTAGGTTTCATTATTAGTCTCCTCAGAGACGATGAGGTTGATAGGCGGTAAGTGTAAGTCCGGTAACGGATTAAGCTGAGCCGTACTAATAAGACGAGGTAGTCGTCAAGACAGAGAAAGTATTCGTTTCCTCAACAATTTAAAAAGGTTTAAGATAATAAAATGAAAAATATACCTTCATCATTAACTTGGATTATCTTAACTGGCATCATCACCTTGTTTATGGGACTGCTGTTAATCGTAACTCCCGATTTCATCACCTGACGGGCAGTAGAGGATGAGGTTAGAAGTAATTTATAACTTCTCCTCTGGTGCTTTAAGCGAGTGGGTCACACTCCTTTCCATCCCGAACAGGACAGTTAAGACACTCAGCGCCGATGATACTTGGCCCTCGGGCCGTGGGAAAGTAGGCCAGTGCCAGTTTATCAAAAAAGCCTTCCAAAATAGAGGGCTTTTTTGTTTTTAAAATAAAGCGGCACTCAACATTTGAGAGCCGCTAATTCAATTTATCACTCCGGGGTGTCAAACAACCAAACTATCTCGGCGGATAAACTGTAGTCCCAGGGCAGAAGAATGCCGGGATAGTTTAATGCTGTTGCCTCTCCGATTGATTTTGGCGCCTTAGGATCATCAGCCCACTCATCCTCGCCTTCAAAACGAATAACGTCATCCGCTGAGGCATCTATAGTGCCCGCAACTTTGATCCAAAAACCGTGGTCATCACGTAAATGTGTTACCTTTGGTCTAGGCGGTGCATCTCCGGGAACAAATTGTCTATAGGGCGATAAAAGATCAGCAACTACCTCCTTCTCTATTCTCTCATCATTGACGTCTCTGAATTCTGCCTCTGACGTATATACCTTTAGTCGGCCGAAAAGATGAACTTGATATCGAACAGTTTTAAATACGATGTTTCCTTTTGGGAATAATCCCAGATCAATATCAGGCTCGACAAACAAGTATATATTTTCCACACGCATTGCTAATCGCCTCCTTATTGAAAACAACCTCTACTTTCTTAACAGCTTAAGAATTTATTGTCAAACTAGTTAGGTAAAAAGACTTATTATTGATTATTTTTAAAGGCTTTTTTGTTTTCCCCAAATTTTGACGGTATATAAATATAGGTATAAAATTAGATCGTCATGTGACCCCCATCGTTCAAAGTCACCTCCAATCACATGACGGCTGGTAGTAGCTTTGGGCAAGGGCTTTCACTGGCTTAAATATACGTAGTCGTACCTCAATCCCGTGATTCGTTTTTCATAGCGAGCCGTACCCGGTGAGGGCGGACGGGCCGAGCCTGCACATTACTGCCATCGAGGTAGTGCAGGCTCTTTATTTTTATAATAAATGGGCGACCCGGAGGGTCGCCCTTTATGCACTAATCGGGAAACGGTATCTCGATATCGACGTTTGCAGATACTCTGCCGCCGTCGAACGATACTCTGCTTTCACCAATCAGGGTAAAATACTTGAACTTCTTACTGACTGCTAGTGCCAAACGATGATCCAAGGGGTCATCTACCAACATCGGCTGATAAATAACGCCCAGAGAAAATGTTTGCCAGCTTTTCTTGCTGCCGACGTTAAACTGTCGATGCAAGCGCGTGAATTCCGAGTGCCTTTCAGCATATCGGAAAAAGAATTTATAACTACCGAACTCCCGGTTGCTTCTAAACTCACCTCCCCAATAGGGATGGGCACCGTCGTCATCATTGATCAGGCCCAGGACTGGTCCAATCGAAAGCGTGATGCCTGACGGCTTAATCTTGCCCAGTAAAAGATATTCGGCCGCCTCACCATTTAGAAAAAGAAAAGGCGACGACTGAAAACGGTCGGTCTCGTAGTCCCAAACAACTCCGCTGCTGCGTCCGTCTACCCACTCACCAAAGAGTAGATATATGGATTGATCAGCCAGCGCTGGACTGACGATAGTGGTCAGGATAATTACGAACAGAATGATGCTCTTCATCTCACACCTCCAAGGTTAGTGGGCGGTGCGCGACTGATCATATCCGAAACCATTCTGAAGATGCTGCGCTTATCCTCGATCAGATCAACAAAACTGACATCAAGATCGATCGGCCAATCTCGTACCTGAGACAAAGGATCAGGTGCATCGTTGGTACCTAAGATAATCTGTTCGTCGTTCCCGCCTTTGGTATCGACTATTAGTTGCTCGCTCTTGCTTGCCGGAATGTGTGAATGCAAAGCTGATACTCCGGAAACATACATCCCCGCCAAGAGCAGCAATACAAGTAGCGGCAAGAAGCCTGCCAATACACCAACCAAACCACCACCGATGGCCAACGTTGAGATCATTCTGATGAAGTATGGTTTTGGATTAAACCACACAACGAACGCTTGATGCGTCCTATCGTCCCAACCGCTGTAGCTATCGTAGGCTCCATGACGCATATCCGCATGAATCAGAAATGCGTAATGATTCCTGAGCTCTTCGGTCGCCCATGGTTTGTAGGTCTTGACCTCCTGTCCAAGCACCGAGACGCTGGGATTTTGCGCCAGCATATCAGCAATCTCTTCTACGCCCGGATTGAAAGGCGACTTCATCTTCTTTCGAAGTTTCATTGCCTTAACCAGTGCGTCGTAGTAATCCTCCGGCGTTTGCGGATCGATCGATCTGATCTGATAAACCAGGTTCACATTCTCTTGATACTCCGCCAGTATCGCTCTTGTCTCGGGAGAAAAAAGGACAACCGCAAAGATTGTCAGCAGTCCAATCGCTAGTATCAAAGCTCTTGCTCGCTTCCACTGCTTACTGTTCATTATTGCCATTTTTCTCACCTCCTTACCTGCATATAGCAGTTTTTAATGAACCAAAATGGTGAGAAAAATTACCATTAAATTAATTTATTGTCAATAAAAATCTTTACAAAGTAGATTGACAAAAAACATCATATAAAGTATGATGAAGTATGATATTTTGATATCAGTTTTTTAATATATCCATGGACCGCGAGCGCCTTACAATTACCTTGAAAAAAGACCTATTGAAGCGCCTTGATCAGAGTATTGATGGGGCGCGTATTCGCAATAGATCGCACGCCATAGAGTATCAGCTAAACCAGTCATTATCCCCTAAGATTAGCAAGGCCTTTATCCTGGCTGGTGGTCGTGGTATCCAAATGAGACCTTTTACATACGAAATGCCGAAAACAATGATCCCTGTTAAAGGACGGCCCATTCTTGAATATACTATCGAAAGATTACGTGATGCTGGTATTCGTGATGTATTGATTCACACTGGTCATCTTGGTGAGAAAATAAGGAATCACTTTGCTGATGGTAAAAAGTATGGAGTCAATATTTCTTACCAGTCAGAGAAAAGAGAACAAGGCACAGCCGCCCCACTAAGGTTGGCTAAACGTTACTTTAAAAACCAACCGTTTCTGCTGCACTATGGTGATGTACTGGCCGGGATAGATATTGCTGATCTTATAGAATTCCATCTCATGACCGGTATGGCCGCTACCATGGGCCTGACCAGCCGAGCTGATAATCCCGCTGAATTCGGTGTAGCTAGATTGCTAGGTATGAAAATAGTACGCTTCCGCGAAAAGCCGGGTAAGGGCAAACGCGTTTCCAGCTTAGTCAACTCAGGTATATATGTTTTTGAGCCCAAAATATTTGACTACATAAAAAAATCCGGCTACACCATGCTTGAAAAAGATGTGATTCCTAAACTAGTTGACGAAAGCCAATTATCTGGCTATGTATTCAGCGGTCAATGGTATGACGTCAGTCTGCCCCAATCATATGAAAAAGCCATCAAAGAATGGCAACAATAAAATAAGGCTCCTTACATAAAGGTTGTAAACATAAGTGTGCTCTCCATTACCCTGGTGGAGTACGTCTAGGCGTGCTCCCGATTGATGGAGTGCAGACCCGTTTTTTTACAACCCCCAGCCCGCAGGAGGTATTCTCAATGTCCAAGAGCTCTACCGACGCCAAACCAAGTGTATTCAGTGCGTCGAATCTTGAAGTTGCAAGGAGCAACGGCAGGTATGATTATTCGTTTTTAGAGGATCTTGGCACTACGGAAGATCCGTTTCCGGACATTCCACAGCGTCGCACCTCGAATTTCAGTGAACTGGTAGTTGTATCCCGCAACCACGAGGAGGTGGTGCTTAAATCCCTGTTGCCCAATGTTTTGGGTCCGCTTGATTCAGAATCGCGCAAGCGGTTCGCCGATGAATTAGTGGGCATTTCAGAGCAGTTCCACAACATGCTGCACCAGCACAACGTTGCCTTGCCCGTGCCGATGACGCTTATCGTCACCAAACACGGCTGGACTGTTCTAGCGATGCCGTATCTCGGTCCCGACTATGATGCCCGTATTCGTCTGGCACACAAAAATGCGCCACGTCTCATACGCGGCATCTTGCGAAGTGTCAGTGAGGTACTGCAGCAGCCGCCGCCTTACCGCCTTGGACTTGATCTTCGCCTGACTAATTTTGCCGGCGATCCCGAGACACAGACCTGCTACGTCGATACCTTCCCACCGCTTTTCAGCCCCGATGGCATCAAGTACTACGTACACTTGCCAAACCCAGAGTCCGAAGACGAAATCCAGGCACATATTGCCCGCAAGTTTGATCCCCGCGGATCTCTGCGAAGATTTCGTTTCGACCTCATGGCCATCGATCCCTGCCTCGAGCACGTGATGATGGAAGAGCTGGCTAGTGCCATTCCGGGTGCGCTTTATCGAGAGATCGGTGATTATTTCCGTTCTCTGCCCGACAGCGGAATCACTCCGCGGACATCAGCTACCCAGGTCTTCGCCATGATCGAGAAGGCCAATCCAACCGATACGGACTTGTTCCGTGAAATTGGAGCGCGCTGGATACCGACTGGTGACCAGCGAAGGGAAGCTTTAGACGCTGTCTGGATGGCGTTACGCACACCCGGTCCGGGTGATCCACCTCATTTAGCCACCCCGGCTGGAAGGGTAAAGGAATTTGTTCGCGTTCTCAGCTCAATCTGAGACCACAAATCTCCAACGTATCCGTCCCCAATTCTACACCAGGATTGGGGGCTTTAATTTACATTAATATAGTTTTGAAGAACAATTAATGACAAATAGCGTGCTTATTTTACGCTAATATTAGCATTTAATATAGTAATTTGTTATTATTGTAGAAAATATCTTGACATAATCTAGGTAATTAATTAAACTAATTCCAGATGTCTGTGATTGCCATTCTTAAGCAAATAGGACTTTCCGATAAGGAAATCCAAATATACTTAGCACTTTTAAAAAGGGGCCCTTCTTCCGTTAGGCAGCTGTCACAGGATGCAAAAATAAACCGCGGTACTACTTATGATGTTTTAAAGAGTCTGAAAGAAAAATCATTAATCTCCTATTATCATCAAGATACTAAGCAGTTATTTGTGGCCGAAGACCCCGTTAAGATCGAACAAGTAGTTAATGACCAGGCTAAGGATCTAGAGCGTACCAAGGCTGATGTATTACAACTAATTCCTGAATTACAATCAATGTACGGCTCGGCTGAAGATAAGCCGGTTACCAGATATTATGAAACCAGTCGTGGTATTAAAACCATTCTTCAGGACGTGATCCAAACCATGAGTCAGGAAAAGGCAAAAGAATACTACGTTTACTCATCGGCTGACATAAGAAAGCATCTGTATCAAGATTTCCCAAACTTTGCCAAAGAGAGAGTAAAAAATAACATAAAGGTTAAAACTATCGCTATCGGTGCGGGCGGAAAATTATGGGGACTTGATGATCGTCGTTGGTTAACCAAAAAAGAGGGCTCTCCTTCTTACCAAATTATCTATGCTAATAAACTGGCCATGATCGCTCTCGACTCAACCAATCAGCCTCACGGGGTATTGGTTGAAGACAGTAATATCGCCGATACTCAACGCTTGATCTTTAATACCCTATGGGATAGTCTGCCAAAGATGTGAATATAATTCTGCTAACAAAGATGATTAATCTTTGTTAGCAGTAACGATGTTCCTAACTTTGCGAATACAATTCACCGGTTGATAAAACGACCACCACCCTCAACGAGGAGGAAAATTGTGCTGAATAAATTGCTGAACGGTCGGGACGCGGATTTGAAGGCCAAAAGGCCGGTTGAGGGTCAGGGACGAACGACGCTAACGTTTCCCGATGGTTTGAGTGATTACTTCGGTAATTTTCACATCGTCCATTGGACGCAAGTGTCGCGGTTCGCCAACATTGTGGCGGTTGAAAAAGAGGACGGCTCGAATGTCGTACTCAAATGTCTGCTGCCTGATGAGATCGGACCACTTGCCGAGGATGATCGACGCGCCAAGGCTGAGGAGTTTAACCGCCTAGTTTCCCAGTATCATGTGATACTGAAAAGCTTCGGCGTAAAACTGCCCCTGCCCTACCGAATGGTCGTCACCGACGCTGGCTGGCCGATACACGAGGCTCCCTATCGAGGCGAGAACTACGAGGAACTGGTGCGGCAAGACATTGGTCTGGTCCCACAACTACTCGAGTGTATTGTATGCTGCATCATCCAGGTGCTTCATCAGCCAGAGCCATACCGGGTTGGTATCGATCTGCGCCTATCCAACTTCGCTGGGTATCCAGAAGATGAAACGTGCTACGTAGACTCCTTTCCCCCGCTTTATCTGGAGGGAGACACCTATCACGTTTTCATCCCTCAGCCGGATAGTGAGGAAGAGATTATGGACGCGGTATTCCGTAAGTTTAATCCTCTGGGATCAATACGCCGACTGCGGTTTGATCTTCTGGCCTTTGATCCGGCCCTTGAGGATATCCTGATGGAATTGCTGGAGTCTGTACTCACCCCTTCGCTTTTTTCCCAGGTTGATCGCTACTTTGCCGGTCTCAATGATCGTCAGATCAAAGAGACCACACCGCTTGACGAAGTTATCCGGGTAATCCGGCAGACCGATCCAAACGACATTGACGCTTTACGCGAAATTGGTGCACGTCGCGTACCCCAATGCGAGGATCGACGGAAGATTATGCAAAGAATCTTCTACTGCACCCGTTATCCGGATCCGCTTGGTCGCCGCATCGCAACCGACCCCCTTATGAGGCACGACCGATTGATCGAGATCATCAGTGCCGATTAATCCCCGTTCTTTCCCTCCAACGATGGCGCGCTATTACTCCCAGTAATATGCGCGCTTTATTTAAAATACATATACTCTCGCAATTTGATAACAAACAATGTTACACTAAATATTAATATGGCTGATTATATTACCGATTTACACATCCACTCACCACATTCTCGTGATACATCTAAAGAAATGACTTTAGAAAATACATCTATGTGGGCACAAAAAAAGGGCATATCGGTATTAGGGGCTGGTGATTTTACTAATCAGGATTGGTTAAAAGAATTACAGGCTAAATTAATGCCTGCAGAAAATGGTCTCTATAGATTAAAAGATAGTGCTGAAGAAATTAATTATTTATTATCAGCCGAAATTACTTGTGCTTTCACGGCTCTGGAAAGGGCCAGAAGAATGGATTTAATAATTATCGCCCCGTCGTTTAGTACGGTTGAGAAAATTAATTCACAACTATCTTGGATTGCTGACATAAAAAACATTGGACAACCAATGGTCGAGATCGAAGCCAAGGAACTTGCGCGCATAGTCTTAGAAGCGTCACCTGATTGTGCTGTCTTGCCAGCTCATATCTGGGACTTATCTTCAGCCTTATTTAGTGGTCGAGATGGTTTTGATGCTATCGATGAATGTTTTAAAGAGATGACAATAAAAATTGACGCCCTAGAAACTGGTCTGGCGTCGGATCCTCCGATGAATTGGCGTTTATCGCAGTTGGACGCTTTTCAAATTACTTCTTTTTCTGGTGCGCGTAATCTGACTGATCTAGGTCGAGAAGCCACAATATTTAGTCTAAATGAATTGTCTTATAAAAATATTATCACCGCTTTGCGTAATCCAACTGACGATATAAAAATTAGCTCCACGATCGAAGTCTTCCCCCAACTTAATGAGTTTTACTATGATGGCCATCAAAATTGTCATATTAGATTCTCACCCAAAGATACTTTTAGCCATGAGGGCTTCTGTCCTGCCTGCAGCAAGCCATTAACCCTGGGGGTAATGAATCGTTTGGAACAGTTAGCTGATCGCCCTGAAGGTTTTGCCAAGCCAGAAAATCGTCCACCTTATCGTCACATGGCCTCTCTTATTGATATCATTGCGACTGCTAATAATAGTAAGAAAACAGATAAGACGGTGATGGTTGAATATGATCGTATCGTTACCGAGACCATGCCTGAGCTTAAATTATTAGCCGAAAATTCTCTTAACCAATTTAGTGGGGTAATTAGTGCCAAAATTATTGAAAGTATTAAACGAGTACAGGCCGGTACAATAAATATAACGCCTGGTTATGATGGCGTTTCTGGTGTATTAGATGTTATCGCATCTGAAGCTGATGAATTAGCCGGTCAGGATAAATTATTATAATATGTTGGCCTGGCTTTACGTTGTATTAGTACTATCAATCATTGCCCTGATCGGTGCTTTAATGGCATTATATTTTTTGTTCAAAACTAGAGTACCATTCGTAAAAACTCCATCTTCGGCTTATCGCGAAATCATTGGCCAAATTTCACCGGAAGCTGATATAAAAGTGATTGATCTTGGTTGTGGCGATGCTTCGGTTCTATTAGCCATTGAAAAACACCGGCCAGAAGCACATTTAGAGGGGTATGAATTGTCGCCGGCGGCCTACTTACAGGGACGTCTTAAAGCCTGTTTGAAAAAATCTAACGTTAGATTATACTATCGTAACTTTCATAAAACAGATCTTTCACACGCTGACGTCGTTTTTTGCTTCCTTATCGCTTCGGTTATGCCCCGACTTGAAGAAAAGTTACTTCGGGAGTTGAAACCGGGTGCTAAAGTAATATCTTATGGTTTTACTTTTCCTAAATGGCAACCGGTGTTATCAATAAAAAATCCGGAAGCGAATCGACGAAGTAAAATACATATTTATAAAAAAACATAAATCTTCGGGAGAGGTGCCTGAGCGGTTTAAAGGGCTGGTCTCGAAAACCAGTAGGGTCGCAAGGCCTTCGTGGGTTCGAATCCCACCCTCTCCGCCAAATAAATAATTAAGTACTAATAATATGAGCGAAAGAGAACATCTAGAACACGAACCAACCGATATAAACGTCGATGCGGCGACGGAATTTGTTATTACCAACAGTGCTATGTATAGTGATGGCCACAGCCTAACCCAGGAAAGCCTGGAACTGCCAAATGGAGCGACTATAAGAGTCGAGTATGATGACAGTAAAAAAAATGACATTGATACCTCTCGGCCATCACCATCAAAAGACGAAGTAAGGCCTTTTGCAGAGCGTCTGCTCAACGAGGGTGAGTCATTTACTGTGCGTAGTGGTTCAAGCGATGATACGCTCGAAGTAAAGTTCTCAATTGAGAAAAAGGCGGGCGAGTGATGAAAAAAATTGATTACAAAAAGGACTTTAAACAGTTCTATCTACCGTCGGCTAAAGAACCGGTGATCATCAAGGTGCCAAAAATGAATTTCCTAATGGTTAATGGCAAGGGCGGCAATCCGAGTAAAAACAAAGATTTTAGTAATGCCATCGAGGCAATTTACAGCGTGGCCTATACTATCAAGTTCACTTTGAAATTTGCTAAAGTGGGACCAGAATATACAGTACCACCGCTTGAGGCATTATGGTGGACGTCTGATGGCAGTCTGATAAATGTGAAAAAACCAGACAAGTGGCGCTGGTCAGTGATTATGACCCAGCCAGCACACGTCACTCAAAAACATGTAAGAGATGCAATAAAGCTGATTATGGAACGAGCAGCTAAAAAGAAAAAAACCACCAGTCCGGTCCTAAAAGTCATCAAGCTTGGACCCTTTACCGAAGGGGAGTGCGTACAAATCATGCACATTGGTCCATACTCAGCAGAAGATGCTAACATCAAAAAAATGCATGATTTTGCATTTAATCAGGGTTATAAACTTACGGGCAAGCATCATGAAATTTACATCAGTGATCCCCGACGAGTAGCGCCTAGCAAAATTAAAACGGTCTTAAGGCAGCCAGTAAAGAAATAATTAGAATCGCTTACTTTTCTTAGTTAGTAACGATAGTTTTTTTGCCCTAGCCCCGCTCAACATACCGGCCGAAAGCCGCCATCGCCAATTTCCCTTTTGTGAATTTGGCTTGTTCATTCTGGCCTTGCTATCAAGCTTAAGCACGTCTTGCAAAGGAATAATAAACCATTTAGCCCTTGATTCGATACCTAATTTAATAATTCTATCGGTAAAATTCTTTAAAGTTGATTTGGTAAATAACAAAGCACGACGGCGTTTATTTTTACCGGTTGATTTAAGCCAGCCAACGGTGGTGTCGGTATCATGATTACTAGTATAAGCAACACTGTTTTCGGGAAAATTATGGGGCAAGCTCGGATTTCTCAGATCATCACCAAAACCAAACTGAATAACCCGTGAGCCAGGGATCTTATATTTATCACGCAGTTTAATTACTTTAGAGGTTATAAAACCAATGTCTTCAGCTATCAATTTATCTGCCGGCGCTGCTATAGTAATTGCTTTTAACAAATCATCGCCAGGAGTTTTTACCCATTTACCGGCTCTGGCATCCTTGTCCTTGGCCGGAATGTGCCACAGTGCTTCATAACCGCGGAAGTGATCTATTCTCAGAACATCAAAAAGTGAACTGTAATATTTTATCCTGTTTGTCCACCAGACGAATTTATCACGCTTAATTGCTCGCCAATTATACATCGGATTACCCCATCGTTGTCCGACTTTACTATACATGTCCGGTGGTGCTCCGGCTACTATCTTGGGTTGGCCGTTTGCATCTAATAAGTATTTCTCCCGGTGTGCCCAAACATCAACACTGTCATGGCGAACAAAAAATGGAATATCACCAATAATTCTAACATTACTTTTATTAGCGTACTTCTTTAATTTCAACCACTGACGATGAGCTATCCACTGAGCATATTTCTCATAAATAATTTCCTGTCTTAATTTTATACGCCACTTTTTTAGCGTAATGGGTTGACGTTTTTTTAACTGTGGCGACCAGTTATACCACGGTTGGCCCTGATGTTCTTCTTTAAGAGCATCAAAAAAAGCATGTTCGTCCAGCCAACTTGCTTGTTGTTCACAGAATTTTCTAAAATCCCGGGATAATTTTGTATTATTACTCAGTAGATAATGACCGTATGAGTGCTTGAGCATATTGCGCTTAATAATATAAGCTTGTTGATAATCAACCCTTTTGGTCGGGACTGTAAACGAAACGTCTCGTTTGCATAAAAGTCCTTCGGCGAATAAGTCATCCAAACTTATGAACAAACTACTTATGCCCATAGCTGAGTGTGAGGCATAAGGAGAGCCGGTCTCGTCTGGAGATAATAATGGCAATATTTGCCAGAAAGTTTGACCTGCCGCCTTGAGCCAATCAACAAACTGATAAGCTTCTTGACCAAAATCACCAATCGGATATCGACTGGGCAATGAACTTATATGTAGTAAGATGCCGGATCGTCTTTTCATACTGCAAGTAATTATACCACGAGATTTAGAAAAACTTTCTTTGCTTGGCCACCAAAGGGGTGTAATATGTATATTAGCCAGCTTATAATATCCATCAATAAGTTTATTATGGAGCAACTAATACAAACCACGCCAAGAACAAAAACTAATATTGTTACTAAGGTTTTTCTAACAATGGTTGGCGCTGCTTTTTTGGCATCGATCATCACATCGGGATATCTATTTTTTTTCTATAAGGATAATTAGGATTAAATGAAAAAAAATCCTGCTATATTTGATTTAATATCACTTAAGGGCAAAACTGCTCTTATTACTGGAGCGTCGGCTGGCATTGGCCGAGCTATTGCCATTCGCCTGGCCGAAGCTGGTGCAAATATTGAATTGGTTTCAAAAAATATTAATCGGCTCAGGCCCGTGAAAACTGAGCTGATTAAATAT
Source organism: Patescibacteria group bacterium (assembly GCA_042570545.1). GTDB lineage: Bacteria > Patescibacteriota > Patescibacteriia > JBHPGJ01 > JBHPGJ01 > JBHPGJ01. The sequence goes on along the minus strand of JBHPGJ010000001.1, from coordinate 31,346 downwards.
AAAATTAAAGTCGATATTCATCGCGCTGATTTATCTTCTAAAAATGATATTGAATCATTGTGGCAGATTCTTGATAAAAATGTTCCTGATATTTTAGTAAACAACGCGGGCATTTATCCATTCGAGAACTTTCTCAATGTTGATGACATAAAGTTGAGAAAAATAATGGACACTAATCTTACCTCAGTATTTTGGATGTGCCAGAAAATGATAAAGAGGCGTGGCAAAAGAGGTGGAGTGATTATTAATATTGGTTCTATCGAAGCTTTGCTGCCTTTTAAAGAAGATCTTGTGCCTTATACGATGAGCAAGGCTGGAGTACTGGCGCTTACTAGGGCCCTGGCCAAAGAATATGGTAAAAAAGGATTTAGAATAAATGCAATATTACCAGGAGGCATAATCACACCGGGCACAAAGAGCGCTGCTAAAGAAATTAATGAGTTTAAATTAGGATTGATAAAAACCGGTATCCAATTTAAAGAACGGCTACCCGCTGGTCGACTTGGTCAACCCGATGAAGTTGCTAGGGTGGCCTTGTTTTTAGCCAGCGACCTATCAAGCTACATGCATGGATCACTCATTCCTGTTGACGGTGGATTTTTGTCAGCTTAATTTTAATAAGTGAAATATTTACTACTATCAATATTTATCTTGATATTAGGCGTGAGTTGGCATATGGCAGCTCTGGCTATTGTTGATTCGGCCACTGATCACTTTCCCGCCATTTATGATATTGTGATTGAAAGATTACCGGTCATTGATTTATATGGTATCGGCGAATTGGCTTTTTTTATTTATCTGGCAATTTTTGGATTTATTTTTTGGCGATCTCGCTGGCCAGATCTACCATCGATAATCGCCATGCTGGGAATCTTTTATGGTCTAAGGGGATTCTATTTGTTATTAATTCCTATCGGCGCCCCCTTTGATGCACCCGATATTGCTAGTCGGTTTGTACTCTATCCCTATCCGACTCATGCCTTTTTTCCCGGCGGTCATATCGGTATTATGTTTATCATGGCTATGATGATAAATAATAAAACTGCCCGCTACCTTCTAATGACCTACGTTTTGTTATTCGGTTTTGGTTCGATGCTAACCCGTGCCCATTACACAGTTGATATAATTGGTGGACTGGTTCTTGGATATGCGGTTTATGCCTGGGGAGTGAAACACCTTAGAGATTGGATAATAAAACCAAAAAATACTTGAACCTGGGTGCGGTAAGACCGCATTTTTTAGGCATTGACATGGTGTATATAATATACTAAGATGCCATGAAACCTTGGAATTTGAGGTTTCTAAATACCCAGAGATACTGGGTGTTTGATGAGGCGTTTGACCAGCTATCGAATTGGACGCTTGTCCCGTTTTGCGGGACTAAGATAGACTGGAAGCCATGGAGCGTAACCGGCATCAACCGTAAACGTTTTTCATGCATCGCAAACGCCTCCTGTCAACAAGAGGTTCTTTTTTCTGACAGGGGGTTTGTCATGATGACAACTTTCAACCTAGGTGGGACACTGTCTCATTTAGCACAAGAATGCCTCCTGTTCAGAAGATGTTCTATCACAACTGACGGGAGGTCTTCAAATGGCCTGTATTCTCATCTACGACAAGAAGTTCGATCGGCAGAGCAGCTGTGCTGAAAAATTGGCATCGCACGAGGTAATTGGTTGTGCCAATCTCTACCAAGCTCTACGTTTCGTCGTCACCAATAAACCAGATCTCATCCTGGTTGAGTGGTTCGACAGTGACGGAGAAAAATTCTTGCATGAGTTACACAACCAGCCCATTCCAGCTCCGCCTGTAATTCTGATGGGTGAGCTGAAGGAAGCCGAACGAGCATTGGAAGCGACTCGTGCTGCCAGCGATCGTGGAGCACAAACCTTCGTCTCCTATCCGACGTCGCAAAATCAGCTGCAAAGATCCGTGGAAGTAGCTCTGGGACGCAACAGCCTTGGTCACGTTCAGCCATTTGTCCTGCCGGACTTTGACCAGATTAAGGCGGCTGAGGAACTTGACGACGATGCAATCATGCTTCTGCTTCGCGGTGCAGCCATGCACAACTTGGCCGCACTGGTCGGTGGCGTTGATAAGTTCTTCGAGATTATTCAGCGTCACAATGCCCACGAACATCCAGTTCGCCGACGTGAGCTATTTGCCCATCTCAACAATTGGGGCGAACTTACACCGGGGCAGCAGGTTCTGGTTGCCATGGAAAGCTATCCAGCTTCAGGCAAGGTAAGACAAGATCCGGTGGCAGCTACTATCTGCGATATCGCCCAAGAGATTATCTGCGGTGAAGCAGTCACTAAGAACGGTCAACAAGACTAAGGCACGGCCAGCGCTTATGCGCGGTCGTGTCAGCGATCATATTCCCTGTGCCATGGTCGAAAGCACGTCGTCATAAGCGTCGTACGAATGTGGGGCGTACGAGGCTGTGTCCGAGGGGGTTGGAACTTTCGAGTTCCTCCCCCTCTTATTTTTATCCCGTTAGCGTAATTTCTAATGAGATTTATTGACAAATATATATAAAAGTAATAAGGTGACACGCTGGTTTTGCAGCTTTTAATTGTTCTTACTATCTCAATTCAGTCCAAGGAAGTGAACCATGAAAACGCTTTCATTGATTTCTTTGATTTTACTGCTCGCTCAGACTTCGTTTGCCGGTGACTGGCAAGGGAAGATCGAGATGCGCGATGGCGTGACTCACATCATCAGTTCTGATACTGGCTACGAACCTCCCCAGACCATGGTCTTGAAAGAACTTTGGCGCGTCGGTGACGACGACTCCAACGACGAAGAGATTTTCGGTTTTATAGTCGATATCGCCGTTGATAACGAAGGCAACTGCTATCTTATAGATAGTCAGCTGTCGGTGATCAAAGTCTTTTCGGACGAAGGTAAATATCTGCGGTCAATCGGCCGTTGGGGGGCTGGACCGGGAGAATTCTACAATCCCAGCAGCGTGCTTATTCTGGCGAATGGTTCGGTTGGTACGGTACAAGCCCATCCCGCTCATTTCGTCGGTTTCACAAAAGATGGGACACCTACCAAGACCATATCCATAAGCACAGAGCATCGAGACGGTTTGATCGAACTGATCAATGCCAAATCGCTCAACGATCAGTTCATCGTCCATGGTGTCGCTTTCAGCCGAAGTGATGGTCAAGCTATTGAGGAGTACTTTTTTGATCGTTACGACCTGTCCGGTCAAGTTACTCGCCCGTATTTCACCTACGAGCAGATAACCGACATGGCAAATATGATCGAGACTGATCGGATACTCTACCCGCTTAACCGCACGCGCTGGACCGTTGACCAGGAAGGCAATCTATATCTTGCTGGTAAGGAGTACTACGAGATCACTGTTTGCGGCTTTGAGAAAGGTTCAAGAAAGATTGTCTCCCGTAATTACAAACGTCGGGAGAGAACTTCGTCAGAGATGAACACTCACTATCAGCAGATAGAGCACTTCATACCGGCAAAAAGTGGTGTCAAGATCGACATCAGTGAACACGATGCTGACATTCAGTCCCTATACGCACGTGATGACGGCACGCTTTACGTGCTCACTAGCCGGGGGTTAATGAACCGTCCTGTCGGTTCCTGTGGCGTCTTCGACGTCTTTGATCAGGTTGGTCGTTTTCTGAAGCAAGTTACGGTCATGGGTCAACCAAACCCGCGCGATGATGGATACTACTTCATTGGCGATAAGTTTTACGTCGTCACTAAAATGACCAGTACCTTCTCGCGGATGACCGGACTATCTGACCCTGACGACTTCGAACCAATGCAAGTTGTCTGTTATGAGCTGCTAACAAGATAACTGCCGGGCCTGTCCCTTTTAGGATGGGCCTTTATTTTTATAAAATAAAGGGGGTGGAACTCGAAAGTCCCAGCCCCCGTGTATGAGCACGTCTTCAGCGATCTCTTAGCTGAAGCCGTACTTCAACGCCTGGAAACATGCTCGGTTGGCCCAATGCGCGTGCCAACCGAAACTGGCCGCCTGCGCACACTCGGCTGGCATTACGAACGCCTGCGCCTCCGTTACCTTCGGAGCCGTTGGCGATATCGCCACCGGTGCGGCGACGATTGCCAGCACGACTGTCAAGCAGATGACCACCATGATTTTCTTCATGGTTTACCTCCTTGAAGTATCCCGTGACATTAATTCCCCACCCCTGAATGAGGCCAAAGCACGTTGCCACATCCGTACTTCGATGTTGCCCTTATCTTGCGGAAGAGGAAACACTGGTGGTTACAACGCGGACGTTGTCGACGCTGCAGGACACTATCGCGCCCGGCACATTACCACCAAAAGGAAATTCAACTATTGCGAGGATGCCACCAGCACCCTCATTCCATTGGCCTACATCCCATGATCCGTCATTTACCAGCGTTACTGGTGAGTGTGTCGGACAGAAAACCATCTTCTGCGTCCCTTTAGTGAAGTAGACGTTGCTACTGCTGTAGCTTACGATCTGATCACTATCGGCAACAGTTAGATTGATGGCGGACGATTCTGTCCATCGAAGCGCCACATTAGGCGAGATCTTCAGCACAAAAGAAAGGAAATTGTACCTGCCCTTCTTTTCCACTTCGATATTCACCTTGTGTTTGCCGTTGGCAACGTCGTCATTCCAAATCTGGTTAAGCCAACCAGGAATTGGCGTGCCGTCATCGCCAGCGCGCATATGATCGTAGTACTCCCAGTACCGGGTATGTGATTCTTCGACAGTGCCGACAACATCGATGGACCAGCCATCAGGATCGACGTACACTACGCCTTCGTGAACTTCGCCGGTTTCTGGATCGGTATAGATACCATTGTGCAAACCCTGACTGCAACCCATAACAAGAAGGGTTAACGCAGCCAAAAAGACCAGTCCGACTTTATGTCGAAACATGATAACCACCTCTCGGTTTGGATTGGTTGAAAGTCTTTGGTTGGGCCAGAGCGAATTTAGCTATAAATGTACTGCGATTATTGTCTGACAGTAATTATACCATTTTTGGCCTTTATCTACCTCCCTGCAGACGGCTAAACTTAATACTATTATTCCAGATTCGTCAATAGATAATCTGGTCATAGTCTTTACGGTCCGCGGTGCCAGTCCGGCAGCCAAGTTCTGATTTGCAGAGCATCTTCACTAAGCGGTACAGCATTCCAAATTGGCCAGAATAAAATAAAATTTATGGCTACTAACAATAAAAACGAGATAACGACGATTCGCCAAAGCCGATTTTTTTGCCACAATTTAGTTAACAACAGGGCCAAGGGTAATAAAAATAATGGTAAGGAAATCAGAAAATGATAACTGAACATCGGACGATTCACTAGCGCAAAAGGCAGCCAATGTACCAGCAGCATTATTACTACCAACAGCAATTCTTTGATTTGTTTAAATAATTTTTTTACCACCGGCACGAAGGCTAACAAAGCGCTCCACCAAATTAGTGGCGTACCGACAGCTGAAATTACTCTGGTGGCGCTCGGTGATACTGAATTAAAATACTCCCAGGGTTGCCATAGCCACGGCCAAGTCCACCACGGCGACATCAAAGGACTGACGTCAGTGATGTGGGTATGATAATTAAATATTTTAATATTAAAAATCCAAAAATATCTGATCATTTGAGACGGCCCAACGCCAATTATTAGGAAGTGTATAAACCAAGACAATAAATACACTCCGGCGGCTGGTAAGATCACGTAACCAAGTACATATAATAACCGCCGGCCTAGTGACGGTAGTTTGATCTGATGCCACCCATATATTTCTGGCAGAACAAATAATAATATAGCAATCGGCAAAAAGACCAAAGCTAACCATTTTATGGATATGGCCAAGCCTAAGCATAAACCGGCAGCCAGAAAATATTTTGGTTGTAAATTCTCTCTACTAGTGGCTAGAAAAAGTAAGCCATAGCCCAAGAACAAAAAGAACATCATGCCGGCATCCATTACTCCGACTCTTGAAATTACAAAAAATAATCCGTCAAAAAAAACTAATAAAGCTAAGAACAGCCCTACTAGTTTACGTCTAAAAACTATCCAACCAAACCAATAAAACAGCGGGATGAGCAAAGTGCCAAATACGGCACTGAAAAAACGCCAGCTAAAAGGCGTATCGCCAAATGCGCCAATGCCAAGAGCTATCAATAATTTTCCCAGCGGGGGATGGACATCAAAATATAATTGATTATCAAAATAATCACGGGAGAAATTAACGAAATATATCTCATCACCGGCAATTTCAGTTGGTGTAGTCAGCGCCGAAAAACGAATTATCGCTGCCGCGAGTGTCAGTAAAATTATCAACCATACTATTTTATTATTTTTTATTTGTGATATCACTCTGATATAATATCATAATCAATTTTAAATTTACTTAAAATATTTTACTATTAGCTATATTTATGGTATAGTTAGCGTTAATTGTGGCCTTTTAACAAAAATAATTTCATGAAAAAAGTCCGTAAAGCTGTAATCCCGGCAGCCGGGTATGGCACTAGATTTTTACCAGCGACTAAAGCAATGCCCAAAGAGATGTTGCCTATCGTTGATAAGCCAGTTATTCAATATGTAGTTGAAGAGGCGGTAGCTGCTGGTATCGAAGACATCATAATAATTACCGGCTGGCAGAAACGAGCAATTGAGGATCATTTTGATTATCCATACGAATTAGAAAAGCGCCTGGAGGAGGCGGGCAAAGAAAGAGAGCTTGAAGATATTCGCCGTGTTGCGAAAATGGCGAATTTTATCTATGTCCGGCAAAAGGGGCCGTACGGCAATGGCACCCCAGTACTTAACGCCGAAAACATTATTGGTGATGAGCCTTTTGTCGTTTTGTGGGGCGATGAATTCATATACGCTGACCCACCTCGTCTGGTTCAGATGGTAGAAGTTTATAACCAGAAGGGATCTTCGGTCATTAGCGGAGTAAAAATCGAGAATAAAGAAGACCTGTCCAGATATGGCATAGCTGATACTGATACCCCCGACCAAGATGTGTTTCAAATAAAACGGATCCTGGAGAAGCCTAAGCCTGATGACGCGCCGTCGCAATATGCCGTTCACGGTGCGTATTTAATGATGCCCGAACTATTTAAACATTTAAAAAAGACCAAGCCCGGACGAGGTAATGAAATCTGGTTAGTTGACGCCATTAACAGTCTGGCTCGGGAGCAGCCCGTTTGGGGTACGCTTATTAATAATTCTCGCTATTACGATACCGGGAATAAAGCTGAATATATTAAAGCTAATATTGAATTCGGCTTAAAGCATCCCGAAACTCGTGATGAGTTAAAAAAATATTTAAAAAATCTCAAACCTGATGAAGCGTAAATACATCATTATCGCCATTGTGGCTATGGCATTTATTTTGCCGATTATCTTGATTACCAGCGGTGCCTTGCGCCGGCCGCCACCTAATGTTAGCCCGGTTACTTTAACTTATTGGACTGTTTTTGATGATCCAGCGAATTACAATGATATTATTACAGCCTACCGACAATACCGTCCCTATGTAAGCATAAATGTTGTTAAAATACCTCAAGAAGATTATCAGCAGTCATTGATTAATGCCTGGGCGCTTGATCGTGGACCTGATATTTTCTCTATCCCAAATACTTGGGTCAAACAATATACTCAGTTTATCCAACCCCTGCCACCACAACTGAATGTTTATAAATATGAAACCAGAACAGTATTCTTCAGCTCACAAACTGAAGTTACCCCTGTTCGGACAAATACCATCAGCCAACCGGAGATTAGGGCGCGTTTTTCTGACGCTGTAATCAATGATGTTATTTTACAAACTTCAGCCCAGGCCCCCTTAGAAGTATATGGACTGCCCTTAAGTATAGACACTCTAGCTCTCTATTATAATCGTGATCTCTTAAGCGCTGCTGGAATTGCTGAGCCAGCCAGTACCTGGAAAGATCTAACCGAACAGGCACCCAAGCTGACTGTTTTAGATAATCAAAATAATATTTTGCAATCGGCCATTGCTATGGGCACAGCAACTAACGTAAATCGCGCCGCTGATATTTGGTCTTTGCTGGCTATCCAAAATGGCACTCAGATGTTGTCTCCCAGCGGTACTCAAGCCACTTTTGGTACTCATACAAATGAATTTGGATTGCGAGCTTTAGAATTCTATACTGATTTTGCTGATTTTGCTAAGGAAGTGTATTCCTGGAATGATGATATGCCCCAAGCCCTAGACGCTTTCGCTCAAGGAAAGCTTGCATATTTTATCGGTTATCAATATCACGAACAACTAATAAGCGCCCAATCGCCAACCCTTCAATTTGATATTGCTCCTATTCTCCATATAAATAGCGATGGTACTGATGCTCAGGTATCCACATCTGGCCTGCCGGTACCGGTCAATTTCGCTTCATATTGGGTGGAAACTGTTTCGCGAAAGTCCCTGCATGTAAATGAGGCCTGGGATTTCTTACAGTTTGCTGCTTCTGAAAGTAATGTATCGACTTATCTTAATGCCACTAATAAGATCAGTGCTTTACGAAGTATTGCCAGCGCCCAAAGGACCGATCTTAATAAACAAGTTTTTGCCGACCAGACTCTAAATGCCCGTACTTGGTATCGCGGTTTTGACGCGGTAGGAGCTGAAGATAATATTATGAATATGATAACTTCGGTAGCTAATAACGATGTTTCTTCAACTTCGGCTATCAACTTAGCTGCCGATCAGATCAATCAAACGTTAGTTAGATGATTAAAAAATCTCTACTACTTGTAATCTTACTTTTTCTAGTTGTCGCCCCCACAGCCGGTGCCCAGGAAAGAGGTTTCTTGCCTAACTGTGACCAGACTGTTTATCGGACCACTTTTTATCCTGACATTGATATTTTGCCTATTGAGTATGAACAAGATCCTGAAATGTATGGCGAGATTACTTCGGTTAAAGTTAATGAGAAATGCGGTGTTGATGATTTTATTCAACTTTTTATTAATCTGGCCGACTGGGGCTTAAGTATCATTGCCGCCGTAACAATATTTTTCTTTGTCTGGGGAGCTTTTGACTGGATTATTTCAGCTGGACGTCCTGCCTGGGTAGAGGGTGGAAAGAAAAAAATGGCCGGAGCAGTGATTGGTATGCTGGTCGTGCTAACTGCATGGATCTTTGTCGGCTTCTACGTCGGCGCTTTAGCTGGTAATTGGGACGGCTTGCTCTTCCCCAATGAAGATGCAAAATTTCAACGGGTGTGGTTTGGCAGTTCAGACTCATGTAAAGATGAATATTCAAATACTGGTTGTTCCTTATCAGATGGATACAAGGATGGTTGTGGCGATCCAAAAAATACTGCTAACGGACCAATCGCACAAATACAAGCCCGCTTAATGGCTAAGGCTTGTGGACCCAATAGAGCTAGCGGCTGTTATGGCGCCGATACTGAAGCAGCTGTCAAAAGATTTCAATCAACTAATGGTCTGGGTATTACCGGAGTGGTCAAGGAACCAACCGATACCGCTCTTAAGGATAGTTATAGTTTATCTTGCGGTCAGTCAAGTGATGAACAACAAGGCTGCTGCCGACCACAGGGGGTCAGTCCATCAACGGCCAATAACCCTTGCTTCGAAAACGTTACTAGGGCACAGTGTAATGAGGGTAAAGTACACAATAACGCGGTCTACAACATCTGGACCGTAGGCGCCTGTGATACGGCCCTGTTGTGCCCCAACGTGGGCAGCTGGCCATTTTAATTACAGACTTATATGAATAATTTAAAACACGATAAATATTCAATTAAAATTATCTTGATTGTCTTTGGCATCTTCTTCATCGCCAATCCGCTTCTCGCGGCTGAAGGGGGTCTATATCTGCCCAATCCGATAAAGTGTCCTGATTTGCTTTGCGTCATAAAAGACGTCATTCGTATCGCCTTGGGAGTACTGGGAGTATTTGCTACCTTTATGTTTGTTTGGGGTGGATTCAGCTGGATACTATCTGGCGGCAATGCCGATATGATCAAAAGGGGTAAAGACACGCTGCTATATGCGACTATTGGAATCGTTGTAGTTATCCTTAGTTGGATATTTATCAGATTTGTACTAGAAGCAGTTGCTGAAGGCACAGTCGGTTAATTTGACAAAATAGGCCATTTTTAGTTATACTATAGCCGCTTGTCAGACCGTCTTATAAAACGTCAATAATTAAACATTAAGAGGTCGAAAGATCGGTCAGCTAAGCATTAAATAATAAGGAAAAACGAAAAATGCTACGCAAAATTGCGCTTGCTACAGGACTGATGGCTGTACTAATGCCGAGCGTCGTTTTTGCCGCGACTTCTTTCACGATTGAAGATATTGGTGGTCAGATTGGATTGGGCAGTGCGGATCTTAAAGATACGCTGATAAATATCCTGGAATGGATCCTGGGTATCTTATCGATTCTGGCTGTTGCCTTTGTGATTTACGGCGGCTTCATTTGGTTAACTGCCGCTGGTGATGAAACTAAACTTGATAAAGCAAAAAAGATAATATCAGCCGCAGTAGTTGGCTTAGTAATCGTGATATTGGCCTGGGCAATAGTTATCTTCGTTGCCGGTACCACAGCTAACGTTACTGTGTAGCAAACTTTGTTAATAATTAAAACATTAAATAATGAAAAAACTTACAAAAATCGCTTTTCTTTCAACAGCCTTGATGCTGGTTGCCGTACCAGCCCTAGCTCAAACCTCATTCAGCATTGAAGACATTGGTTCATCCGTCGGTTTGGGTTCAGCTGACCTGAAAGATACTGTAGTAAACATCATTCAGTGGATATTGGGCATTTTGGCCTTAATCGCCGTTGTCATGGTTATTTATGGCGGCTTTATTTGGCTAACTGCTTCCGGTGATGATGCTAAAATCGACAAAGCCAAAAAGATTATTTCTGCTGCTATCATCGGCCTGATTGTTGTAATCCTGGCCTGGGCCATTGTCATCTTCGTTGCTGGTACCACCGCCAACGTTACTACCTAAAATCAAACCCCAACACACTACGTTTAAAATTCACCTAAAACTTGAAAGGGGGTGAAAAAAATGAAAAAAATCAAAAACATAGCGTTACTTTCAACTGCCTTACTACTCATTGCCGCGCCAGCCTTAGCTCAAACCTCATTCAGCATTGAAGACATTGGTTCATCCGTCGGTTTGGGTTCAGCTGACCTGAAAGATACTGTAGTAAACATCATTCAGTGGGTACTTGGTATCTTAGCCCTAGTAGCTGTTGTCATGATTATTGTTGGCGGCTTCCAGTGGCTTACTGCAGCTGGTAATGATGAGAAAATTGAGAAAGCCAAAAAAGTTATTTCTGCAGCTGTTATTGGTCTCATCATCGTCTTGCTCGCCTGGGCAATTGTCATCTTCGTTGCTGGTACTACAGCCAACGTGACGACCTAATCACAAATATCGACTTTAAAAAACAAACTGCCCCGTTTATAGCGGGGTAGTTTGTTTTCTAGTTGACTGTTAAAATATGCCTATATCTATGACCAGCTCAAAACCAAACAACTATAAGATCGCTCTCATCGTCTTCAGCCTTGTGGTGTTAATATTTACCATAACTGTTTTATTCGTTAAGGACATGCGCCATGGTTATAACGGCTTGGATCTGGCTATCTATAATCAAGTAATGTGGAATTCTTCTCAAGGTGACTTATTTTCTTTTACCCTTCATCCCCATTCGTACTTGGGCGACCATTTGGAATTTATTTTATTACTTCTATTACCCTTTTATTGGTTGTGGCAACAGCCGTTTACTTTAATTCTGCTGCAAACGATTTTTCTAATTATGGCTGTTTGGCCACTGTGGCTGATCGCTCGCCAAAAATTATCAGAACGCTGGGCATTTATTATTGGCTTAGCTTGGCTGTTTTCACCCTTCCTGCACAATATTAATTCTTTTGAATTTCATGCCTTGGCCCTGACGCCATTTTTCATCTTTTGGGCAATATTCTTCTACCTTAAAAGCAGGTGGTGGCCCTTTTTAGCTTTTATATTACTAAGTCTGTCTATAAGAGAAGATGTTTCTTTAGTAATTTTAGCCTTTAGTTTTTTAGCCTTTATTGATAAACGTTCGTGGCGTTGGCGATTAGTGCCGGTCATATTAGGCGTGATTTGGTTTGTTATATCGCTCAAACTCAGCCCGGTTCTAACCGGTTATCAGCAATATAAATTTTTAGCCTACTACGGCTGGCTGGGAAACTCGCCATCGGAAATGTTACTAACCTTCATTAACAATCCACTGTACGTACTAAAGAATATTATAACCATAAAAACATTCACCTTATTGTTTGGCTTACTTATGCCGTTTCTCTTTTTGCCGTTGTTTCGACCAAAATACCTGCTCTTGATATTGCTGCCAATAATCCAACTGATACTGTTACAAAATCCTGGGGAGCTAACGTTGCAGATACACTATACTGCTCCTTTAATTGCGCCGATATTCATTGCTTTAGTATATTCAATAATTTATCTTCAAGATAAAAAACGTGGATCGTTCATTAGATTCTTTGGTTCAGAGCCCGGCCTCATTCAGTCAATTGTGTTGGCAGCGTCTATTGGCGGCTTATTATTTATGGGTCCCTATTTCAGCAGTATAAAAGAAATAAATCATACCAGTAATTTAACTGAAGAAATTCAGTTGAAAAAAGATTTCATCTCACTTGTTCCCTCAACCGATAGTGTGGCATCTGGTTATTACTTTCTGACTGAATTATCCGGGCGTCAGCGGGTCTATTCGCTTCATTACCAATTTTTAGGCAGCAAGCAATATTCTGAAATACCTTATAACGTTCCGACTGACACCGACTGGGCGCTTGTTAATTCTGATGATTCTTTAATTTATCATGTTACCTATGAAGAAACAGATAAAAAAAATTCATCCGGTGATGATCGATTGAGAATGTTCCTAGCTGAAGATCAAAGGGGAATTGTAAAAATGATCGACAAGTATGTTCTTTATCAGCGTGGAGAAAAAAGTAACTTTGAACCGTTTAACGTACTAGAAAGATTACCTGAAGAAAACATTGCCACGAGCCAGGTGTTGTCACCTCACATTGAATCGCTCGGCTGGTTGGGACATGATGGCAAGCCAGAACTTGTGATGGCTAAGGAATTAATTAATACAAATTCTTATAATACATTACCTTTAACTTTGTATTGGCGCACTACTGATGCTCCTGACCGGGATTACAACATTAAACTTAGCCTAATCAGAGACGGCCGAACAATTCATCAAGAAAGATATGCTATGGCTTTTGGTCTTTATCCAACTACTAATTGGCAACCAGGTGAAATTATTGCCACTTCATACCGCTTTTTGCTGCCTCAGCGCTTAGGATCACTTGATGGGACTCAAGTAGAAATTACCGTTGAATTGCTCGATGGTAATTTGTGGTTTGATGATTGGCGCGGCGTAGCGCCATACTATTCCGCCGTTGAAGTTATCGGACAGCCGATTATAATCGGCCAGCTTTAATCAACGCGCAAATGATAGATTCCAATACCTGGCTGCTGCCAGGTCAGCTCTAGCCAAGTACTGCTTTCTGGTGTCCAGGAGCCTAGTTTTTGCTCTTCGGGCCCATAATAGAGCCACTTTATAGCATTGTCTCTAAAGTAAGTTTCCCTGTCTTTTTCTGGCCAAACCTGAAAAAAATTATCAATTTGTTCTCTTTTAATATCCCAATTAACTGTCTGATGGCCGTGACCAATAAATACCCTGAAGCCGCGACCGCCAAGCACGTTACCTGTTTGTGGATGAGCATAAATTACTTCCTTGTTTCCGGCCTGAGTTTTAAGAAAGTTGAAGGCTTCATTTTCTGACAAAGTTATAAAATAAAGATGATCTTGAGCATTTTGTTCGGCCACATAAAGGCTGTCTCTGATAACAATCGCTACCGGAGTGGCAAACAAAATTACCGCTATGATGGGTATTATTACAATTTTTAGCCAGGCAATTTTTGTACCAACTTTTTTCCATAAATATGCCAGTCCAATACCAGCCAAAATTGCGATTGGTATATGTAATGAATTGGTTAATCGCCGCTGTATCTGCAGAAATGGAAAATAGATTAAGACAGCGCTGGTTAGCGACCAGATTATTAATAATATTTTGGTTCTACTTTCTTTGTTTATTATCTTTCCGGCTCCGATCACTGCCAGCGGCAACAACAGACCATAGCCCAACAAGTAGGCCCAGACACTGGGTGACTTAGTAATATTTTGTTCGATCCAGCCAGCAATGGCCGGTTGATTCTGAATTACTATTAAGAAATAAATTATTGCCGGCAGTGAAAATAGTAATATTATCAATCCATATTTAAAATATCGTAACAGCTCAGCTGGCGAGCTAAGCTGATCACGTAATAGCATAAATATCACATACATAACCAGCACCACGGCGATGGTTATCAGATCATAGGTATGCATTAGTGCCACCGCAAAAACCAACATACCGGTACCAAGTAATAATTTCTTACTCACTTTTCTAAAGGCGGTAATAAATGTTTGAAATATTAATACTATCAGAGCCTGCGATAAGGGAAAAAGCGGTGAGTGGTAAATTGTAGTAAAAGTATTAGCCTCGGCCATGGCAATGTCAGTTGAATAAAATGATTTATAGTTTAATAATTCCGGCCAGGGTGTAAGCCAGGCGCCCAAACCGGAGCCAAACACTACTATCACAAACGCCCAACGTCGCCGATCTTTGTCTAGGCCTAACCAGATCAAAAATCTATATACTATCCAAAGAAAAAATATACTGGCCAATGCCCTCATGAGATGAAAGGTCATCGGCGTTGACAGAGTTGTTAAATTTTTTAGCCAGCCACCTACCAGCCACAGAGGATGAAACAAGCTTGGTTCTTGAGCTTCACTGGTAAAAAGATTTTCAAATAACCAGGCGCCATTACTGGCCTGGTTAATATACGAGTAATAGATATTTGTATCGGCTGATACAAAGGTATTGTATGCTTGATAACTAGTAAAATTTTCATTAGTTTCTTTCTGCCAACCTATCAGATGCGGCCATAATGATAGTAAGATTGCTATTAGTGTTATAAGCCAGAAGAACTTTCTTTCTTGAATTTTTATAGACATATGATTAGTTCTGTGGACTTGTTTTTTTAACAGTAAAATAGCTAAGAAATATCAAACCAACGATAAACCCCACGTGACTAGTGTGAAAATATCGTGACATAAACCAGAACACAGACAACAGTAAGGCATAGTTTAACATCATTTGACCAATGGTATTATTTCTTATTTGCCAGAAAGCTAGTACTAACAATGCCGGTAGGCTGAAAATAAGCTGCCAGATCCAAAAAGGATAATAATCAAAATACGAACCAATAAAGCCATTGTCTAGTAATAATCTACCGAGACCAATACCGGCCACCGGATAGTTGACATTGCTGGTACCGGCTAAGTAATCAAACACGTCGTCTTTAAAAGCTGAGAAGTCATCAACAATAAATGGTGCCAGCATAATTAGACTGATTAGTAGTGGCAACCAGACTATTTTCATTAATCTTCTAAATATGACAATATTTTTTTTATTCTTTTCTCTTAATTCAATTATCAAATATATCAGATAAAACGGCAGCAGCGGCCATACTGATTGCTTGGTTATAACAGCCAGAGATAGCCAAAAAGTTGCCCAAGTAAAATTGTTATTTTTAAGTTTAAATAGAAAAAGGATAAGCCATAAATAAACCAACACTTCATTATGACCAACGCCGAACATTGGAATAAACAATGGATTAAATATAAATAGCATTAATAACCATCTTTTACGATTGATAGCTTCCGGCAGTCTATAAATAAAGAAAGCCATTATGATAAAAGCCATCACGAAGACCCATCTTATATCGAAATACTTGAAAATATTATGGCTGAGAAAATATGCCGGATAGGTTGGTATAAAGATCCCCGGTAAATACGGCAGATGTTCAATTGTTGGATTTTTTATTACCAGCATCTTGTCATTCTTTATCGGTAAATATACATAACCATCGTCCCACTTTCCCGTACTGGCATTGCCATAAGATACTTGATAAGGATTTTGTCTATCAGCCAGCGCCATTACCGCATCCTCACTAACCAGGGCTACGTCTGAGATATATTTTGAAGTCGTCTTATCTTTGGCAATTATCACATAACCATAGTTTACGAGAACTACACCGATCAATACCGAGAGTATTAATATTTTTACAAATTTCCAGTTTTTTACTCCCGGAAATACTTTTCTGCCATACCTAAAGATGCTTATTAGCATTACTCCGATCAAGGCTTCGATAATTATTAACCAAGTACTGGGCTTCATCATTTCGTAGATAAGACTGAGATAATTGACAAAAAGCGCCAGGTAAATAAAGGCCTCGACGGGAAATCGCTTGCCCACGTATTTTAAACTATTTATACCCTCTCTCTTTAATTGATTAAGATATAGCATCATTCGACATGATAAATAGTAACTTCTTCGTTGCTATAAGCCACGGTTAGGAAATCAGGATCATACCAATTGTAATATCTTTCCAATGGGCCATATATAACATATTTAATATTATTGGAATTTATAAAATTAATTCGCCACGCTTCAGATGTTTGGGCATCATAAAAAGTATCTACCCAGCCAATCTTTTGCTCAGCTTTTATTGTTTCAACCGAGTGACCAAGGTATACAGTTCTGGCTGTGTCGCCTACCAATAAATTACCGGTAGTATAATGTCCTAATATTATTTCTTTATTATCAACATTTTCTTTTACCCAATCCGTACTTTCTTTAAAGTATCTTGAATAATAATAACCATATATCGGCTGTTTGAATCTTTCATTAGAAAAATGTCCAATATCTATTAAAACAACATACAAATTTGAAGCCACAAAAGCCACAACAATTATTATGCCAATTAAACTATAGTTAGAGAATATTTTAAAATACTTGCTATATCGACTTATTAGCCAGCGGTAAAAAATAAGCATACCCAGGCCAGCCAAGATAACCAGTGGAATTTGTAATCCCTGAGTCATTCTTCTCTGCCAAGCAAAGGGTGAGTAAATCAATAGCGCCTGGACCAGCAGCCAGGTGGTCAGAAATATATACTTATTATTAAATACTTTATTTTTTAACAGCCACCAGATAGCAGCCACGGCAAAGGGAAGCAATAATCCGTACATAATAAGCGCGTTCCAAACAGGCGAAGTCAGATTTACATTTTGCTCGGCCCGAATTGAGACCAGATCATTATAGGCAAGCAACAATAGGTGATATAACCAGGCCGGCATAGTCAATAACGCAAAAATTACTAATTTTAATACATAAGACCAAAGAAACTTGCTACTGTTAACAAATCTAATAATTACATAAACGCCGAGCACTGAAAAAATTGTTGGCAGATGAAAGGGGTGATAAAAAAATAAAAATAATCCTAACGCCCCTGCTCCTATGACATATTTCCAGCTTGGCTTTTCTAGCGCTGAATACATCAGCCACAATACGGCAATTATTAAAGCGGTGGACATTATAAAATGACCAGTTTGATACAACGTCAAGAACGTTACTCCTTCGGGCACCCATAAATCCATCGGATAGTTATAGAGAGAAGAATTAATATCAAGCAATTGCGACAGTAGCGGCATTGACCAGGCGCCTAAACCTGACGCGAAGATTACAAAAACAAAAATAAATTTCCTTTTCCTGGTAGTGGCCACTAACCAGCTGATAAAGCCGTATAAAATAAATAACAAGATGGGGATGCTGATAAGCCTGGCCAAATGAAATATAACTGCGTTTGACCAATTCACCACCTTGCCTAGTTGGCCAACCAGCAGCCAATAGGGATTAAAAAAAGCGGCTTGATGCGGTTCGCTAGTAAAAGGATTGCGAAATAACAGATTGCCCTGCCTGGCCTGTTCAATCATTTGGTAGTAGTGCGAGGCATCACCTGGTGCTAAATTATGTCGGCCAGTATAAACTGAATTATCAGGTCGCTGCCACCAGCCATAGGCGTAAGGCAAAACAGTAATCAGAATTACTAATAATACCACTAGTCCGACCCAGCGCCATTCGTTTTTTGTAACTGCGGTGCTATTTTCTGCCATTAGTATCTGGATTTAGATCATCTCCCCTTAAAAAAGCCAATGAGGCCACAACCGTCAGGGATACTAAGCTTATATGACTATCATTAAAGTAACGTCCAAAAAAGGCAACTGTCATGAGAAAAATCGCAAAAATTATCCATAAAAAATGAATATTATTATTTTTTCTCTGCCAGCGCAGTAATAAAATCAGCAACGGCAGGCCAATAACAAACTGGAATAAGCCAAAGGGATAATAATCATGAATTGATTTTACCCAACCACCCAAAACCAAGTAGGAAGAGAAGCCATAACCCGATACTGGATATCTATACTCTGATGAGCCGTTTGGATAATCAATAATATCGGCCTTGAAGTCTGCCGGTGACCATAATAAGAAGGGCAGTGTGAATATTAATACTACTAAATAAGCTGGCCAAAGACTCTTTATCACTTGCCATGATTTAGTTAGCCAGGTTTGATTAGCCGGCAGGCGGTAATACCGGAAGAAAAAGTAAAAAGGTACTGCCAGCCAGGCAAACTGCTTGCTGGCAATCGCTAATCCTAAGACCAGGGCTGACCAACCAAGTTTATTTTTCCACAGTAAGTAAAACGCTAGAGTCAACCAAAAGAAGACAAAAATATCATTAAAGCCGGCAATAAAAAACGTCATAAATAACGGATTAAAAGAAAATACGACCATCATAAGCAGTTTTCGTTCTTGGTTTTCCGTCGCTCGTACCAGAAGCGTAAGAGTCAAGATAAACATCAAGATAAGTAAAAAGCGCTCATCATACCAGCCAATTAATCCATTAGCAATAGCCTGAGCAGTGGTCGATGATACTAAATAGAACGGTAGATAAATATAATGGTGCCAAGCTGGATTATCTATTCCGGGATATTCGGCAAAGTCATTATATTTACCAAACTTTGTAAATTGAAAATTTTCAGCATATGGATTTTTACCGGCTAGCAGCATTTGTCCAGAAATTTCAGTCTGTTGAGCTCCGTCGTGAATAATCGAGAAGCCATCTTCACTTTGGTGTCGCAGATCAATTTGCGTGAATATTGCCGCACTCATGAAGACAAATATAGTTACCGCGACAATGACAAATCTTGGCCAGTAATATGAATTGGTCTTGCTTCTTTTAATATCAAGAATGGCCAAGGCAACAAATCCGGCAAAAAGCAAAGCATATAGGATGAGCGGCCTAACCAGCAACGGGATATAATAACCGGAAACAAAAAAAGTACTTAAACGATTAAGAAAAAAGAAGCCGAGTGGAAAGTATAAAATTGTAGTTAAGGAAATTTTATTCATGGCGTCTGTTGTGGCTCTGTTTCCATACTACCAGCATTATCTTTAAATGCCCAAGCGGCAATGGCTAGCATTGAAAAATAAGCGATAAAAGGCTCGTTGAAGTACCGGCCAAACATCAATACGGCCAGCGCTAACAGCATATAGCTGGTCAGCAAAAATGATATATTATTATTAAGCACTTGTTTTTTTAAGAGCCACCACATCAACGACAAACCGATAATAATTTGTATTATCCAAAAAGGAAAATAGGCGGTGGCCGATTTGATTAATCCGGAGCTTAACATCAACTGTGAAAAACCCACCCCCTGTATGGGAAAACTTGTGGCTAAACCGCCGGTTGGATAACGATAAACATCATTAAAAAAGTCCACCGGCGACCAGATGACGAAGGGCATAATAACAGCCAAAAAAACAAGTACCGTTGGCCACAGCTTTTTTAGCGTTACTAAAAATCTTGACGTAGTCAGTTTCTGTGTCTGGTCGATATTCATATATAAGTAAAGAAAATAAAATGGTAGAATCGGCCAGGCCAGCTGCTTGCTGGCTAGCGCTAGACCTATCACCACCAGTGACCAGCCAAAATGTTTCTTTGACAACAGATAGATTGATCCTAAAATCAGGACAAATACAAAGATTTCATTATGGCCAAAAATAAAATTCCTAATAAAAATTGGATTGAAGGCAAATATTGTAACGGCTAATAATTTGGTATCTAATTTACTTGGAATCTTATACATAATCACTAGCGAAACAAAGAATGCCAGTAACAATAATATCCGCTGATCGTAGTTGTCCCACAGGGCGTTGTTCACCGATTGAACGGCCGAGGAAGTTAATAAATAGAAAGGCAAGTAAATATAATGCTCCATGATTACATTGTCTTTTCCGTATACCTGGCCTAAAACAGTATTAGAAAAATTCTCATGATATGGATTTTTTCCCTGCCGCAGTAAGTCGGCCGCGACTTCTGTTTGCAGGGCTCCATCGTGAATAGTGTGTTGTAAATTATTACTTTGACGAAAATCGATTCTTCCGCCTATGCCCACAGCAAACAATAGGATAATGGTAAAAACTATTATGGATAATTTCACATTGTGTTTTTTTCTGTCCTTGATTTGAATGTAATCAAGAACCGTTAATGATATAAATCCAATTAGTACTACCATAAAAATTATAGCGGGTTGAAAAACCAGCTTCTCATTTAAATAAAGGACGTCAAGCTGGTTTATAGCAAAAACAGACAAGACGAGATAAAGAATGTTGATCAGAGACAATTTGAACATTGTCGGTAGATTAATTCAATTCTTCTGTGGTATTGTCTCGAAAAGCCCAGGCGGCGATTGCCAACCAGGATAGAAAGCCAATATAATTTATTTGCATAAATCGGCTGAATATCCAAAATACCAGCAGAAGCAATAAGTAACTAGTGATTAATCGGCTAATTGAGTTTTGTTGCTTCAGTAAAAACCAAATGATTATCAATGTTGGAATCCCGAATATTAATTGCCAGATCCAAAAAGGATAGTAATCAATGTTGTTCTCAATGTATCCGGCTTGTAACAATATTTCTGATATGCCAAACCCGGTAATTGGATAATTAAATTCGGTCCGACCAGCGGGATAATCAATTACATCGGTAATAAAATCTCCGGCTGACCATATTAAAAATGGTGTTATAAAAATTAGAACAACTACAACTGCCGGCCAGACTCTTTTTACGACCTTAAGCCAGTACTTCCAGTTAAAAGCGCTCTTTTCTTTTAACAGATATAGGTAAATCAAATAAATGGGAACAATTATCCAGGCCGTCTGTTTGCTTACCAGGGCCAGCCCAAGAACGGCAGCTGACCAACCGAAATGATTATTTTTTAATAAATAAAACGATAACAATAACCAGAAAAAGACAAAAACATCATTAAAGCCGGTAATAAAGAAATCAGTAAATAATGGATTAAAACTAAATAATAATAACACTAGCAGCTTATTCTCTTTATTGGTCGTGGCTTTATACAGTATAAATATCGTTAAAATGAATATTAATATCAGCAAAAAGCGTTCATCGTACCAACCGACTATATTATCGCTGATCGCGTTTGCTGTTCCCGATGTTATAACGTAAAACGGTAAATAGGCGTAGTAATACCAGGCAGGATTATCGTAATTAGCTACATCCTGCCAGTTATGAACCTGGCCAAATAGTGTCGAGCGGTAGTTTGTTGAGTATGGGTTTTCGCCTTGCCATAATTTGTCGCCAGCCACCTCAGTAAGCAATGCTCCATCGTGAATATAAATATGGTCCTGACTGTCATGGCGAAAAGCAATCTGGCTGAATATGGCTGTGCTTAAAATTATTACTATAGTGCCGACAATAATAGCTAGCCGATAATAAAAATATGATTTATTTTTTTTCCTTAACAGATCAATAATTACCAGACCGATAAAACCAATAAACAATATAAGGTACAGAACAATTGGCCGGTAGGGCAAAGGTTGATAATAGGTAATAAAAAAATTCGTGCTTAAACGAAAAATTAGCAAAGTTCCAAGAATAAAATAGCTGATGCTGGTTAGAGAAATTGCCATTATTGTTTTTGATACTTTAATATCACGTAAGTGCGGGCGTGACTATACCAGATCTTAACTTCTTTAAATTTATTTTTATTCATTATTTTTTTAAACCCACCTATAGTAAATTTATGCACGTGAACATCATTCCAAACTTGCCCTCTTGATTTTTTCCATAAATTCCAAGCTACTCTAAATAATAATTTCTTCTCTAGTGGAATGCCAATAACAAAGTAGCCCTCAGGTTTAAGTAAGCGTCTGACTTCTTGAATAACATTATTTATTTTCGGTACATGTTCTAGCACGTCAAAGGCCGTAATAACCTCAAATTGCTTACTGGCAAATTGGGTTTTCTTTTGGATATCACCAACTCGTAAGTGGAGCTGGGGAAAATTTTTCCGTCCGTACTGAATGGCTTGCCGGGATATATCTATTCCCCACACCTCACTGCCGGTTATGTCGTGAATGTACTGTGATATATATCCGCCATGACAGCCCAGGTCTAGTATCCTTCCGCCTCTTTCTGTTAATACTTTTTTTAAGACCGCTTTTCGACGGCCATGCCACACTCGTTGCAGTACATTTTTCCTTACCCCGGCTACATAATAATCCGGTGGCACAGATTCATGGAGTTGATCTAATTCTTTCTGACTGATCATTGCGGCCCGGCCGTCACTTGATAGATACGAGCTTCGTTGTCTTCATAAACTTGGGGAAAATTTGTCCGCTCATTTATTAATTTATCCATTGCCTCGTGATCTGTGGCCACAAAAACGTAACTAGCTCCAAAAGATTCACGAATAGTCTCGGCCACATTACCGTTAAACTGGCCAGTGGTAATATTTACCCACTGCCAATATTTTTCTTCGTCATATAAATACATAAAAGTTGGATCCAGGCCAACAATATAGTGATTATGTGAATTATGATAAAAAAGCACCGGGAACTCATCCCAATCGTCGTGTAATACAACACTGCCGACCGCTGAATTTTCTTGCAGCCAACGACTGCCTCCCTGGTACAGGCTTAAAGCAAAACCACCCTCATGATCACGACGTTCGGTCACTATGTCACGGCCTATGACATAAGGCAGGCCAACTACTAAAAAGACAGCTAAAACAATCGTCAATAGTTGAAAAGCCACATTGGTCCGCCACCAGCCTTTAAGTTCATTTACAATCCCTTTAAACGACCATTGCCGCAACGAATCAGATATTGCTAAAGCACTAAACAACATGGCAAAGGGCACATAGTACTCAACGTAGCGGCGTGATTTTAACGTCAGAATCAGAAAGAAAAACCATAGCAGAGCGGTAGTAATTGAAATTTTTGATTGCTTTTTAAAGAAAATTACAAACAAGGCCAGGGCGACGACTACAATGGCATTTACCACAACGGCATTTGTTATCAGATCAATGAAGCCATAGGCGTACCATTCACCACCGACGCCGATAGTATCTCGAAAATTAATGATACCGATATTAACCAGTTGATGAAGATAGATCGTTAAATTTTTTGGCCAATAGGGATTTATTAATATGCCGGCCAACAGACCACCGACTATGCTTGCCCATAATCGAAGATTTAGCCGCCGCTTTTTATTCAGACCAAAACGGGTACCAATCAGTGAATAGACCTTAGCTAAGAAACGATGGCTTGATTGGCGATGACGAAAACGATTTACCAGCCAACTAACTACGATATAAGTTGAGACGACAATAAACATGAGTACAAAGCCGCCATAGAACCAGACATATAAGAATGATAATAAGATCAGCCAGCGCCAGCGATAGTGTGCCACCAGCGCCAAGCCAATAAGCAATAGTATTATTGATATTGAGCTGGCCTTGGCCAGACTCATGCGAAAAGTAAACGGATTGATTGTTAATAGTAACAGTGTATACAGCCACGGCCAACGGACATTTAGACTTCTTAAAACCAGATAAAACACCACCATAAGGATTACGGCCAACAGCACAGTTGCCACTTTAATCCCAATTAGCGGATCAAATACACTTACGAAGGGTATAAGAAAAATATGGTACAAAAAATGCTGGTCAGCATACGTTTCGGCCAGAACGGTGAACCTGGCCCAGGGAAATTCCTGAACAATTCCTCCGTCTTTCATCAATACTGCCATTTTGGCGTGATAAAAAGAATCTGGATCAGCAAAGGTGCCCGTAGTCTGAAAAAAAGTAAATATTGCAGTGGATAATATTGCAATCACTAGAATTTGAATCATTGGTTTTGACCACCAATTTTTCCGGTCTTTTTCGTTGGTCATATGAAAATTGTATCATATTTCATAGCGCCTCCCAATTTAAAAACTCCCGCCCAAGCATGGTGAGCGGGAGTCTGTTGGTTTTGGATTTGGCCAAATATTTTAATTTGTATTCTAATTTTAACTATAGATAAATTTAATTGCAATGCCTAGCCGCCACAATTGACCAGCGACCGTAAAATTGTTATAGTGTTGCTGAAAACATGAAGAAAATGACCAAATTTTTATATACGTTATTTTCTAAATAGCGATTTTTATGTCGGGTCATTCACGTTGGTCACAAATCAAAAGACAAAAAGGTGTCCAAGACGCTAAGCGAGGCACTTTGTTTACTAAATTAGGAAAAACGCTCACCGTTACTGCTCGAGCGGGTGGAGTAAATCCCGCTACCAACGAACGCTTGCGCTTGGCCATCGACCAAGCCCGATCTTTAAACATGCCCAACACTAATATTGAGCGGGCTATAAAAAGAGGAACTGGGGAGTTAAATGACGGAGAGATTATTGAAGAGGTGGTCTACGAAGGCTATGGCCCCGGCGGAGCGGCCATTATGATACAAGTGCTTACTAATAATAAAAACCGAACAATAGCAGACTTGCGACATATATTTTCTAGACATGGTGGTAATCTGGCGACTCAAAACAGTGTTAATTGGATGTTTGAATCGCGGGGCGTTATTACAATCGATGTTTCCGGCAATGACAACGAAGAAATTCAGCTGGCCGCTATTGATGCCGGCGCTGAGGATGTTGAAGAAGGCAGTCCAGAAACAATAATATATACCACCCCGACTGATTTAAAAAAAGTCAGCGACGCCCTAACTGCTAAGAAATATAAAATAATTGAGACCGCCATTGAACTGGTGGCAAAAAATAAGTTGGCGGTAAATGAAGGTGATTCTAAAAAATTAGAAAAGCTGCTGGCCGACCTTCAGGCCAATGAAGATGTAAATAATTTTTACACCAATGCCGAAGCATAAGAAAGTTATAGTTATGGGAATAGATCCCGGCTTAGCCACAACCGGATTTGGGATTATTGAAAAAAGGGGCAGCAGCATAGTGGCTAAGGCATATGGCGTTATTGAAACGCCGGCTAAAATGCCATTTCCTGTTCGGCTTAATCTTATCTATAAAAATGCCAAGAAGATAATTTCAAAATGGCAACCAAATATTATAGCTGTCGAAGAGTTGTTTTATCACCGTAATGTCACCACGGCTTTTACGGTCGGTCAAGCCCGGGGAGTATTATTACTCTGTGCCAGTCAAACAAAAAGCCAGATTGTCTCATGTAAACCCCTTCAGGTAAAAAGAGCCTTAACTGGTTATGGACAAGCCTCAAAACCACAAATACAAAAAGCCGTCAGCGCCTGGTTGGGTTTAAAAAAACCGCCCCGGCCTGATGACGCCGCTGATGCTTTAGCGGTGGCTATTTGCGGTGAACGTTTAGCCGTTAAAATTACCTAAGTTATGCCTAATACTAGAAAATTAAAGATAATTAGTGTCGCTTCCGAAGTTGCACCATATTCCCGAACTGGCGGACTTAGCGATGTTGCTCTGGCTTTGCCGAAGGCCTTATCGGCATTAGGCCACGAGGTCAGTATTATAACCCCTTACTATACATTTATTGAAAAACAGAACTTGAAGCTAGAAGATTTAGGCGTTGCTACCGTAAGAATTGGTCGACGGTCTTATAAGGTAAGATTTTTAAAGTCATGTCTTACGCCGGAAATTCCCATTTATTTCGTTCGGTATGATAAATTTTATGGACACAGTAAAATATATGGTTACGAAAATGATAACTTACGATTCTATCTTCTCAATGAAGCTTCCCTTAAATTATTGAAGGTTATTAATTATCGTCCACAAGTAATTCATTGTCACGATTGGCAGGCTGGGCTAATACCCAACCTTATTAAAACCGTCTACAGGCGTGACTCTTTTTATGCACGTATCAGTACGTTGTTTACTATTCACAATTTACCTTTTCAGATGGGTAGTGAGTGGTGGAAAGTTCCAAAAGATAAGATAGACTCTGGTCGCGGCAAGCCAGCTACCGAGGCCTCGGGCATTAAATATATGAATCTGACCAAAAGAGCGATTTTACATGCCGATGTAGTTAATACAGTATCTGAGCGCTACGCTGCCGAAATACTAACTCCCGACTACGGACAAGAACTGGATAAATATTTGCGGCGCCGAGAAGGTACTTTTTTTGGAATAATTAACGGCATTGATTATACCGTTTATAACCCCTCCTTTGATAACAACATTCCCTACAACTACGATTGGAATTCCTTAGACAAAAAAGCCAAGAACAAAGCGTTTCTCCAAAAAGAAGTTGGTCTAAGTATCAAGGCCGATCAACCTCTGATTGGGTTGGTCAACCGCTTGTCAGAGCAAAAAGGATTTTATTTAATACTCGAAGTATTGCCGGTACTAATGAAACAAAACCTACAAATGGTAGTGGTCGGCAGCGGTAGTCAAGAATTTATTCGTGAATTTAAAAGATACGCCAAACGCTACCCCAAACAACTGGCCATTTATACTCCTTTTACTGAGAAAATGGCTTCGCGAGTATATGCTGGTTCGGATATGTTTTTACTGCCTTCTCGTTATGAACCCTGTGGCATATCACAAATGATCAGTTTGCGTTATGGCTCGATACCAATAGTTCATGAAACCGGGGGCTTGTCTGATACAATCATAAATTATAATCCGCGCACTGGTCGCGGCAATGGTTTTGTCCTCTATCAGTATGATCCTAGCGATTTATTAATTGCCATTGCTCGTGCTATCGAAAATTATCACCACCCCAAAGCCTGGGAGCGACTAACTTGGCAATCAATGAGACTATCATACTCGTGGAAATTACCGGCAAAAAAATACACTAGTCTTTACAGGTTGGCTATAAAACAATCTCGGGTAAAATCAAAAAAGAAATGATCTGGGCAAATTTGTTTCACATCTATCAACCACCTAATTGGGATCCAAAAATAATCAATAAGGTTGCTACCGAAAGCTATCGTCCGTTGATTTCTATATTGAAGAAAAATCCCCAAGTAAATATAACAATTAATATTAATGCCTCTTTAACCGAACAATTGATCGAACACCAGCTAGACGATGTGGTAAAGGGTTTTCGCGATTTAGCCGAGAAAGGACAGGTGGAGTTCACCGGCAGTGCTAAATACCATACTATACTGCCCCTAATATCCCGTCAGGAGATCAAACGACAGATTCAGCTAAATACCGAGGTAAATAAAAAATACTTTGGCCCTGTCTATGAACCGGTTGGATTTTTCCCTCCAGAGATGTGTTACAGCTTTAAAATTTCAGAGACCATAAAAGAGCTGGGCTTCAAATGGATTGCCTTAGACGAAATCAGCTTCGGCGGTCAACTGGGTCAGGTAAGCCTAGATCAGCGCTATCAAATGTCCAATGGGATGACGGCCATATTCCGTAATCGCTATATTTCTGATTACTTTGCTTTTTCGGCGCCAATTAATAAACCCCAGGAGTTTATAGCCAAGATTGGAAAAGACGATCGTTCGGGCAGCTACTTGGTGACTGCAATGGATGGAGAAAATCTTGGTCACCATCGTATAGGCACCGATCGCCTTTGGGAGGCAGCTATCACCAACTACAAAACAGTCACTTTTTCTGACTACTTAAAGAGGCTAAAGAAGACAGAAGTAGTCAATCCGCTGCGTGCCAGTTGGTCATCACGCCCAGAAGATATACAAGCCGGAAGCCCCTATGTGCTTTGGTACAACCATGACAATACCATTCATATGCTGCAGTGGCCTCTAACTTACTTAATAAGTCATTTAGTACACCAGGCCGAAGCACAGGACGACAAAGACGCCGGGGATGCCCACGGCTTGCTTGATGCTGCCTTGGCATCTGATCAATATTGGTGGGCCTCAGCACAGCCCTGGTGGAGCAAAGAAATAGTTATCAGAGAGACCAAAGAGCTGCTAGACGTCATCAAAGACCTAAAGACCGTATCAGATACCGACCGAAAGCAGGCTCATAATTTATATGATATGATTATTCGAGAAGTGGAACGTTGGCAGAGCGAAGGCATTGCTCAAGAGCGAGCCGAGGAGTACCGCCAGCGAACACAAGAGACTAAATATATGGGAGGCAAAAAAGTAATTTAATGTATTGGGCAAATTTTCTACATATTTATCAACCACCTACTCAAAAACAACACTGGGTAGAAAAAATCACCGAAGAAAGCTACCGCCGTATTGTGCGGGGACTTAAGGAAAACTCGCACGCCAAGGCCACCGTTAACATTAATGGCATATTATGTGAGTTATTAGCCAAATATAACGGACAAGACGTGCTTGATGATCTTCGTCTATTAATCAAACGGGGACAGGTAGAGCTCACCGGAAGTGCTATGTACCATCCTTTGTTGCCCACGCTTCCGGAAGACGAAATTAAGCGACAAATAAAGCTCAATACCGAGGCCAGTAAGAAGTTTTTTGGTCAGCTTTACCAACCGAATGGATTTTTTCCGCCGGAAATGGGTTTTTCTAAAAAAGTTGCCGAGGTGGCTCAGGCAATGGGTTTTCGGTGGGTAATCGCTGATGAACTATCGTTTGGTAAAGACATCAACCAAATTGATTATAGTGTCATTTATGAAGTTGCCGGATTGAAAAACTTTTATATCTTTTTTCGGGAAAGAAAAATGAGCTATAAGATATTATCCGGTCAGCTTGGGACGGGCGAACTTTTAATCGATAGCCTTGGTGACCGTCTGCACAAGGATGAATATCTTCTGACCGCTATGGATGGTGAGACTTTTGGTCATCATCGCCCGGGTATGGAACATCTTTTATTTGAAATTTATAAGTCCAAAAAGCTTGAGACTGTAAATGTTAGCGAGCTGATAGGATTATTCGCTGACCGTAAATCAGTGGACCCCCTGCCCTCGACCTGGGCACTGATGGAAAAAGATTTAGAGAACAACGCTCCTTTCTCCCGCTGGAATGATCCAAAAAATATTATACACAAAAAACAATGGCAATTAACTAATTTGGCCATTAAAACAACGCACCGCCTAGACAAAGATGACAAGAGTTACGCCAAGGTTCGGCCGGCCCTTGATCGGGCGATTCATTCTGATCAGTTCTGGTGGGCCTCGGCAAAGCCGTGGTGGAGCCTAGAGATGATTGAGGCTGGAGCTAAAGAGTTAAAAGATACCATTTTAATTAATTCCAAAGCTACCAAAAAAGAGAAGGATCAAGCTATTAGTTTATATCAGGACATTATTTTTACCGGCTTTGAATGGCAAAGAGACGGTACCGTTGAGCGTCTAAGTAAAGAAGAAGACGAGGAAGTAAGACAGCGGACGGACCAAGGCATGCCAAAGTTGCCTAAAAGTGAAATAAAAAAAATCATACTAAATATTAACAAAGAGATGAAGGCAGTGGCTGACAAACAAGAATTCGAGCGAGCTGCCCAACTTCGCGATCGTATTAAGGAACTTGAAAGCTATGCCAAAGAGGCCACTGAATAACATAGCCTTAAAAAGAAGGGCGATGCGGAAATTTTTTGCTCGTAAAGTAAAAGAGTTTTATCCGTCCGGGACAATATTAAAGCGCCTAATCGTTACTCAACACGGTCATTTTGAGTTTAAGAGCGCCATTAGTTATGAGCTGATACTGGAGACTCCTGACGGAGAAAGAGCTAGGCGTATCATTCGCGGTAACGTCCCCAGCCCCGATACAAGCGCTGCCTTGGCGGTGGGAACAAAAGTACAAAAAGATCTATACAATCAAGGCTTTGCCTTTGGCCATTATCGAGTACCGCTGAGTCTGGGCTATTTCCCCAAGTTAAGACTGGGTTTATATGAGAATTTTCCGGGCACTACGCTACTTAAGTCTTTAACTTACGATCATCTTTTAAACGTCAAAGCAATTAGATTATCGGCTGCTTGGTTGGCAAAATTTCATCAATCCGGAGTTTCGGCAGATATCAAAAGAACCAAAAAACATATAAGACTAGAGCAAGAATACTTTATCCGAGACTTCCGACGCTGCCACCCCCAGGCCCTAGCACCAGCCAAGGCCATAATGAATACGATAGCTAATAAACTCGAGCAGGTAATTAACCGGCGACGAAAGTATATTACTGTTACCCATGGCGATTTTCATCCCGCTAATATAATCATCCACCCTAGCCGATCGATAGGGATTATTGATTTTGGTAATTGCAGTAATTTTGACCCCCTTAGTGATGTGGCCAGTTTTATGGCACAGGTTGATCGACTGGCTTGGGATCATGAAATAAGTCAAAAACGCGCTGATCGAACTAAACATATTTTCCTTAATAAATATGCCGCAAAATCTCACCAGAAACTTAGCACTATCCTGCCCATAATTAATCACTATTATATATGGTGGATAATGCAAATCCTTGCCTATAGCGTGGTTATACGATCGATGAGGGCACAGCGTCGCTTGGTACAAAATGGCATACGACAGGCAATAGTTGTTATGGATCAGCTTGGCTATAAACTTAACTTAACAAATATTAATGACACTAGTAATCCCGCCACCCTTAACCACCAATTGACCGATTACGAGACCATGTTCAATTTTTTCAACACTAATTTAGAAATTTTGATTCCTGAGGCTCAGCATATAATTTCCCTTGAAATGAAACAACCCAAGGCCTTGTCGCGCACTAGCTATCTTACCTGGTTCTCATTTTTAATAATTAATCACCAAGAAGAGCGGGAACGAATTACCATAAGAGGTAATTACATACCAGAACACACGTACAAATTGTTAAAACACCTTTCTAGATATAGACATCTAAGGGTCATAAGACCGATTTATTATTTGAAAAATACGTCTTACTTTTTTTACAACGAGATCAAGGGTAATAGTTTGCGTCGTCTCTCTGGTCATTCAAAACATTATAAAAAAGTTTTAAGATCCATCGCCGAGGTTACGGCCCGTTTGCACTCCACTTCACTCGTTCATACTCGTCCTTGGACTGCCATAGATGAAAAAAAATTCATCAATTCTAAACTGGCTATTATTCGTCAGCGTGATGTTGTGA